>CAYJEZ010000085.1:0-11665 GCA_964369215.1 uncultured Eubacteriales bacterium
CAATAACTGGTAATGTAGTGTGAGCCGCAACAACTCCACCTAAGTGAGCCGCTTTGCCCGCAGCCGCTATAATAACACCAAAACCATTAGTTTTTGCGTTTTTTGCAAAATCTGCTGCAATGTCAGGTGTTCTATGGGCAGACATAACCCTAACTTCTACATCAATTCCCCATCCTTTTAGCCTTTTAACCGCTGGCTCTAATACAGGAAAGTCACTATCGCTTCCCATAACTATCGCTACTTTTTTACTCATTTTATTACTCCTTTACTTTATTAAAATAATATACTAAAATTAGAACTCTAAAAAATCAATATTTATTGCAAATATATTTTTCACATTAGTAATTTTACCCATTTTCACTTACAATTTCAAGTCAAAATTAAATTTTTACATTTTTTTAATACATTTAATATCAAATTAATGATAAACTGCCGCTAAATTAAGCTCTTCATCTAAAATTAATATGTCTGCACGCTTTCCAACTTTAATACTACCTATTTCATCTTGCATTTTAATTGCTGTTGCTGGGTTTATTGTAAGCGCCTTAATAGCTACTTCAAGCGGTACACCCCAGCTAATTAAATTTTTAAACTCATCAAATAAGTTTGTAACAGAGCCTGCAATCGTACCATCTTCTAGCTTTGCTGTGCCGTCTTCAACAACAACATTAAGACCTCCTAATTCTCCCATTGATCCATCTGGCATGCCACTAAGCCTCATAGCGTCGCTAATAACAATAAGCCTGTCTCCAATAAAGTCAAACATCGCTTTTACAACACCGTAATGAATGTGCTTGCCGTCGCAAATAATCTCTGCCTTTACATCTTTACAGTTAAAAATTGCACCTATTGCACCAGGGTCTCTGTGGTTAAGCCCTTGCATTGCATTAAACATATGAGTAGCATGTGTAATCCCCTTTTCAAAAGCAGCTACTGCTGTATCGTAATCTGCTGCTGAATGCGCAAACGACACCGTGCAAAACTCTTTTGCTTTCTCAATAAACTCATCTGCTCCCGGTCTCTCTGGCGCTATACTAACAATTTTAATGTTTTCGCCACTAACTTTATGAAAATGCTCAAATAAATCATACTCAGGGTCTATAATAAGTTCTTCAGTATGAGCTCCTTTTTTGCTTTTTGCAAAGAATGGCCCCTCAAGGTGAACTCCTAAAATAGCCGCACCCTCTGTTTGCTTTTCTTTCGCCTCTTTAATACTTAAAAGCGCTTTCTCAGTGTCTTCTTTCGATAGTGAAACTGTGGTAGGACAAAAGCTTGTAACACCTTTAGACAATAAGAAGCTAGCCATCTCTTGTATGCCCTCTGCAGTACCGTCGCTTGCATCACAAAGAGAGTTTCCATGTGTATGCACGTCAATAAATCCGGGTACAGCCTTAAATTCTTCACAGTCTACTACCATATCTTCGTCGCTATAACTAATAGATTTCTCAATTTTAAGTATTCTTCCGTCTTCTATTTCTATATCTGCCTTGTCCCACTTAAAGTCGTCGTTTAAATATTCTAAATTTTTTAATATCATTTTTAACTTCCTTCCAAATAAGCGTATAACTTTTCACGCTATTTTATTTAATTAAATAACCTAACACAAGTAAAGAAAGCACTCCTGGCATACCAAGCACAGCACTAATGCTCAAAGTAACAGCATTAACGCTTAAACTTACCCCTGTAAATACAGCGGTAAAGTTTACAGCCAGCAATGCAAGTACGCCCATAAATGTAGACTTAAATATTTTTTTAATCATAAAAAACTCCTTAACTCAAACTATAATATATTGATAATATTTATGAGAAAAAGTTATTTATTATACATTTAATTAATCTTCATCTGGTGCAAAATCCACCGATCCTGTAGCCACCCTTGCAGCCGCAACAATTATGTTAAGCGGGTCTCCAAGGCTTAGCTTGCGCCCTGTAATTTTGCATATATGCGATATTACACCGTCAAAGTAAAAGTTATTATTTTTAAAACTTTCAATAGGCACAAAACCTTCTGCGCTGTTCTCAAGCCTTACAAAAAGACCATTTTTTGTTACACCACTAATTACACCATCAAATTTTTCGCCTATATGTGCAAGCATATATTCAGCCATATAGCAATCTTCAGTATCTCTTTGAGCTCTTACCGCCCTAAGCTCGTTAACAGAACTCTCTTTAGCTGAAGTCTCTACAAAGTTTTTAAACCTCTTTGTCACGGCATTAGCATCTTTCTTCCTTAAAAACTCGGTAATTATTCTGTGTATGCTAGTATCTGGGTACCTCCTAATAGGTGAAGTAAAGTGGCTATAATCTTTTAAGGCTAGCCCAAAGTGGTAGCTTTTTATATGCGAATATTTAGCTTTCTCCATAGCTCTTAGCACTCTTTGAGAAACAGCACTCTCATTTTTTGTGCCTCGTGCATTATCTAGTATTTTTTGAAAATCTGTTGAACTTGGATTCTCTTTATATAGCTCTTTATGCGGAATTTCTAAAGCTTTAAGCACGTCACAAAGCTCTGTAAGTTTTTTAGGAGATGGTTCACCGTGAACTCTGTAAATAAAAGGTAGTTCGTTATCTTCTGAGAACATAGCCGCGCATCTATTTGCGCATATCATCAATTCTTCTATAAGCTCTTGAGAAGGACCTGACTCACGCGCTTTTAATCCTATACAAACTCCATTTTCATCTAAAATAAACTTGCTTTCCGTGCTGTCTAAGTCCATAGCAGAGCGTTGTTTTGTGTTTGCTTTAAGTGTTTTAGATAGCTCAAAACATAGCTTAATACTATGCTTTACTTGAGCGTATTTTTCTTTTAATTCTTCACTAGCAGTACCCTCTAATATTTCATTTACTTCGCTATAAATTCCTTTAACTTTAGAGTTAATTACAGTTTTTGCAAACTTATATTTTTTAATTTGACCGTTAAGGTCTAATTTAATAATAGCAGATAAACAAAGCTTGTCTTCTCCTGGATTTAGCGAACACACCCCATTTGATAATTCTTTTGGAATCATTGGAATAACTCTGTTAGCAAAATAAACAGAAGTTCCACGGCTCATAGCTTCGTTATCAATAGGAGTTTTTGCATGAATATAATGAGATACATCTGCAATATGCACTCCAAGTTCCCAGTAATCATCAAATTTTCTAATAGAAATAGCGTCGTCTAAGTCTTTTGAGTCCGCTGAATCTATAGTAAAAATAGGTTCGTCTCTTAAATCTAGCCTACCCTCTAAATCTTCTTCCGTTATAGATTTATGACTTATATCTTTAGCTTGTCCTTTAACTTCTTCACTAAAATCAAGCGGAATATTATACTGGCATAGAATTGCATCGCTGCATACCCTTGCACTGTCTCCACTTCCAAAAACTGTTACTATTTTAGCCTGTGTCCAGTCACCAAATTTATCTTGAACAATTTGTGCATATACTTTATCATTTATATTTGCAATCTCAGGGTTAATAATTGTAGGACTATATCTAATCGACGCATCAGGCACTAAACTGTAGCCAAAATCACTTTTAACTACAGTTCCGGTGGTCATATTCTCAGCATTCTCTATAACTCGTCCAATTCTACCATTTTTGCCTTTTGCATCGTCTTGAATATCTACAACTAAAACTTTATCTCCTATAAAACAACCATTTAAATGCCTACCGGGTACAAAAACCTCGTCACCATTCTCACAACTTACAAATGCAAAGCCCTCAGACAAAGACACAACCGTGCCTATTTCCTCACCCGCTACATTGTAGCTAACCTTGTGTTTTTTATCAACTTTAACATAACCTAAACTATCAAGGTTTTTTAACGCCGCATAAAAGGCATCTTTATTTTTAACACCACATTTTTTCATAAGCTCACGAGAGGAAAAAACACTTTGCATATTCTTTTTTAAATAGTCAAAAATTTTAGACTCATCAGGCGACAAAAGTTTTTTAGCTTTCTTGTTTGTCTTCTTCGAGTTTTTGTAATTGCTTCGCTTTTTTTCAGAGTTAAACTTAGATTTTTTCTTATCTTTCATAGTATTATAACCCCTCAATTCTTTATTTCTATAATAATTTATAATCACCCCTGTGATTTTTTCTTTTTTAATAGCACTTACTCATCTACACCCCACTATTTTTTCTGCTACAAATCCTCAAACTTATTTAGTTTCATAACAATTTCTTTATAGTAGTTTCCACGCACTTCAAAGTCTTTAAACATATCAAAAGCAGTGCAAGCAGGGCTTAGCGACACTATGTCTCCCTCGTGTGCTATCTCCCTTGCTGCGTGTACAGCCTCATCCATTGTATGAACCCTAATTATAATAGGATTATTTGTACAGTACCTATAGCTTTTAGTAACAGATAAACTAATTTTGTCTGCAGCAGAAGGCTTAAATCCGTCTATTGGTTTCTCAGGTTTTACCAAAATAAGCACTTTTACTTTTTTACATATTATATTGCCTAACTCATCAAAATCAATTCCTTTATCTGCTCCACCTGCAATAAGAATTATCTTCTCATCATGAAGTGATAGTGTGCCTGCTATTACCCTTGTAGGGCTAGATGCTATAGAGTCGTTAAAATATTTTACACCTTCAAATTCTCTTACAAACTCTACCCTGTGTGCTACCCCACCAAATGTTCTTGCAGTTACTAAAATGCTCTGTTTATCAACATCACCCCATACAGCACAAATTGCAGCAAGGTAGTTCTCAATATTATGGTCTCCGGGTAGTTTTATGTCTTTTGTATCAATTACTTTTTCATCGTTTACATAAATAGAACCATCTTTTACATATGCTCCTTTTTTTGTAAGAGTATGTCTTGAAAAAGCAAACATCTCTCCTCTTATCTCAGGTGCAAAAGATTTTGTTATCTCATTATCTGCATTAATTACTGTTCTTGAAAATCCACTTTGATGTGAAAAAATATTCTTTTTAGCTTCAATATACTCATCCATATCTTTATGTACATCTAAATGATTTGGAGATATATTTGTAATAACTGCTACGTCAGGGCTTTTTCTCATAGAAATAAGCTGAAAACTAGAAAGTTCTACAACTACATAGTCATAAGGGCTTATATCTTCAATTAAAGGTAGTAAAGCTTTACCTATATTTCCGCCTAAATGGACTCTTTTTCCGTCTGCTTTTAGCATTTCATATATAATAGAGCTTGTTGTTGTTTTACCATCACTTCCTGTTATTGCAAAAATTTTACAAGGGCACAAGTCAAAAAACACTTCTAACTCACTAGTAACGGTAACACCATTTCTAATCGCCCTTTGAAATTCTGGCAAAGTAAAAGGAACGCCAGGCGCTCTAAAAACAACATCTTCGTCCTCTAAACCTTTTAAATAATCTTTTCCTAAGTAAGAGATTACACCAAGTTTGTTTAAAAACTCTTCGGCTTCTCCTATATTTTCACTTCTATCTCTTACACTAACATGTGCACCCTTTTTTTTAAACATTTCTACTAAAGGTAAGTTTGTTCTACCTATTCCACAAAACGATACTTTTTTACCTTTTAATAATTCAAAAAAATTATCTTTATCCATATAATACAGTCCTCGTCATATTCATTTATAATAATATTCTTTAATAAATAAGTGTTTTTTCTCACTTTATTGCAATATTTAATATTAACATTATTATAATGATTATTATGCCATATATGAGAAATTTAATCAAGTAAATATAAAAAAAAACAGAATTTTATCTCTAAAACTCTGTTTTTATCTTTATTAATTCTTTTAAATTTGCTCTTCTTCTGCAACTTCTGGTGTGGTGTCACTCTCTACTGGTGTTTCTTCAGTAGCAGGTGCACTGCACTCACACTCTTCACCACAAGTGCATGGCTCGCAGTTGCACTCATCGCCACATTCACAGGTTTCGCCACAGCAACAACCTTCAGCATCTTCTATATTCTCTTCTTTTGGTGTTACCATATCTTTTACCTTTTGAGTTGTCTCATTTACAAAGCTAACAGTTGCATCAATAATAATTGGCGCTTCTTCTTTTACTTTGTTTGCTACTGCAACACTAGCATGTGCTACAGCTTTACCTACACCTGCAGCCGCTGTACCAGCATTGCCAAAAGCAGTGCTTACTTCTTCTGTGTCTATGCCTATAGTCTCAGCAGTAGTCTTTACTTTTTCAGAAACTTTTGCTGCAGTCTCGTCATATGCATCTTTTGTAGCTTGTTTTACGTCAGTTACTACAGAGCTTTTCTCCTCTTCTACAAAATCAACAGAGCAAGCTTTAGCTTTTTTGTTTTCATCATATTTTTTTGCAATTTTGGTTACAACTGCTCCTGCTACAGCAGCAACGCCCAAACCTACTAATTTACCTAAAATACCCATTATGTGCTCCACCTTTCAAATATTTAATATTATTACTAAAGTATAAAGTAAATATAATATATTGTTATATTTACAATAACTATTATAAACCTTATAATATAAAAACACAACAATTTTTTCTAAAATTAAATAAATATTAATAAAAATATATTAGTTTTTTCAACTATTTCAATTTTGCTAATAATATCACTTTATTTAATAAATATTTATTATTACATATATAAACCGCCATTAACTGCGATTATTTGCCCTGTTATATAATCTTGATTAATTAAAAATTCAACAACTCTTGCAACCTCTTCAGGTTTTCCTGCTCTATTAAGAGGAATATTTTCGATAAAGTTATTTTTATCCTCATCAGTCAATGTGCTGTTCATTTCAGTCTCAATAAAGCCTGGGCATATACAATTAACTTTAATATTACTGGGTGCAAGCTCTAATGCCATAGCCTTTGTAAACGCAATAAGTCCTCCTTTTGCCGCACTATAATGAGCCTCACATGAAGCACCACATTGCCCCCAAACAGAACTAATATTAACTATGTGACCACCATTTTTAAGCATAAGGGGTATAACCTCTTTAGTACACAAAAAAGCAGAGCTTAAATTAACCGCTAGCATCTTATTCCAATCCTCTAAGCTTAAATCTTGTAAAAGAGAAAAACCACTAATACCGCAATTGTTAATTAATACATCTATTTCACCAATTTGCTCTTTTATCATTTTAAACATGTGTTTAACTTCTTTTTCAACGCTTAAATCACACTTAATGTTAATATATTCAGCTAAAGTCTTGCTTATAGGGTTATTATGTCTGTGCAAAACAAGTTTATTCTTATTTTGAAGCGCAAAAGCAATAGCAGTACCTATTCCACCACTTGCACCTGTTATAACTATATTCATATTATTTATCCTTTTCATACGATATTATTGATAGCGCACTTAAAGACGCTGTTTCCGCTCTTAAAATCCTGCTGCCTAGGCTTAACTCATTAAAACCACATTGTACTGCTCTTTCAACTTCAAAATTCGCAAAGCCTCCCTCAGGACCGATTAAAACTGTTATATCCTCAGAAATAGATTGTGATAAAAACTCTTTTAAACTATTATTGCTCTTTTCATAAAATAATATTTTATCTCCTTTTGCCTCTTTTATTGCAATGTCAAACTTTAATGGAGGTAAAACTTTAGGTATTATCCCTCTTCCGCTTTGTTTTGCTGCCTCAAGTGCAATTTTGTTCCATCTATCAAGCTTTTTTGTTTCTTTATCATTAATTTTACCTATGCAATGCGCAGAAATTACAGGTGTTATATCACAAACTCCAAGCTCTACTGCTTTTTGAATTATATAGTCCATTTTATCACTTTTAACTAGACATTGATACAAATGCAAGCGGGTATCAATCTCTGATACACTTGATGCTTTGTCATTTATCTTTAAGCATAAATTATCTTTATTCACCTCTGTTACAACGCAGGTATACTCTATTCTATCTCCTGTGCAAAGCGTTATTTCTTCTCCTACTTTTACTCTTAAAGACAGTATAGCGTGCTTAGCATTTTCTCCATCAAGAATATATTTTTCTCCTACTGGGTTTTCGACAAAAAATCTTGGCATAATTTTTTTCCTTTATTCTTATTTTTACTAATAAATTTATCATACATAAAAAAAATATTGCTGTCAATTAAAAAATTATTAATACAAATCAAATGTTTCTGTGCTATAATAATAATCGGTTATTTAAAACAGAAAGGGCTATTCCGATTATGTACAAAAAAAAATCACTTTTTATGCTTTGCATAATTTCTATATGTCTTCTTTTTTCAGGCTGTACTTTAACTGGTTTAGAGGCTCATAATTTAATCGAACCTCCCAAATCAAACCCCGACCAACAAGCTATACACAATCTGATGAGAGCTGGCGATGCTGATACCAATTTTATTTATCCTAAAAGAGGAGACTACCGCTCTGCAATTATTACTAGAGACTTTAATGCAGATACTATAGCCGACGCTATGGGTTTTTACGCTAACCCTGACGGAGGTATTTATCTAAAATTTATGTCTGAGCTAAATGGAGAATGGACCACTGTAAGTGTTTTTTCTAACACAGCAGCGCAAGTAGATAAAGTTGTGTTTGGTGATATTAACGGCGATAATATTGAAGAAATTATAGTAGGTTGGGGTTCTCCTCAAAGTTTAAATGCTTCAATTTCTGTATATGTTTTTGAGAATAACAAATATAATGAATATATGATTGAGCACAGGTACAACGAATTTATTGTAGCAGATTTTAATGACGATGGTGTAATCGATTTATTCACCTCTACTTTCTTTGTTAAAACAGAGCAAGAAGAAGGTGAAGACGAACAAGCTTATGCTAGAGTTTATACTTTTATAGACGAGCTCAAGGCAGAGTACAACCATGTACTAAATTCTACTGTGGTTAGGTATAGTAGTTGTGATTACATAAAAGTAGATAATAATCAAAATGCTATTTTGCTTGAAGGCATAACAGCAGAGGGTGGCCTTCTTACACAATTACTTTATTATTCAAGCAATAGAATAGTATCTCCTCTATCTTATGAGAGTTTAGTTGCAGACTATAATTTTTTTCAAAGACCTTCTGAAATTGGAGTTGCAAGCAAAGATATAGACGGAGATGGTATATATGAATTCCCTCTAGTTAGAATGCAACCATACTCTACCCCTCCCACCATTAAAAGTTCTTATAATTATTATGTAAATTGGGTTAAGTTTGATAAGACCTCATATGAGGTTGAGGAAGTAGCCCACACAATAATGAACATCCAAGATAATTTTATGCTTCAAACCGACCCTGATAGAGAAATTATTTTTTTATCTAAAGGAAACCATACGTATACAGTAAAAGAAAATGTAGTAAATTCTGAGGGTAATTTTCTATATGAAAAAAATTTATTTGAAATAACAATAGTCTCTTCCGAAGATTCTGAAGAGCTAGAAAGTGATGCTAAATACGATATGCTTTTTACTGGTGAAAATAATTTAGTATATTATGCAAAAGTATTTTCGATTGCTGATGACAATATTGTAGATACCATAAAATTAATAAATTAAAGGGGTAATTTTTATGAAAAAAATTCTTGTTTGTGAAGATGAACAAAACATTAGAGAATTTGTGGTAATTAACTTAAAAAGAGCAGGTTACGATGTAACCGAGGCTGTAAATGGCGACCAAGCTTTAGAGTTATATGAGAAAAACTCTGGAGATTTTGATGTAGTTATTCTTGACATTATGATGCCTGGCAGACATGATGGATTAGCTGTATGCAAAGAGTTAAGAAAAAAAAGTAGTGCTATAGGCATTATATTATTAACTGCAAAAACTCAAGAGATGGACAAAGTAAGTGGCCTTATGATGGGTGCAGATGATTATGTTACAAAGCCTTTTTCTCCTTCTGAACTAGTAGCAAGAGTAGACTCTGTATACAGAAGAGTAGAGCTTTCAGACGGAACTAAACAGAATTTTTCTGAACAACTTATATCTGCAGAATTTAATTTAAACTATAAAAATAGAACCTTTACAAAAAACGGAGAACTAATAGAACTTACACAAGTAGAATTTCAAATAATTGAGTACTTTTTTACTAATCAAGGCATTAATTTAAGCAGAACCGACATTTTAAAACAAGTTTGGGGAGACACTTATGCTGGAGAAGAAAAAATTGTTGATGTCAATATTAGGCGACTTAGAATGAAGATAGAGGACGAGCCTTCAAACCCTAGTCATATAATTACCGTTTGGGGCCATGGTTACCGCTGGGATGTTTAAGAAAACTAAAAGCAAAAAAATGCACAAAAAAAGTATATCAATACGATGGTTTGTAAACAGCTTAGGCGTTATGGTTTCATTACTAATCATTTTTATTACAAGTGCTTCTTTTGCAATTCAAAGTTATGTATACAATGGTATTCAACAAGTTTTAATCGGTAGAAGTGAAGAGCTTATTAATGTGTTTTCTACAAGTACTAGTTCTGACTTCTCTACTATTTCTCGTGCTTATATTGAGACTTTTCCTGACAAAAATGATATGGAAATTATGTCTATTTCTAAAAGCGGAAATGTTTTGGTTAGCTCTACAGGATTTATGCCTGTTCCCGGTCAAGTTATGCCTGACTACGACATGGCTATAAATTCTGTCAATAACTTTGGTTACTGGGTCGGAGACTTAGAAACTGGTGACAAAGTTATGGCAATTACTAGAGTTTTCAAAAATGCTGATTCCGACATAGAAGGCTCGTTAAGATATATGGTTTCGTTAGGTTTGGCAGACAGTCAAATACGTGTAATAGTTTTTGCATTAATATCTGTAGGGGCAGTTATTATACTGTTAATTTCTTTATCTGGTATGTATTTTGTTCGTTCAATTGTAGTACCAGTAAGAAAGCTAACAGTAAGCGCAAAAAGAATTTCAGGCGGAGATTTTGATGTAAGAATAGAAAAAACTCAGGACGATGAAATTGGTCAACTTATTGATAACATTAACATAATGGCAGAAGAACTGGGCAACGCTGACAGAATGAAAAACGACTTTATATCTTCAGTTTCACACGAATTAAGAACTCCTCTTACCTCAATAAAAGGTTGGGCAGAAACCTTACAAGTAGGTGACCAAGACCGAGCAACTGCAGAAAAAGGTATGTCTGTTATTATTAAAGAGGCAAGTAGGCTTTCAGGAATAGTAGAAGAACTTCTAGACTTTTCAAGAATACAAAATAATCGACTCAGTTTAATTATTAAAAAAATAGATTTATTAGCTGAAATTGAAGAAGCAGTTTTTATGTTTACAGAAAGAGCGAAAACAGAAAATAAAAAACTAGTTTATAACGAACCAGCTATGATTTCTCCTGTTATGGGTGACGTTAACAGGCTAAAGCAAGTGTTTATTAATATTATTGATAATGCATTAAAATATACCGATGCAAACGGAAATATAAATGTTAACGTAAAAGAGATTGAAAATTTTATTTGTGTATGCGTTGAAGACAATGGTTGTGGCATACCTACTGAGCATTTACCTCATGTAAAAAAGAAATTTTATAAGGCAAATAAAGTCATTAGAGGTTCAGGAATCGGACTTGCTTTAGTAGATGAAATAGTAACAATGCACGGCGGAACACTTAACATAGAGAGTACGGAAAACAAAGGTACTAAGGTCACTGTTAAAATACCAATTTGTTTTGAGTAATACATTATAATTACTAAACTTATAATAGACTACAAAAAGCAAACTAAAAGTTAAATATTGATTTGACTATCAAACCAAACTAAACAGAG
>CAYJEZ010000086.1:0-11464 GCA_964369215.1 uncultured Eubacteriales bacterium
ATCATCGTCGTCATCATCAATGTCATCGAAATCATCATCTTTAATATCTAAACTTTTTTCAATTATTGCACCACTTGTTGCATTTATTTCGTAGTCGTAGTCTGTTGTAAGATATGTGAACTCTACTTCATACACCATTATGCCATCATCAAAGTCTAAATCAGAATCTTGTTCTGTTGCAGCAGCTTTGTCAACACCTGCGTCAGCAAGAGCTATATTTAAAGCTGTGTCAGACCCAATGTAAGCTGTTTGGCTAGGTATGCCAGAAGTTTGTGTTGTATTAGAATTGTTATTGTTGTCTGTACCTTTGCTGTCGTCAATATTGTCGTCATCATTTGCTTGGCTAATAATTGTAAGCTGTTGAATAGTTAATTTTGCTAGCTCTTCAAAAGTATATTTATCAGTATCATCTAGTATATCTTCAATAAATTGAGCTTTACTTTCTGAAATTCCATATTGTTCGGCTAAAGTTTCTAATTCATCAAAGTCGTCAGAAATACTTTGGCTAGTTACTGCGCCATCAAAAGATTTGCTATCGAAAGTATAGTTAACTTGCTCTAAAAGTTGAGTTTGAAGTTGTAATTCTTTAACAGCGTCATCACTTTTAATAGTAATCAAGATTGAGTTTGAATTTTCGTTAATAAATCCACTGTTTATCATAGAAGCCACTACTGTGTTAAGTGCAATGTTTATGTCAGAACCTTTAAAATCAATATCTCCTAAAACATCTTGTGCGTCTTGATTTTTGAACTCTACATCAACAACCTTATCGTTATCGTTAAGCATAAAATCTACCGATGGATTAATATCTACAGAAACTACAGAATAAACATTATTGGTTAAAGTTAAAAATGCGGTTAAGGCTACACCGACTATTAATGCAATGCTTGCAAAAGCTAAAGCTGGTTTAAAAAACGACCTATTTCTATAATTATTTGTAGAGGTTTCTTTGTATTGGTTATTAGTTAAAACATTAGTGTTCATTTGTTTCACTGTTCCTTTCTCCATTTGGCATTCGGAGAGAATATTATCAAGAACATTAGGTGTTGCATGAACAAATGATGTTTTAATTTTTTGACTAATGATTTTATTATTCATATTAATAACTCTCCTTTAACATAATTTTCAATTTTTTTAATGAACGATTATATTTTGAAAGAACAGTGGAAAGTGGTAATTCAAGAAGCTTAGAAATTTCTCTGTGCTTTAACCCTGCAACTGTATGTAAAATAACAATTTGCCTTTCTTCGTCTGTTAAGTTGTTTAAGCACTGGTAAAGTACAACTTTATCTTCAGAAGTTACGCTACTATTATCGGCAAAGTATGTCTCTAATGCCTCCATAGGAACGTGGTCATCTCTTTTATTGTTCCTAATTTTTAAGTAGCATAAATTTTTTGTTATTGTAAGCATCCAAGCTAAGGGTTTACCTTGAGACACATAAGCCGCTGCAGCCGAATGAATTTTAATGAAGCAGTCTTGAAGTACATCTTGAGCATCATCTGTGTTTTTCAAAATAGAAAGGGCAAAACCATATATTGAATTTTGAGTTTGATAATATAATGCAGACATCGCCTCGCTATCGCCTTGGGCTATTCTGGATATATAGTTATCAAGAACTTTGTTGTCGGTGTTATTTGAATTTGTAGAATTTGTAGACGTCATACAAATAAAAAACATTTAAACACCCCTTTCATACAGTTAATACACAAGTAATGCTTTTTATTGCATAAATTATAAATTTTATTATATTTTTTTAATATCATTCTTATCACAACCACTTTCGCTATATCTTGCTTTTTCATATAAATTATGTAAAATTGGAATATCAAGCCCTGATGAGCTTTCAATTTCCGCAGGACTTTGCCATTTTTCTGGGTTTTGCTTTGATTTACGCTTAATTGCTTTAAAGTATTTTTTTCTAATTTGAGTATTCGGAGAAAAGTCGAAAAATTTTAGTTTATTTTCTTTTGTTATTGTATTCGCTATTTTTGTGTCATCTAAGACCAGTGTGCTTTCAATAACATCATCTTGTTCTTTTATATGTAGCTTAAAATCTTTTACAATTGACAATAGCCATTTAAAAAGGAATATTCCCATTTTATAAAAAATATAAACAGATACAAAAAAACCTATAACATTCCAACCCCACCAAGTTTCTCCCTCAGGTAAGGCTCCCATTCCATTTCCATTATTACCTGATGATGAAGTGTCTGACTCTAGTTTGTTAATTTCTTCTTCAACATTCATTTCAAAATCAAGGTTAATTTCCATTTTAACAAAGCTGTTGTATGAATCTATAAAAATAATTGAAGTAGCAATCAAAAGAGGAAAAAGACATGCAAAAACTAATGTATTACCCTTTAAAATAAATTTGGCAGGTAAATTGTTCATTTTTTTATTTACTTCAATATAATCGGTCATTCGTTTTAGTGCAAAGTAAGTAAAAGAAATAACTCCGTAGCTAGCAAAGCAGTGTATAGATATATACTGAATATAGGGCTGGTCTAAAAATCCGCAAAAAATATAAAAGACCGCAAAAACAAAAAGGGTAGCCCAAGGTATAGAGTCTAAAATACTTGGTTCTAAGGTAATTCTTGCAATCAGTTTAAGCCCAAAGTAAATAATGGCAAGTGCAAGAAAAAAACCGTCGCCCGAGATTATAAACGTTAATGCAATAACTAAAATACATAAAAGCAAATAAACCCATATATTAGGCGATTTTAAAGCTATATATGATAGTGCTAAAAATGGAATAACTAGCCAAAAGCTATTATAAAAATACTGTTGCATACTAAGACCTTGTTCGAGTTGAAGTGCTGAAGTAAGTGAATGCATTGAGACAGTATATATAGGAGCAATAAAAATAGTGTAAGCTATACAAGGAAGAACAAAAAATAAAATTTTTCTAAAATTTACTAGTAGCTTCATAATCAATCCTTTCGTTATTTGTAGCAATATAAACGCTGTGTTGAGCATTTACAAAACGTTTTGTAAAAGGTATAAATAATAAGTAAAATACTAAGAACTTTTTACTTATTATTTATCAGCTTTTAGTTTGCAAAAAGCAACAGTGCATAGCGTGCTATGCACTGTACTTTGATTTATTAAAATGTATTGAGGATTATTTTGCAATAAAATTAATCTAGATTGTATTTCCCCTCAGGAGATGGAGTTCTGTTTAAGTATTTACCATTTGTGAAGTCAGGAATAAATACAGGTTGCCCACCTTTAGCTATTGACTCCTCTGATAAAGCTGAGATACTCATCCAAGCTGCCATATCATATACATCTATAGGAGGAGCTTTGCCTTCTTTTACGCTCTCAAAAAAGGCGTCTAAAACAAGCCAGTCCATACCGCCATGGCCGCCTTTAGGGTCGTATCCTACCCATACTGGGTGGTCGTGCTCTTCGCGGTACTCTTTAACATTTCCCCATTGCTCGTTCCATACAAAGTCATATTTGTTATGAACTTCGTCAAAGAATAATGAAGCTGTATCTTCAAAGAAAGCCGCTTTTGTTCCTCTAACTTCAAAGCCTCTTGAATATGCTCTTGGCAATGTAGTGTCAAGAGTAAGAACGATATTCTCACCGTTTAAGCATTTAATAACTGTAGTTACCACGTCTCCTTGAGCAAATGGAAAGCTAGCTAGCTCAGGTCTTTTATCTTCATTAAATACATTTAATCCTACAGCTTTTGTAGATGTAGATGTTAATGAAAGCATTTTGTTTCCTCTGTTAATTCCAAGAATTTTAGCTATAGGGCCTAGCTCATGTGTTGGGTAGTTTTCACAGTTTCTATTTTTATATTCATTTAGCCTATAATGTCTTTCTTCTTCGCCTTGGCTAATCTCTTTGCGTAAATCGTGGTGATAGCCACCTTTACTGAAAACAACTTCTCCAAAAAGGCCTTTTCTTACCATGTTAAGAACCATCATCTCGTTTCTTCCATAGCAGCAGTTCTCTAGCATCATGCAAGGAACACCTGTTTGCTCGGATGTCTCTACTAGTTTAAAGCATTGGTCTACCGAATAAGCACCGCCAACTTCACTTGCAACTGGTATACCTTTTTTCATAGAGTCTATAGCTATTTTAATATGATCTGTCCAAGAAGTAAAGATAAGAAGAGCGTCTAAGCCTTCTATATCTAATATATCATTGTAACACATAGAGGTGAACGGGCGTTTTCCTCTAACCTCTTCTATTTTGTCTGCACCATTAATCATTCTATCTTCGTAAGTATCACAAACACCTACAATTTCAATGCTGTCCATAGTAAGTATGGTTGATACCATGCTTAGCCCTCTGCCACCTTGACCAATAACACCAACTTTTAAATTAGATTTCATGTTTTAAAATCCTTTCTTACTTATATATATATATTTATATACGCTATATTAGTTATCAAGCAAATACATATAATAGCGACAATTACATATTAACCCAATATAGACAAATTTGCAAGCAAAAATATGTTAAAAGATAAAAAAATTGTCATTTTACGAAAAAACATAAAATGACAATTTATTTAATTAGCATAAAATGGGAATAAATGTTATTTGCCGAAGCTAAAATCGAATGTGAAATCTATTTCACTAAAGTTAGCTTGATATTTCTCAACCAATTGAGGTCCGCAACTACCTGAGCCTATACCAGACATTGCAGCGTCTAGGCAAAGCACATTGCAGCCACATTTTTCAAGCTCGTAGTTATGGGCTTTTGTAGCAAGCTCTTCTTGTGTGTACTCAGAGTAGTTAAAGCTAAATTTATCACCTTTAACATTTACTTTATAACCGCAACCAGTGCTAGCAGTGAACTCGGTGGTGCCCCAATGAGTTCCGTTCTCTTGCGGTTTAATATAGTCTTCGTGCATATTACTTACTTCATCAACAAATCTAGCATAGTAAGAAGCTCTTCTCTTATCGATGTAGCTCTCGTATGGGCCATAGCCTAAGTACTCAACTGCACTAAAATCTTGTGGCAAGAACATTCTTAAGCCAAAACGAGGTAAAAACGGTAAACCTTCTGTTTTAATAGCCTTTAGATTAACTTTTACATTTCCCTCATAATCAACAACCCACTCAGCCGTAATATTTAATATACGTTGAATATAAACTGCAGAAATAGATAGTACAGATGTAATAGAAACCACTCCATCTTTCGCTACTGTTTCAGTACTGTAAGTTCTTACAGTGTGGCGGTCGTAGCCTGCTTTCTCCCATTTTTGTCTAATAACTCTATCGTTATCAGTAGGAGCTCTCCAAATATTATATTCAATTGCTTTATCTGTTATGGTCATGTTGTCTTTAACCATCTTATCAAATGTACCGGTTAATTTGTTAAATCTGTAAGAGAACTTATCAGAGCTGACATTTACATAAAGGTCATTTTCAATAAAATCTACCTTGCCTTTAACAGGCACTGCCTCTATGTAAGTTGCCTCTTTAATAATAAGTTGGTCAAATCCCAGTTCTGCTCCCTCGTCTACAAAAGGAGCGTCTTCTTTTTGTAAATATACAATTCGAAGTCTAACATCGCCCTGTGTAGGAAGTGTGTAGCCCAAAACTATTTCTTTTTCTGTTTTTGCAGGTATGTCTAAATCTTCAATATCGCCTATTTCAATTGTGTTGCCGTCTAGGCTTAACTCATAGTAAGCTGTAGCAAGTTCTCCTAGGTTTAAGAAGTCTAGTTTGTTAGAAATTTTAATAATGCCTTTTTCTGCATCAACCAGCTCTGCTCTAGCAGGTCTGATTGCGTTTTTCCACTCTAGCAAGCCCGTATGCGCATTTCTATCAGGAAAAACAAGACCGTCCATACAGAAGTTGCCCTCGTTAGGAATTTCGTTCCAGTCTCCACCATAGTAAAACTTCTCTTTACCCTCTGTTGTTTTGCCCATATAAACAGCATGGTCACACCACTCCCAAACAAAACCTCCTGTAAAGCCGTCGTGCTTGTACATTTCAAGTATATAGTCCTCAATATCTCCAGGGCCGTTGCCCATTGCATGAACAAACTCACAAAGAACATAAGGCTTGTCAAGCATTTCCATATAATTCTCAGTAAATTCAGCAGGGGCATACATACGGCTGAAAACGTCTATGTTTGTAAGGTCGTTTTCATAACCTATCATTTGATAAATACTGCTCTCAAAATGAACAAGCATATCTTTATCAAATTCTTTAATCCAAGCGGCTGCCTTCTCTAAATTAGGACCGTAGCCAGACTCGTTACCTAAAGACCAAAGCACTACACAAGCATTGTTTTTATCTCTTTCAACACATCTTTTAATACGGTCTACTATAGACTCCTCATAAGTTGCGTCGTGGCATAAAGCACCGAATGTCCTGTCTTCACAAAGCTGTTTAGTGTAGTCGTACTCGTGTCCACCACCATAAATGGTAATTGTTCCATGAGTTTCTAAGTCTGCTTCATCTATTACATAAAAACCAAACTCACTATAATAACGTGTAGCCCAAGGAGCATTAGGGTAATGGCTTGTTCTAATAGCGTTAATATTGCTTTGTTTCATAATAGCTAAGTCTGTTAGAAGTTGCTCATGGCTTATTGTATATCCTGTAAATGGGTCGCTGTCGTGTCGGTTAACACCTTTAAATTTAATATTAACACCATTTACTAAGAAGATTTGTCCTTTAATCTCTACACATCTAACACCTATTTTTTGTACAATGCACTCGTCCTCGTTACTAATATAAGCAGTGTATTGTTTTGGAGACTCGGCATTCCAAAGTGTGGCATTTGGCAAGTCAAACTCTATTTTATTGTCTACAAACTCTTTTGTCTCAATTTCTATGCCCTCAGGGTCGAAAAGAGTAACTGTAGTTTTTTGAGCCTCACCTACCCAGTCTGCACAAATATTTATTTTTGCATCTTTATAATTATTAGTAACAGGAGTTTTAACAAAATAATCTCTAATATGATTTTGAGGTCTACTCATAATGTAAACGTCTCTAAAAATACCACTCATTCTTAGTTTGTCTTGGTCCTCTAAATAAGAGCCTGTACACCATTTAAGAACTAAAACGCTAAGTTTGTTTTCACCCTCTATTAAATACTCACTAATATCAAACTCGCTAGTAGAGTGAGAAACTTGGCTAAATCCTACGAATTTTCCATTTACCCAAACATAAAAACAAGAATCTACTCCCTCGAAGTTTAAGTAATTTTTTTGTTTAAGTTGGTCGCCTGCCATATAAAAATATTTAATATAAGCACCACTTGGGTTCTCGTTAGGTACATAAGGTGGGTCATACGGATAAGGTAGTCTTACGTTTGCGTAAGCATGAGAGTCGTAACCTAGCATTTGCCAGCATGAAGGCACGGGGATATTATCAAAATTATCCTCGTCAAAGTCTTCATCAAAAAATTTCTCTACAACAAATGGGTTGTTATAAAGTTTAAATAACCAGTCATCGCCCGATAACATTGTAACTCTTTCAGAATCCTCCATAAATTCGCATGGTAAATTAGGATTTGACGGTACAAAATATGCACGGTTAGGGCAAGTGCCTACATGAATGTTTTCAAGTTGTTCGTAATAACGTTCAAAATGCATTTTAAAATCACCTTCCTTGTTTTTTAGCAGTTGTAATAAAAATACACAACTAATCTATTGTTTATTATACTAATTTTATTAATAAAAAACAAGATTATATTTATATTTTTTTGTAAATTTGTTATTAACGACATATATTTTTGTTTGAGTTTTGAGCAATGTAAAACTATTAATTCAATTTATGTAATTGTTAATATATTATTAACAAAATTTGTTTGTTTAATTTAATAAAACATGTTATAATTATGCAGTTAAAAAGTAAAAACTTGAGTTTATTTGGGAGGGTGTATTGACAGTGGAAAACAATATAATAAAAATGATTGAAGAGAATATTTCTAAGGTAATGGTAGGGCAAGATAAAGTAGTGAAACTGCTATTAACTTCTATGCTGTCTGAGGGTAATGTTTTAATTGAGGACATGCCCGGAACAGGCAAAACAGTGCTTGCATCAAGCTTAGCTAAGTCTATAGGCGGAAAATTTAGCCGTATTCAGTTTACACCTGACCTATTGCCGTCAGATGTTACAGGGCTTAACTATTTTAATCAAAAACAAGGCGAATTTGTTTTTAAAGAAGGCCCTGCGTTTTGCAATATTTTGCTTGCAGATGAAATTAATCGTGCAACACCTAGAACACAAGCCAGTTTACTTGAGTGTATGGCAGAGAAACAAATTACCACAGACGGCGTTACAAGAAAGCTAGATAGTCCTTTTTTTGTTATAGCTACCCAAAATCCTATTGAGACATTAGGAACATACCCACTGCCAGAGGCACAAACAGACAGGTTTATTATGAGACTTAGTATGACAGGAAGCGACAAAGCTGTAGAAGTAGCTATTTTAAATAGATTTATAAAAGATGAACCATTGCAAAGCTTAGCTCATGTATGTGGTGTTGAAGATATAGTGAAATTGACAAAACATATTAGAGAGAATATTTATATACATCCATTATTAATAGACTATATTGCAGAATTGGCAGTAGCCTCGAGAACTGCTAAAAATGTACAAAGCGGAATAAGCCCACGTGGCTCGTTAGCTATGCTTAGAGCATGTAGGTCTTATGCTTACATTAATGGTAGAGACTTTGTAGTGCCTGAGGATATTAAAGAGATAGCCGTTGAGGTTTTGGCTCATAGAATTAAAATAGATGGAGCAGTAAGCCCAGTTAGTGAGCAAAAAAAGGTAATAGAGAATTTACTGGCAAGTGTTAATTTAACAACAGAGGAGTGGAGCAAATGATTGTCTTGCTCTTTCTGATTTGCGTAGTACTATTGTTTTATGGTGTAGTTTTGTTGTATAAATTTTTATGGAATAAGAATTTATTTATTGATATTTATCTACCTTATGAAAATGCACATGAGGGCGATGATGTAATATTAAAAGAAGTAATTATTAACGATAAATTTTTGCCTGTTCCTGTGCTTGAAATAGACTTTAACCTTGATAAAGGCTTAAGGTTTGCCAATACTGAGAATAATAGTATAAGCGATAAACTTTATAGAAGAGATGTGTTTTACCTAGGAATAAAAAAGAAAATTACCAGAAGCTTAACCCTTAATTGTTTAAAAAGAGGTTACTATACTCTTGATAAGCTGGGGTATATGAGCTATGATATTTTTATGCTTAATAAATATTTAGGTAGTAAAACATTTCATGAGGAGTTTTATGTTTACCCAAGAAGAGTAAAAAGTGAATTTATAGCAGTGCCTTATAACAGAATTATGGGGGAGATTTTAAGCAGAAAAAAGATTTTAGACGACCCATTTGAATTTGCTGGCATTAGAGATTACACAATTAACGACCCTATGAAATATATTAATTGGACAGCCTCTGCAAAAGGTAGTGGCTTAATGGTTAATGTTCACAACTCATCTGTTAGCCAAAAAATAACAATATTAATTGATACATACGATAACGACACTCCAACTGACTCGCAGTTAAACGAAGAGAGCATAAGAATTGCGTGTTCTTTAGGCGAGCGATTTTTGGCAGAGGGTATCAGCGTTACTTTCATTGCTAATGCACACGATATGTTTACTAAAAAGACACTACTCCTTTCAGATATGCACAATTTAAGCCCTGTAGAGTTAAAAAAGAATTTAGCACGCCTTGTTTTGGGCGAAGAAGTTGAAATAACCGAGTATTTTGACCATATAGTATCGGGTTCTTTGGTTGTGATGGCATCAAAAAATAAGAATATTGCAAATAAGCTCAGCAAATTTGAAGAGCCTCCTATTTGGATAATGCCTTATAAAATAGATAAACCTAGTGTAGAAAAAGGAAAGTTTGATATTGTTTATTGGGAGTATAAGATGCATGATACAGATGCTTTAATGTGATGCTTATTCAATAGAGATGGTTTTAACCAATTGCTAATAAAGGACTAGAAAATGAAAATAAAATTTGAATGCCTACCATGTCTGGTAAATCAGGCTGTAAAAGTAGCAGAAATGACAAACGCTAATGATAAAGAGGAACTGTTTAGAAAAACTTTTAAGTATTTAAGCAATGTAGACTTCTCAAAATCTAACCCTGAGATTATTGGAGAGACTTTTAAAATACTTAAAGAGCATATAAAAAATGATGACCCATATAAAGAGACAAGAAATTATTACAACACCTTATTTTTAAATTCTTTAGATAGTTTTGAAGATAAAATACTAGAAGCAAAAGACCCATTTGAATTTGCACTTAAATATGCAGTGCTTGGAAATCTAATAGATTTTAATCCTATTCATGGCGTTAATATTACAGATATTCAAGAAAAATTTAGACGTGCAGATGAAATGTTTTTTACTATTAATCATATAAACAAAATGAAAGAAGATATTTTATGTTCCAACACCTTGCTTTATATAGGCGACAACTGCGGAGAAATTTGCTTTGATAAACTTTTTATCAAACAGATTAAAAAAATAAACCCATTGATAGAGATTTATTTTGCGGCTAGGGGTGTGCCTGTTGTGGGAGATTCTATTGAAGAAGATGCGTATTTTGTTGGCATAGACGAGTATGCAAAAATAATCAGCAACGGAGACTACTCACTTGGTACTGTGCTAAGCAAAACAAGCAATGAATTTAACAAGGTCTACGAGAATGCTGACTTAGTTATATCTAAAGGGCAAGCAAATTACGAGAGCTTAAGCGAACAAGTTAATAAAAATATATACTTTTTATTAATGGCAAAATGTGAGGTAATTGCAAAAGATATTGGAGTAGATGTAAAGTCTCTTATTTGCATGAGTATCAATAAAAAAGAGTTCTAACATATTGAAAGGATTGAATTTATGAAAATACTTGTTATAGGTAGCGGAGGAAGAGAGCACGCCATTGTAAGAAAAATAAAAGAGAGCCCTAAGGTGACAGAACTTTTTTGTGCACCTGGAAACGGCGGTATCGCCGCAGATGCTAAGTGTGTAAATGTTAAAACAAATGAGGAAGTTGTAGCGTTCGCTAAAAAAGAGGCTATCGACTTAGTCTTTGTAGCTCCAGATGACCCGTTAGCAGGAGGTATGGTAGATGCACTAGAGGTAGCTGGCATTAAAGCATTTGGCCCTAGAAAAAACGCGGCAATTATAGAGAGCAGTAAGGTTTTCTCTAAAGATTTGATGAAAAAATACTCAATTCCTACAGCTGGCTACGAGGTGTTTAGCGACCCTAAAAAGGCTAGTGAGTATATTAATGAGTACAAAGATTTTCCGGTTGTTATTAAAGCAGACGGACTTGCTCTTGGAAAAGGTGTTATTATTGCGCAAAATAAAGAAGAAGCCTTAGAGGCTGTTAAGTCTATTATGGAAGATAAAATGTTTGGAAACAGCGGTAACGAAATTGTTGTTGAAGAGTTTTTAACAGGACCTGAGGTAAGCTTGCTTGCTTTTTGCGACGGAAAAAC
>CAYJEZ010000087.1:0-11136 GCA_964369215.1 uncultured Eubacteriales bacterium
ATTATAGTAAATAAACTTAGAAAACACTACAGAAATTAAGTAAAAAAGCTTTAATTTGTGCGGTTTTTTGCTTAATTTGTGTTAGTTTTTCTTGTTTGTTTACTATAATGACTATTTTAAACTTTTTTGTCATAATTTTCAACTGTAATTTAATTAAATGTTGAAAATCTCGTGTAGCTTAAAACTGCACGAGATTTTTTATTAAATCAAAAATTAAAATTTATCAATTTTTCCATATAGCGGAGCATCGTCCACTTTTTTTCTTTGTGTATTTGTATCAATTGGTGCTGGGCTAAACGGTACAGGCGCACTCTCAGAAATTTTATGGCTTAAATCTTCAATTTTAGGCTCATTTCTATATGGTTTATCTCTGTTAGCTGGTTTTGAGTAATTTGACCTTTGCCCACCCCTATTGTCTCTTTGGTTTCTTCCGTTTGAGTTTCTAGGACCTCTATTGTTAAATTTTTTCTCGCCTGCTATAGGGCCAATAACTACATGCCTTGTAAGGTCAGAGCCCTCGCTCCACGATTTAACACCATCAACTTCACCAACAACTGTGTGAATAATTCTTCTCTCATAAGGGTTCATAGGCTCTAGCACTTGGTTTCTGCCATATTTAATAGCCTTACCTGCTACTTTTCTTCCAAGATTTTCTAAAACTTCTTTTCTTTTCTCTCTAAAGTTACCCACATCAATAGATATTCTATAATATTTTTCCTCACCTTGATTAGCAACAAGAGATGCAAGATATTGTAAAGAATCTAAGGTGTCTCCCCTATGTCCAATAATAAAACTAATATTGTCTCCGTCTACATTTAAAATGCATCCGTCCTCTTCTTCTTTAATATCAATTTTTATGTTTTGAATGTCCATTTTTGTTAAAAGAAGTTCTATATAGTCTTTAGCTTTAATAGCAGGAGTTATAACTATATATGCTCTTACCTTTGCAGGACTTCCGCCAAAAATACCAAATGTTTTTTTAACCGCTTCTTCTAGTACCTCACTTTTAGCCTCAGTAGTGGCAACACCCAAAATGTCGCATGCATTTTTAAAGGCAATCTCTGTAGACTCGCCTGTTGCAATAGCCTCTTTAATCACTTATACTACCTTCCTTTCTCATACTAACCTATCCTCAAAATATTATCTTTTTTATAATATTATCTCTATTTTTTGTTGCCTAAATAGTCATTTTTTGACGACGCTTTATTGCTCTTTTTCTTTTTGCCATCATTCTTAGACTGTTTGCTAGCTTGCTCAGGTCCTTTTGATTGAGACTCTATTTTTGCTGCAATTTGTTTTTGCAAGTTGGCAGGCAACGGTTTTACTTTTTTCTCGTTCTCAAATAAGGTTACATAATTTTTAGCCTCATTAAGTGCAGTCATTTTATCTACACCATAAAATTTTCTAGTAAATATTGACTGTAATGCTCCTGTAAAGCCTGAAATTACCCAGTAAAAACCTACCGCACCTGGGAAAATAAATGCCCAATAAGCCGAGAATAGTGATAGTCCATACATCATGTATTTTGTACAACCCGGTTGTTGAATATTTGAGCTTTTGTTCATATACATTTGCATAAGTATATTAGATAAAAACGAAAGCACGGGTAATATCCATAAAAACTCTAAAAAAGTAGCGTCTTGAGGAGTTTTCAACAAGTCAAGCCCTAAAAACTTAAAACCTGATGCAAAAGAGTCAATTTTTTCTATATCTTCAGGTGTAAACATTGTTAAACTGCTTTTTAAGCTGTCCCAATTTCTAACAATATCAAGCTCTGCATAAAACTCATTGTCAGAATGACCATTAGCAAGTAAATATGCTGTAGCACTTTCAACTTTTTCTACCGCTATATGCAATGTGTTTTGAAGGGGACGAATAACCGAGTAGTAAATACCCATCATAATAGGTAAAGAGATAAGTGCCGGTAAACAACCCCCTGCAGGGTTAGCACCCTCTTTTTGATAAAGCTTTTGCACCTCTTCATTGTATAAAGCCTTATTATTTGCATATTTTTTTTGTAACTCTTTTTGTTTTTCGTTAAACTTTGCACTGTTTGCCATACTTTTTTGCTGCTTAATATTAAGCGGCATCATAAGCAGTTTAACTATAATTGTAAAAAATATAATTGCAACGCCGTAGTTATTAAAAATCTCATACAAAAACCACAGCAAATATCCAAAAATACTGCCGAAAAAATTTAGAAAATCCATATTTTGTTGTTTGATATACTAATAAATCAAACTATCTCCTTTTTTGTTTTCTTCTCAGGTACAGGGTCATACCCACCCTTAAAAAAAGGGTTGCACCTTAAAACTCTTAGTAATGTAAGTCCCAATCCTTTAAATGCGCCAAATTTCTCAATTGCCTCTATTCCATACTGCGAGCAAGTAGGGTAAAACCTACATGTCGGCTGAGGTTTAAGCGACGAAATATGCGCCCTGTAAAATTCAATCAATTTTATTAAAACTGTTTTCATGTAAAACACCGGTTGATTTTAAATTCTTAAGTAGTAAACTCTTAATATGTGTACTTTTTAAATACACTGTTTTTCCCCTTGCAACCAAAACTAAATCATAACCATTTTTTATCAAAGGAAAAATATCTCTTACAGCCTCTTTTATAACTCTTCTGGCTCTATTTCTTTGAACGGCTTTGCCTATTTTTTTTGTAGCAGTTATGCCTATTCTAACATTTTTATTTCTATTTTTAGATATATAAATAACTACCCCGGGGGTAACAATGCTTTTACCCCTGTTATAAATTCTTCTATAATCTCTGTTTTGGTTTAAGGTATTAATCTTCAAAACTACATTACTCTTTTCATAAACACTTTTACGTACTAAAAAAACTAAAAATAAATACAAAGAAAGGTCACGCTTTGGTGACCTTAAAGGCAATAATAATTATCTAAGCTAAAAAATTGAAAAACAGTACTAAACCGATAAAATAGCTTTAGCGCTGTATTCTTCGATTATTTATGTTAAATTATTATATCAGTAAGTTAAGCGTGCTCTACCTTTTGCTCTTCTACGTGCTAGTATTTTTCGGCCGTTTTTATCAGCCATTCTTTTTCTAAAACCATGCTCTTTTTTTCTGTGTAATTTCTTTGGTTGGTATGTTCTAAACAATTTGGACACTCCTTTCAAAATCAGTGTATAAAACGATGCTTGGTTATTGCTCGATACATACATAAGCAATGACATCGTAATTCTTTTAGAAAATAAAAGAAAAATAAAAAACTGCAATCAACAATAAACAGTCTTTTGCCTTAAAATTATACCTTAACAATGTTTAATTGTCAATAAGATTTTATAATTTATTATTAATAAAATGCAAAGTTTAGATACTTTTTATTTTTTTATACCTTAATTAGTAAATAATAATACTTAAAACCACTATATAATGTGCTTTAAACTTAATAAAAAATATTATATTTTTTTTACACTATCTTTTGCTTTTTGTAAAAAAATGTGATATAATGATTAAAGCTTATGTATATAGCTAAAAATAATAAAAGTAACATAAATAGTTTATATTTCAGCGTGTCAAAAAAGATAGCGTTTTGTAGTTTTAACAAAAAAGTTTAATAATTTTTTAAGCTTTATAACTGCTATAAAATTTATTGTCTATTAAGTCTGCAATTTGATTAGTTTTTTAAAATTAACTTTACCGTTTTATTGGCAACCTGAACTATGTTTGTATTTTTTATTAACTAAATAAGAGTTATTATGTTAGTTTGCATATTTTCAGAGAGGTAGTTGATTATTAATGGAATCGTTTGAGCAAATATGGGAGTTGATTTGCGAATATTGTAAAAAAGGTGTTTCTGAGACCAGTTATAACACTTGGTTTGTAAGGTTAAAACCAGTATCTTTAGATTTTGAAAGTAAAAAGGCAGTTATTGAGACACCAAGCCCTTTTATAAAAAACACTGTAGATACTTTTTATCTTAAAATATTAAATGACGCATTTTTTAATATATTTGGAGAAAATATTAATTGTGAAATAATTGTAAAATCTGAACAAAAAGAAAAGCCTGAAGAGAAAAAAGAAATTGATGTAAATAATACCTATAATGAATATTACACACTTACTTTTGAAACTTTTATAGTAGGTCCTTCTAATAATTTTGCACATGCTGCTTGTGTTGCTGTTGCTACAAAGCCTGCTCAAATTTATAACCCACTTTTTATTTACGGAAACTCAGGGCTAGGTAAAACACACCTTTTAAATGCTATTTCTTCTGAAATTAGTAAAAACAACCCTAACTTATTAATTGTTTATGTAAAAGGTGAAGAATTTACTAACGAGCTAATTGAGGCTATACAAAAAGGTACTACTGACGCATTTAGACAAAAATATAGAAAAGCTGATGTTTTATTAATGGATGACATACAATTTATAGGTGGTAAAGACTCAACACAAGAGGAGTTTTTTCATACTTTTAACACCCTTTTTGAGGCTAGAAAGCAAATAATATTAGCTTCTGATAGACCTCCTAAAGACATAGCCACGCTTGAAGAGAGACTAAAATCTCGTTTTGAGTCTGGCCTTACAGCAGATGTACAACCGCCTAACTTTGAGACAAGAATTGCAATTATAAAAAGAAAAGCAGAACTTTTAAATATTAACTTACCAGATAATGTAAGTGAGTTTATTGCTACTAAATTAAAAACTAACATACGCCAACTAGAGGGTGTTGTAAAAAAAATAAAAGCATACCATTTGCTAGAGAAAAAAGCGCCTAGCATAGTAACAGCACAAAATGCTATAAGTGATATTTTTAAAGATGACGAACCTACACCTGTTACTGTTAATAAGATAATAGAAGAGGTTTCTAGAACTTTTGGTTGTACAAAAGAAGATTTGTTATCGTCTAAAAGACATGCTAAAGTTTCAAATGCAAGACAAATTTGTGCTTATATAATAAGAGAGATTACCCAAATGCCTATGGCGTCAATAGGAGAAATATTAGGTGGACGTGACCACTCTACAATGGTATACCAAATTCAAAAGATAGAAGAAAAATTTGAAGAAGAGAAAAATTTGAAAAATACTGTTGACGATATAATAAAAAATATTAAAAGTATTTAAAATCAAATTTTATTAATTCAAAAATAAACTTATTTTACGTATAATTTTATATAAATTTTTCAACGTAGTTTTTAAATTCAACTGTTAAAACAATGTTAAAAATGTTTAAAACTATAAATTTCTAACTTTTAAACATTTTGTCCACTTATAAAAACTAAAAACTTTTTATAATAAAGTGGCTTACTTATTGACAAAAATAATGTTTTAAACATTTTAACACCTACTACTACTACTGCTACATAATAATATAATATAATATAACATAAAAGTAAGTTTTTTAAAAAACATAAATTTAAATATAAAGTTTTAAACAATATAAATAAAGGAAGATTTGTAAAATGAAAATATCCTTAGACAAAAAACAACTGTCTGACATTCTAACAAATTTATTAAGGTCTGTAAGTACAAAAAGTACTATACCTGCCCTTGAGGGAATACTTATAAAAGCATACGACGAAGTAGAGTTTACTGCTTATAATTTAGAGATAGGAATGAAAACAAAAACATCTGCTAAAATTTCTGAAGAAGGAAGCATCATTCTTTCAGCTAAACTTTTTACAGACATAGTAAGAAAAGCTCCGTCTGATATTATTACTATTAGTACTAACGATAAATACCTAGCTGAGATTGAAAGCGGAATGAGTAACTATAAAATAATTGGAATTAACCCTGATGAATTTCCTGAGTTTCCTAAAATTGTAAATGAAAATAGCATAACATTACCTTCTGTTACATTAAAAAATATGATTAGACAAACTATTTTTGCAGTAGCAGAAAATGACTCTAAGCCAATTAACCAAGGTAGTTTATTTAATATTGAAAATGGTATTTTTGACATGGTAAGCGTTGACGGATATAGACTAGCTTTAAAACGAGAAAGAGTAGATATTAAAGAGAATGTAGATTTTGTTGTTCCTGGTAAGGCTTTGTCTGAAATTTTAAAAATAAACTCTGAAGAAGATGTAGAAATAACACCAGAGAGAAAACACATAATGTTTAAAATTGGTAACTATACCTTAGTTTCAAACATTATTGAGGGAGAGTTTATTGACTATAAAAAAGCTATTCCAAATACATCTAACACAGAGATAAAAATTAACACATCAGATTTTACCGAGAGCGTTGAAAGAGTTAGCCTTTTAATTAGCGAGAAGTTAAAGAGCCCTGTTAGATGTGTTTTTGAGAATAACTTAATTAATATAAGCTGCACAACGGCAATAGGTAAGGCAAACGATGAAGTAAATTGTAAAACTACAGGACCAGAGATTGAAATGGGTTTTAACAGTAAATATTTATTAGATGCTTTGCGATATTGTGAGTGTGATGAAATTATGCTAAAAATGACAGGCCCTGTTAACCCTATGGTTATTTGCCCTGTAGATGGTGATGACTTTACATTTTTAGTGCTACCGGTAAGACTTAGAAATGAGTGAAAAAATTAAGAGTTATAAGTTCATAATTTAGGGGTCTTTCTTAAATTGAAAGGAATTAAAATGATTAAAGAAGTTAGCATAGACACAGAATTTATTAGGCTTGATAACATGATGAAGCTATCTGGCGCTGTAGATACCGGAGGAATGGCAAAGGCTGCTATTCAAGGTGGCGAGGTTCTTGTAAATGGTGAGACATGCCTTATGAGAGGCAAAAAAATGAGAGACGGCGATACTTTTACTTTTAAAAATGAGGTATGCACTTTAAAAAATGAGGATAACTAGGTTAGCTTTTGAAAATTTCAGAAATTTAGAGAACAATTTTATTGTTCCTCACGAAAAACTGAATATAATTTACGGAAACAACGCTCAAGGAAAGACTAATTTACTTGAGGCTTTGTGGCTTTTTACAGGCGGACACTCTTTTAGGGGCAACAAAGACAGAGAATTGCCGAGGCTAGTTGAGGGAAAAAACGAAAAATTAGCCAATTTAAAGGCAGAATTCTACAGTGAGGGCAGAGACCAGTATGCTATACTTAAAATAGATACTGGTAGAAGAAGCTCTGTTATTAACGGTGTTGAGAAAAAAACAGGCTCTGCACTTGTGGGAAAAGTATGTGCTGTAATTTTCTCACCAGAACATTTAATGCTAATAAAAGAGGGGCCTTCTTTTAGAAGAGGTTTTACAGACGCTGCTATTTGTCAAATTAGGCCGTCTTACCCAGCTTTATTGTCAAAATATAATAGAATTATTTTGCAAAGAAATACTTTATTAAGAGAGCTTAAAAATAGCGATGAACTTATGCCAACCCTTGAGATATGGACACAAAGGGCAATAGATTTAGGGCAAAAGATAATTAGCACAAGAATAAAATACACAGATAAATTAAGTGCTCATGCTAAAGAAATTTATAAAGGCATTAGTGATAATAAAGAAAATTTATCGATAGAATACAAGCCATTAGGGCTAGATGCTAACTTATATTTAGAAAACCCTAGTGATAATTATTCTAAAATTATGAAGAGAAATGAAAACTCTGACATAAGGCTTGGTTACACACAAACAGGCCCACACAGAGATGATTTTGATATAAAAATAAATGGTATGAAGGCATCTTCTTACGCCTCTCAAGGTCAACAAAGAAGTGCGGTAATATCTATGAAACTTGCAGAGGCAAAAGTTTTAGAAGAGAATATAAAAGAGGCTCCTATAGTTTTGCTTGACGACGTTTTAAGTGAGCTTGATAATTACAGACAAGCGTATATTTTAAATAAATTAGGAGAAAGGCAAGTTTTTATAACTTGTTGTAACCCAATAGAAACTCTAAATAAAGAGAGTAAGCTGTTTTACTTAGAAAACGGCATAATTAAACACTGATTAATAATAAAAAGAAAGTTAAAGAGAAGTTTAGATAATAAAAACTCTGAACTCTTAACGTTGAACTAGAATATGTATTTACATTTAGGAGAAAACACAGTTATTAGAACTGAAAATATTTTAGGGGTTTTCGATTTAGATAATTCTACAAGGTCTTGGTTGACACGTAATTATTTAAAAAGGGCCCAAAAAGAAAAAAAGGTTGTAAATGTTTCTTTTGAACTACCTAAAGCATTTGTGGTATGCTTAGAGGGCAATAAAGAAATTGTATATATATCTCAAATAGCCTCTTCTACAATACTAAAAAGGCTTGAGAAACTTAACAAAGTGAAAGGTGGTGAACGAACTGAAATATAATTAATAAAGTAACATTTATTTATTATTTCAGTCGTCTAAAATATGGCATTATTCGGAATACCTCCATGCCCTTATTGTAAAAAAAGGGCTAATATAATAAATTTATGGAAAATAAAAAAGCATGGTGAGTACAGGTGCCCTAGGTGTAAAGGTATATCTAATATTTATCTTTCTCCTTTAGTTTATGTTTTTGCTGTTATAGCTATTGCTTCTGGCTTTATGGTTTATTTTTCAGATAGATTTATTTTTGCTAATTTAACTTATCTTACCCCAGTAAAAGTTTTAATACCTTTTGTTGCTTTTTTTGTTCTTAGCATTTTTACTGTTATGTTTAAAAAGCCTGTTATTAAAAAGTTTAGAAAAACACCTGATGGACGTTATTTTGACACAAATGGTAAAGAATATATTATGAGGCTTGGTAAATTAATATCTGTTAGAAATAAAAAGATAAACAATAATCACACAGATTACAACAGAGACGAATATGAGAGTGACTATGATGATTATGACGAACCAGAAGATTATTTAGACAATGGTTATTCAGACGCTATGGATATTAGCTCAGACGAGAATTTCAATAAAAGTGTTAGAGCTTACAGAAATGAAAAAGATGAAGAAGATTTTTCAGAAAATCCTATTCTTCCTTACGCTGAAGATGATGTGAATGAGCCGCTATTAGACTTTGATGAAGAACAACAAAATAGAAGAAATCAAAAAAGTAAGAATGATGAAGATGAAGAATTCAACTTCTTAGACAAACTCTAACAGGCTGCGCCTGTGTTATCGCGATTATTGAGTTGATTTATTTTATAACTTTATTATCGCGGTCTTAACTTAATTTTTGTTAAAAATAAGAAAAAACTTTGTTTTTTCTTTAACAACTGTGAACCGTGCATTGTGAACTATGCACTAAGAAAGGATGTTCTTAATTTTGGAAGAAAATATAAATGTAACCCACGCAGACTCTAGCTACGACGAAAGTGATATTCAGGTTTTAGAGGGTTTAGAAGCTGTAAGAAAACGCCCGGGTATGTATATCGGCTCTACAGGCCCTAGAGGTCTTCATCATTTGGTATATGAGATAGTAGATAACGCAATTGATGAGGCTTTGGCTGGTTTTTGCGATAAAATTCTTGTGCAAATATTGCCAGATAACATCATTAAAGTTGTAGATAACGGCAGGGGAATTCCTGTAGGAAATGAAGCCAAAACAGGTTTACCAGCTGCAACTGTTGTATTTACAGTGCTTCATGCCGGTGGTAAATTTGGAGGTGGCGGATACAAAGTATCAGGTGGTCTTCACGGAGTTGGTGCGTCTGTTGTTAATGCGCTTTCTACTTGGCTTGAAACAGAGATTGTTATAGATGGAAAATTATACAAGCAAAGATTTGAAAACGGTGGCAACCAAGTAGCAGACTTAGAGTGTGTAGGCGATACAGACAGGCCAAGTGGTACAACTGTTATGTTTAAAGCCGACCCAGAGATTTTTAAAGAGACTACTGAGTATGAGTATGAAGTGCTTGAGAAAAGGCTTCGTGAGCAGGCTTTCTTAAATGCCGGAATTAACATAGACTTATGCGACTTAAGAGACAAAGACAACGAAATTATTAATACTTTTTGTTACGAGGGCGGAATTTCAAGCTTTGTAGAGTATTTAATAAGCCAAAAGTCGGTAGATGAAATACACGAGGGTGTAATACATGTAAGTGCAGTGGCAGAAGACGAGAACTCTACTGCTGAGGTAGCTTTTAAATATACAGACAGCTACAACGAGCTAATTTACTCTTTTGCTAATAATATTAATACTGTAGACGGTGGTACACACGAAGACGGCTTTAAGCGTGCCCTTACAAATGTTATGAATAAATATGCAAGAAAATATAATATTTTAAAAGAGCAAGATAAAAACCTAAGTGGTGACGACGTTAGAGAGGGTATTACCTGCGTTATAAGCATTAAGGTTAAAGAGGCTCAGTTTGAGGGACAAACCAAGGCAAAACTTGGTAATACAGAGATAAGCACCCTAGTTTCTGGCATGATAAATAATCATTTTATGACATTTTTAGAAGAGAACCCAGCTGTTGCAAGGGCTATTTTTGACAAAGCCTTAGCCAGCCAAAGGGCAAGAGAAGCCGCAAGAAAAGCAAGAGACTTAGTAAGAAGAAAATCTGCTTTAGACGGCGCAACTTTACCGGGTAAATTATCAGACTGTCAGTCTAAAAATGCTTTAGAGACAGAAATTTACATAGTTGAGGGAGACTCGGCTGCTGGTTCTGCCAAAGGTGGTAGAGACAAGAAGTTTCAAGCAATTTTGCCACTTTGGGGTAAAATGCTTAATGTTGAGAAGGCAAGGCTTGACAAAGTTTACGGAAATGAAAAGCTAATGCCGGTTGTAACTGCTTTAGGATGTGGAATTGGCGAAGAGATGGACTTAGACAAGCTTCGTTATGGAAAAATTATAATTATGGCGGATGCCGACGTCGACGGCTCGCACATTAGAACCCTGCTTTTAACATTTTTCTATAGATTTATGAAACCTTTAGTAGAGAATGGACATATTTTCTTAGCACAACCTCCTCTTTACAGAATTACTAAGGGTAAAAAGCACAAGTACGCTTATAGTGACGAAGAGAGAGATGCTATTATGGAAGAGCTACAAGGAAGCTACGACATTCAGCGCTATAAAGGTCTTGGTGAGATGGACAAAGAGCAACTTTGGGAGACAACAATGGACCCAGACAGGCGAACAATGCGTTTAGTAGAGATAGAAGACGCTGCCGAGGCCGACATGATTATGAGTGTGCTTATGGGCGACAAAGTAGAGCCTAGAAGAAAATTTATAGAGAAAAACGCCAGATACGTTAAGAATTTAGACGT
>CAYJEZ010000088.1:0-11002 GCA_964369215.1 uncultured Eubacteriales bacterium
TTATCTCTTTTTCTGTGACTTCTTTGCATCTGCAAATTATCAAATCTTCCATTAACTCATTACTCCCATTTAACAAAGTCTTTTTTTATTACGATGAACATATACCCCACGTAACCTCTAACTATCTGTATGAAAAGCTTCTTTTCATATTTACCAAACAAACTTTCCACTATGACTTAGTTTTGTGTGCTTTGCGTAAGCAAATTTCAGCCTGTGGCTGAAAAGAACAAAACTATCCGTATGAAAAGCTTCTTTTCATACTTACTACGTCATCTGCAAATTCCATTGGCACTTCCATAGAGACCACTGTGGTAGAGTCGTACGCTTTTAATTTTTTCACATTAATTATCTTACCGTCACACAATACTTCACCATCACGGCCAACTGCTTTTACTATATCTCCTTTATTAGGTAGAGGAATATATTCAAACGGAAAATCTATAATCGCATGTGTGTCTGACTTTGACTTATCTATCATTGTTATAGCTAAGCCAGGGCAGTTTGCAACACATAACCCACAACCAGTGCATTTATCTGCTGACAATATCGGTAAATCTGTAATATTATCACCTACATATATAGCACCAGTTGGACATACTCCCTCACATGGGTTGCAAGGAATTTCTTGCACACATTCAATTCTAGGTATTTTTTTACAACGCATTACCTCTTCGCTAGGCATACCAGGGCATTTCATAAGCTCAGTTTTTGACGGTACACCTGTGTATATTACACCTTCCATATTATATCGCACCTTTCAAAAAATCTTGCATATCATTTAGCTGTACTTCTTTTGCGTCTCTTCTTTTTTGCCCAAACATTCCAGAGCGAAGCACTGACAACCTATTAATTATCTCTTTTTTCTTTTCTTCTGCATCTTGTTTAGAAAGTAGCCCTAGTGCCTCTGCTGCACAAACACCTGCAAGGTTCCCTTCTTCCATAGCAGATGAAGCCTCTTCAACTCCTGTTACATCTCCTGCAACATATAAGCCTTTAATTGTTGTCTCCATATTCTCATCGTGTAAAGGAACATGCCCACCAAAAGCCGGAATAAATGTAAACTCGCAACCAGCCATAAAAACAAGTTCTGTCATAGGGTTAAGCCCTACTGCAAGGCACACCGTGTCAACGTCATAAGTTTTCTCGCTGCCTTTAATATGATTCCAATTCTCATCTAGCGCTACAATCTCTACTTTTTCTACCCTATCTTTTCCTATAACTTGCTTGATAGTATGTCCAACAAAAATAGGAACACCTGCACGTTTTATTTTTCCAGCATGTACTCCATAGCCACCAATTTGAGGTGCTCCCTCAACTAGTGCAACCACCTCTGCGCCTGCTTGTAATAGTTGGTACGACACTATAAGCCCTACATTTCCACTACCTAGCATAAGCACTTTTTTTCCGGGCAAAACTCTGTTTACATTTATCATAGTTTGTGCGGCACCTGCACCCATAACCCCTGGTAAGGTACTGCCGATAAAAGGCATGTAATTTTCTTTTGCACCTGTAGCTATAATAACTTTTTTTGCCTTAACAACATAATTCTCACCATTATAAATAACACCTAAATCACAGTTTTTCTCAATTCCGTATACAACTGCATTTAGCCAAACCTCTGCTCCGCTCTCTTTTACTTTTTTTAAAAGCTCGTCTCCTATTGCAAATCCTCTAACACCTGCTTTGTGCGCTCTAGAGCCAAAAAATTTATGAATTTGCTTAAATAGTTGCCCCCCTGGTAAAGCGTTTTCGTCAAGCACTAAAACTTTTGCACCTGCGTCTGCCGCCATATACGCCGCACTAAGCCCAGCCGAGCCAGCACCCACTATGGCTACATCGGTTATCATCTCTTTCATTTATACGCCCTCCTTAGAAAAACCGCCAAGCCCGTTTTGTGTTCTCACATGCATACCCTCACGCACTGGTGTAACACAGGTTCTGGTATTAGGTATTCCATCTACTATCATCATACAATCAGTACAACGCCCTATAGCGCAAAAAATCCCTCTTGGCTCTCCTGTTTTATGGGTTTTTCTAAAAGACACAACACCGGCATTCACCAAAGCAGCAGAAATAGGCTCGCCACATAGAGCTTTTATCGGCTTGTCGTCAAAAAATATTGTCACTTCATCTGACACATCAAGTGTATCAAGTATCGGGTGTTCTATTACTCTCACTTAATTAACTCCATTCTATATAGCTTCTTCGTCCCATTCGTTTGTTCTTATTCTTACTGCACGCTCTATAGGCGTTACAAATATTTTGCCGTTTCCGCAATTACCTGTAAAAGCCGCCTGACATACTTTTTCAATAAGCTTATCTACCTCTTCGTCTTTTACTACCACGTCAAACCTTACCTTTGATGTAAGAAATACATCTCTTTTCATATCAGGAGAAAATACCAATCCCTCAGCATCTGGCAGCTCTGTATATGTTCCACAGCCTGAAACATCATACACTGTCATTCCTCCTGCACTATAATCTAGTATTGCGCTCTTTACATCGTTTAGCTTTTCTTTTCTTACAATAATGTTTAATTGTTTCATTACAACACCTCCAATTTTTTTACTTTTGCTAATATAAAAGAAAATAATCATCTCTTAGCTAACAAAAGTTTAGTCGTATTCTAAAATACAATATACCTAAAAATTATATCAAATATTATGTCGAATTACAATGTTTTTAATGAAAAAAGATTGATTATTCTATATTTAAACGGTAAGCAAACACTAATTCTAGAAAAAATAAAATAATTTTAAAACAATGAAACATTTGCTCATATAGCTACGTGTATATAATGTAAATAACTAGAAAAAATACTTAAAAACGAAAGGATACATTTACGTATGAAAAAATTATTAGTTCTTATTTTAACACTGGCATTAACTGTAGGCTTAGTAGCTTGCTCTTCAGAGGGAAGCTCTGCAGAGGAGAAAACATGGGATTCAGCACAACTTGAAACATACCTAGACACAGTTTTAACAAGTGCTGCTTACTCTGATGATGGCTATAAAGAGATGGTAGCCTCTGGCACACAAGCTATGGAGATTACTGACGACATGAAAGAGTACCACTTAGGCTCAGCCGATTACACATACGAAAGAGCAGTTATTAGAGAGCCAATGATGAGCTCACAAGCGTTTTCTGCTTTAATGATTACAACTGCTACACCAGAGGAAGCTACTGCACTAGCAGCCGAGCTTGAAACAACTGTTGACCCTAACAAATGGGTATGCGTAGGCGTTGACCCAAGCGACGTTAAAACTGCTACAAACGGCAACCTTGTTTTCCTTATTATGGCAAACGAGTCTCAAATATTTATTGATAGCTTTAATGCTATGGTAGCAGAGTAAGTACAGTTCAGAGTTTAGAATTCAGAGTTCAGAGTATTAGTTTAGCAAGAGAATTTGGCGAAATTATAGATAGGTCGGTGTAAAATGCTTTTTTCTTCTATAGAATTTTTGTTTTGGTTTTTACCACTTTGCATAGTGTGTTATTTTGTAGCACCTAAAAATATTAAAAATACTGTTTTGGTTGTTTTTAGTTTGCTGTTTTACTACTACGCAGAGACCTCTTATTTAATAATTATGCTTTCTACCATTACTCTTGCCTACGGTTTTGGGTTTTTAATTGACAAAGCAAAAAACAAGCTGGCCCCAACAATTATGTCGGTTGGCGTCAGCTTGTCTTTTTTACTTTACTTTAAATATACAGACTTTTTTATTAGCAACATAAATCTGTTTGGTGCTAATTTCGACTTACTTAATATAATTCTTCCAATAGGTGTAAGTTTTTACACGTTTCAAGCCATTAGTTATACTATAGACCTTTACAGGGGCAATGCAAAGCTTCAAACAAATTATATAAATTTTGCTTGTTATATCTGCTTTTTTCCTCAGCTTATAGCAGGGCCTATAGTAAGGTACACAGTTATTGAAGAGCAACTTAAAAAAAGAGAGCACAGCATAGATAAATTCTCTGACGGAGCTTTTAGGCTTTGTGTAGGGCTTGGCAAAAAGGTTATGATAGCAAACGTGCTAGGCGAGTTTGTAGAGAAATATAATAGCTCGCAAAACCAAAGTACAGTTTTTGCTTGGGCTTGGATAATTGCTTATTGCTTACAAATATACTTCGACTTCTCGGGTTATAGTGACATGGCTATTGGCCTTGCTAAAATGTTTGGCTTTAATTTGCCAGAGAACTTTAACTACCCCTTTATATCAAAAAGCATAGCAGAGTTTTGGCGCAGATGGCACATAAGCTTAGGCTCTTGGTTTAGAGACTACGTGTATATTCCTATGGGTGGCAACAGGGTAAGCTCTAAAAAGTGGATTGTAAACATTTTAACAGTGTGGTTTTTAACAGGCTTTTGGCATGGCGCAGCTTGGAACTTTATTTTATGGGGGCTTTATTTTGCACTGTTCTTATTTTTAGAGAAAAAGTGGCTTAACAAATTTTTTGAGAAAAAACATAGTGTTATAAAACATATTTATGTGTTATTTATTATTTCTTTAAGCTTTGTAATATTCGCAAGTGAGGCTGGGGGTAGCCTTGTTACAAACTTATATTCTCTTTTTGGTGGCTTGCCATTAATAAACGAAGAGACAATTTACTACTTAAAAAGCTATGGTGTAAGCTTTTTAATAGGCATTATAGGCGCAACACCACTTTTAAAAATTATGGCAGAAAAACTAAAAGGGAGGTTATGGGTGCAAAATGCTTTAAGGCCTGTTATTATGCTATTAATATTAATATGTGTAACAGCATTTTTAATAGACGGCTCGTTTAATCCGTTTTTGTACTTTAGATTTTAATGAAAAAGATTAACCCAACCTTTTTAGTGTTTATTATATTTGTTTTTGGGCTTATGATTACAAGTGTTATATTGCCTGATGAAGACATGAGCTTCTCTGAAAAAAGAGAGCTAGAGCAGTTTGACATTCCTACAATAAGCACAGTTACAGACGGCACATGGTTTAAAAGCTTTACAACTTATGTAAGCGACCAATTCGCTTTTAGAGAGGGCTTTAGAACCGCCAACGCATATATAAGAACATACGGATTAAAGCAAGAGGATATAGGTGGAATTTACACACAGGGCGACTATATTTTTAAGTCTGACTACCCTTTTGACAAAATGAACGTGCTTAGGTTTGCCGAGAAAACAAACGAGGTTTACGAGAAGTTTATAAAAGGCAAGGCAGACAATTATTATGTAAGTGTTATACCAGATAAAACTTATTTTGATACCTCTGACAAGCTTAAAACAGACGCCAAAGAGGTTGCAAGCTTTTTTAGTTACAGTGTTATTGGCGCAACTTATATTGATATTTTTGACAGTTTGAGCCTTGAGAGTTATTACAAAACAGACACACATTGGAGCTCTGATAAGCTTTTTCCTGTAGTAGATTTATTTGCAGAAAAAATGGGGTTTGCAAAACCTGAGCAAAACAGTTATAATGAGAACGAACTAAGTCCTTTTTATGGTGTGTATCACGGGCAAAGCGCATTAAACTTTCCCTCTGAGGAGATTGTTTATTTAACAAGCGTTTACACTGAGAGCGCCACTGTAGAAAATCTTGATAAACCAGAGTTTAAAGAGGTTTACGACTTAGAAGAGTTTAACTCAGAAGACTCGTACAATATATTTTTATCAGGTGGCACGCCTCTAACAAAAATAACAAGCCCTATGTCTAAAACAGAAGACGAGCTAGTAATTTTTAGAGATTCTTTTGGAAGCTCTATCGCTCCACTGCTTTTAGAGAACTACAGAACAGTTACACTTGTTGATTTAAGATATTTTACAAGTGACTTACTAGATGAGTATGTAGACTTTGAGGGAAAAGATGTGCTTGTGTTGTACAGCTCTTTAATATTAAACTCTGATATTATACTTAGATAGGGGCTGTTTATATGGATAAAGAGGAGTTTAAACTTATTTATGACGAATTTTTCGACCCAATATATAAATACACTTTTCTTCATGTAAAAAATCAGGAAGACAGTTTAGATATAGTGCAAGAGGTGTTTTTAAAGCTTTACACATCAAACAAAATTTTTAACGAGAAAGAGCACACTAAGGCGTGGCTTTTAAGATGCGCATACAATGCGTGTATAGACCACTTTAGGGCAAATAAAAAGTATAGCAAAAATGTTGAGATAGAGAAGGCAGAAGACCTAAGCCAACCTTTTGAGACAGATGAAACTTTAGAGCTAATACTAGCTTTACCCGAGAAGTACAAAGCCACAATTTACTTACACTACTACGAGGGCTACAGCACAGAAGAGATAGCCAAATTACTTAAAAAACCTAATGCCACTATTAGAACACATTTAAAGCGTGGCAGAGAACTACTTAAATTAGACTTGGTATGAAAGGGGGGAATAGCCGTGAAAGAGCAAGATATAAAAAGAAGTATTGATTTTATTAGCGTAGACCAAGATAAAAAAGACGAAATATTTAATAATATTGTTAATAAAAAAGCAGAAACTAAAAAGACGCCTAAAATATATTATATAAGGTTTGCCACAACTATGGCAGCTGCTTTTGTATTGCTGTTTGGTGTTTATCACGTTACAACCCTTTTTAATTTTAACTATGGTAGCGACGGTAGCACTGCAGAAATGGAGACAGCAGGCACAATGGACGGTGGTGCTGAAGAAGCAGAGACAGATACCATAATTACAGAGGGTGCCGTACCAGAGGCAGTAGAAGAAGCTACGACTGACGAAGACTATGACACTACAGATGACGCTGCTGCACCATACACGTATACAAACCAAAGGTCAGACCTTATGTCGGTTAGTGCTTTTAGGGCATATTACCCAAACTCTGACGAGGTTTTTGTAATTGAAGATGCAGGAGAAGATATGTTTTTAATCTGGAATACACTGACTACACAAGGTGTGTACCCTGATGATATAAGCTTAGAAAATATAGAAAAATCAGAAGATACACTAACGCTTTATTTCTCAAAAGAATTGCAAGAAATAACAGACGAGCAAGGAGATTACACTTTAGCTAATGCTATATCAGAAAGCTTTTTGCTTTATCATTTTGATGTAAGCTATATAGAAATTTTTTGTGGAGATAACCAGCTTAGCTTAAACGGAAAGACTATAGATTTTAATACACTTCCTTAGTGTTAACAACATAATTTAACCGCAACAAATGGTAACATATCATTTGTTGTGGTTTTTTGTTTTGACTAAAAATAAAAATAGCTATTGACAAATTGAATAAGTGCTGTTATTATGTAGTTAGCTACTTGAGTAACAAACCATATAACGGAGGTGTAACTATTGATAATTAATCCAAATTCTAGCATACCCATATTTATGCAAATTGCAAACCAAATAGAGGACTCAATATTTATGGGAATATTTGAGGAAGAGGCGCAGGTGCCATCCACAACAGAGCTTTCGGCGCTACTTAACATCAATCCGCACACGGTGCTTAAGGGAATGAACTTACTTGTTTCACAGGGGATAATATATAAAAAGAGGGGTCTTGGTATGTTTGTTAGTACAGGTTCTTTAGAGAAAATAAAAGGTAAAAGAGCAGATGAGTTTGCTAAAAAGTATATATCTCCGCTTGTTTTAGAGGCAGAGAAGCTAGGCCTTAGTAAAGAGGACATAATTAAACAAATAGAGAGGGTGTTTATTAATGAGTGATATTAGAGTTGAGAATATAAGCAAAATATATGATAAGAAAAAGGCTCTTGACAATGTTAGTGTCACATTTGAAAAAGGCAAAATTTACGGCTTGCTTGGCAGAAACGGCGCTGGTAAATCTACCCTTATTAAAATAATGGCTAATAGGGTATTTCCAAGCTCGGGCAGGGTTAATATAGATGGCTTAAATGCTACAGAGAACAGTGCTGTAAGCGAGATTTTATTTATGATGTCAGAGACGAGTTATTATCCTAACATTAAAATAAAAAAGCTAATTAAGTGGACAAAATCATTTTATAAAGGCTTTGACACACAAAAGGCTGAAGAGCTTGTTAAAAGATTTAATGTAGACCCTAAAAAGAGGTTTAACAAACTTTCAACAGGTTATAAAAACATTGTTAAAATAATTATTGCTTTAAGCATGAATTGCCCTTATATTGTTTTTGACGAGCCTGTAGTAGGACTTGATGCAACACACCGTGAGATTTTTTACAAGTGTTTACTTACTAAATATGAAGAAGACAACTGCACATTTATAATTGCTACCCACTTAATAGAAGAGGTGTCTGGCTTAGTAGAGCATGTTGTGTTAATAGACGACGGCAAAATTTTTATAGACGACAGCATAGAGAAAGTTCTTCAAATGGGCTATAGTATATCTGGCAAGGCAGACGAGATAAGCGAGTATATTAAAGGTAAAAATGTGCTAGATACAGAGGATATAGCCGGCATGAAAATAGCTTACATTATGGGTGAGCCACAAGAGAGTGCCATTAGCGATAGTATGAGCGTAACAGCTATTAACTTACAAAAATTATTTGTAAAAATTACAGATAGGGGGAATGGCAATGCGTAATTTAAGCATATTTAAATATCAAATGAGAAATGCCTTTTATGGAATGGGTAGCTTTTATGCTATGATGATAATATTTTTTGTGTTTGGGGTAGGAGTTTTAGTAATTACTACATCAGACTCATCAGGAAGTAGAGAACTTAATTACACGCTTGATATGGGAGGCTTTATTTTAGCTGCAATACTAGGAAGTGTTTCGTTTAGTGAAGACTATAAAATGTTTATGCAAAACGGCTTTACTCGAAAATCAATATATGGGGTTAGCGTAATGACTTATGTTAGTTTGTCTACAATTATTACATTAATTAACTATTTGTTTGTTGAAGTTTTTAACTCTGGTGGGTTTACCAATGTGCTTAGCACTATGTACGGAGACTCTTTTATGTTATATATGCTTATTTTTGCAATGAACTTAATGTTTATTTTCGCGGCTAATATTATTTGCACAATGTATTTAAGGTTAGGCAAATTAAAAGCCTCTGTAGTTTTAATTGCTACTGGACTTTTGCTTATGGTTTTACCTCAAGTTTATACAGTGCTACCAGAGGAAATAAAAGCAAATGTAGCTCAGTTTTTCTTAACTGCTGTGGGTGCCGATTTATCAAAAGAAGAGGCTGTGTTTAACCCAGTTAATTTAACGCTGTCTTGCCTTGTGGTTACAGTTGTGACCGTTGGTATATCATTTATATTTGTTAGAAAATCTGAATTAAATTAAATACAGTTAATTTACTATAAATGTGCATAAAAATGTAGGGGCAGTGTCCCCTACATTTGTTTTTTGCATTTTTTTGCAATATTGCAATTTTTGCAATATAGTAATTTTTTATAAGACAGCAACGTTATTATAGCATAACTTTTTCAAACCTTATATCTCTTTCAGCCAATACTTACGGTCTAGGCTTCTAAACCTAATTGCCTCTAAAAGGTGTTGTCTGTCCGTGTCTTTGCTGTTGTCTAAATCTGCTATAGTGCGAGAGACTTTTAATAGCCTATGGTATGACCTTGCAGAAAGACTGAGCTTCTCAAAGTTATTTGCAATAAGCTCTGCGGCATCCTGTGTAATCCTTATATACTCTTCTAGCTTTTGCGCAGGAATTTCTGAATTAAACTTAATGCCGCTGTCGTTAAATCTGCTAAGCTGAATATCCCTTGCCTTGTCTACCCTAGCCTTAATCTCTTTCGAGCTCTCACTCTGTGCTTTGTCTGTAACCGCCTCGTAAGAAAGAGCAGGCACGTCTACGTGTAAATCTATTCTGTCTAAAAGGGGGCCAGATATTTTCGACAAGTACTTTCTAACAGCTTGTGAAGAGCAAGTGCATTTTCTTACATCGCTTCCAAAATATCCACAAGGGCAAGGGTTCATTGCCGCTACCAACATAAAATTACACGGGTAGTTTATGCTACCAGCCACCCTTGAAATGGTGACTTTTCCCTCTTCTAAAGGTTGTCTTAATAGTTCTAACGAGCTTTTAGGAAACTCTGGAAATTCGTCTAAAAAAAGCACTCCACCGTGGGCTAAAGATATCTCGCCCGGAACAGGGTTTGTTCCTCCACCAACCAAGCCGTTTGGCGATATATTATGGTGAGGAGCTCTGAAAGGTCTTATTTTTACAAGCGAGGTTTGTTTGTGTAGCTTACCTGCAACAGAGTGTATTTTTGTTGTGTCTATTGCCTCAGAGAAGCTAAAGTCTGGCAAAATTGAAGGTAATCGTTTTGCAAGCATGCTCTTACCTGAGCCCGGAGGCCCTACTAAAAGAACATTATGAGCACCAGCCGCCGCTATCTCCATGGCTCTTTTGGCATCTTCTTGAGATTTTACCTCTGAGAAATCTGGAATATAAGGAACATACTCTTCTTCAGCCACACTTTTTGCTTTTTCTATAAGCTTATAAGCTTTTAAGTGGTCTAAAACCTCGAAAACATCTTCTGCAGGAAATACATTTATTCCCTCTACAACACTTGCCTCGTGCTCATTTACCCTTGGCACAAACACATTTGTAAAACCCTCTTCTTTAGCCTTAATAACCATTGGCAAAACTCCACGCACCGACCTAAGTTTGCCTGATAGCGAAAGCTCGCCTAAAAATATGCTGTCGTCTGTGTCTTTATTAAGTTGTTCGCTCACTTTTAATAGTGCAACAAACAAGGGTAAATCATATATAGGCCCCTCTTTTCTAATATTTGCAGGGGCGAGGTTAAGGGTAATTTTATTTGTAGGAAATTCAAAACCGCAGTTTTTTATAGCGGCGCGAACCCTGTCTCGAGATTCTTTTACCGCTGCATCTGGCAAGCCTACTAGGTCAAAGCTTGGAATACCGATAGACAAATCAGCCTCAAGCTCTACCACAAACGCTTCCATTCCAATTAAGCCCATGCTAAATGAACGACTTACCATTATAACATCTCCTTATATCTTTTTCGGCACTGTTAAGTTAAAATAATGAAATTATTAGTTTTATTAAGAATAAAGCAATT
>CAYJEZ010000089.1:0-7423 GCA_964369215.1 uncultured Eubacteriales bacterium
TACTCCCAATTCTGTCAACATTTTCTATGGATTTAGTTCAAAAAAGTTTGAAAGTAGCAGTAGTTGGATAACACTGAATGAGGGAATGTGCAAAATTGTGCAGTAAATTAGGACTTGATTTTATAGAACTTAATATGTGTCTGCCACAGTTTCAAACCGAGAATTTAGGCGTAGAATTCTTGTGTGAACTCTCTGAAGAATATAATATTTATTACACAATCCACCTTGATGACACTAACACTCCGTGTGATTCTAACCCTAAAATCTCAAAAGTTTATACAGATACTGTTTTAGAAACTATCAATATAACAAAACAACTTAATATACCAATCTTAAATATGCATTTGGAGCTTGGAACTCATTTTACTTTGCCTGACCAAAAAGTGCTGCTTTTTGAAGAATACAAAGAAACTTATCTTGGCAAATTAACAGTATTTAGAGATGCTTGCCAACAAGCTATCGGCGACTCAGATATAAAAATATGTGTCGAAAATACCCGTGCATTTTGTCACTCCATAGGTAAAGAAATCCTATCATTACTTTTAAAAAGTCCTGTTTTCGCCTTAACTTTTGACACAGGACAAGATGCAAGTAATGATTTCAAGCAACGACTTGTAATAAATACTCATATTGATAGGTTAACACACATGCATTTGCATGATGCACTTTCTTCTGAACGCAAAGACCATTTACCTTTCGGTGATGGGGAGCTAAATTTACTTGATTATCAAAAGTTAGCGGATAAGCATAATTCTCGAATTGTTGTAGAAGTTAAAACTATAGAGGGACTTAAAAAATCTGTTCAGTGGATTAAGCTAAATACATAAACTAAGAGATATCCTACCAAAATTTGGTAGGATATCTCTTTTTCTAAGTTAATTAATATAAATCAAAGCAGTAAACATGGCATTCATCACTGCCCCAAGTCTCTTTTGGCACAAATTTAACAGCACTCGCCTTAAATCCGCCCTTTATATTAACAAGCCTTTGGAAGTTATTGTCTGTGCTGTAAATCTCTTTGTACTCACCGTCAATCAATGCACAAACCATAAAAGCTTTTGTAATTGTAGCAGGTGGCATTGCATCTATCCTGTTTATTGGGTAGTTAGAGATTATTTCTCTGTTATAGAATCCGTCAACATCTTTGTTTGTCTCGCGATTTAAGTCGCTGTCAAAAACAAGCCTAATTTTGCTTATATCGCAAGGCTCGCTTAATTTATACTCAATAAACCCACCTTTTTTAACATAGCAACCGTTGTCGTCATCGCCTATTGTTCTGTTGTGGCCGTTTCTCACGTTCTCGGCATTCTTTGCGTCAGAGATTATCTCTGCTTTTTTACTTAGCTCACTTTGAGTATAAGAGTTAAAAGGTAGGTAGCAATCGTCCTCCATAAGTGTAGCTTTTAGCTCTTCCATGTGGTTCTCGTAAATTCCACGTGGCATAATGCCCTCTCTTATAGCTATAGACACAGCAGCACCCACAGCCTGACCCATAACACCGCAAGTAGCCATAACCCTAGTTGAGCTCATAGCTGTGTGTGTTGCGCTTATGTTTCTGCCGGCAAACATTAGGTTATCTATGTTTTTAGAGTATAAAACTCTGTAAGGAATTCCGTATGGGCAAGGCGCAGGGTGAAAGATTGTAGGCTTTTCTTCTGACCTAAATCCACCTGGGTGGTGGTCGTCCATAGACCAACCGCCGTATGCTACCAAGTCGTCAAACTTACCCTCGCTTCTAACGTCGTGTTGAGTTAAAATGTGGTCGCCCACATATCTTCTCGACTCTCTTTTACCCGGTAAAAAGCCTACCCAGTCTAGCTCCCAGTTGTCCATATCTGGGCAGTTCTTTTTAACAAAGTCCCACATTCCAAAGGCAATGCCCAAAAGCTCATCTCTTAAGTCTTCAGAGTCAGCAATACTGTCGCCCATTCCGCCAAGCTCTAAGTACCAAAAATTATCTCTTTTTTGCCCACTCATGCCAGGAACACGGTATGGTTGTAAATCCTCTACATTGTATTTCTCTGCCCAAGCAGGCGGTGTATAAGTTACAGGTTTTGTTGTCTCTCTGCCTTGAATCATACAGGTCATTCCCATGGTTCTCTTGTCTGCAATTTTTGGTGCTATGTCCTCGCCAAACTCGTCACAGCTCTCTCTACCCACTCTGTACTCGGCTCCGGTTAAAGGTGCAAGTATACTGTCGCCAGAGCAATCTGCAAATATTTTAGCGTAAACTTTTTGGTAGGTTTGTGTTGTAAGTTGCCAGCCTGTAATGTCTTTAATTTTTGCACCGTCCATAGTTGCATCCATGCAAGAGCAGTTTAAAATCATCTTAATATTAGGCTCGTTTCTAACCTTTTCATAAAGGATACTGTCCCAAATAGAGTAATTCTTAGTTGGGTTTCTGTGCATGGTCTCAAGCATAATTTCTTCTATAATGCCTGTCTCACGCGCATGAGGTGCATGGTTTGCCGCACCGCAAATCCACATTCTAATCTCAGAGGAAGCGTTGCCGCCTAGCACAGGTCTGTCGCCCATTAAAGCAACCTTAGCGCCGTGCCTTGCAGCTGAAATAGCCGCTAACATTCCTGAAATTCCTCCGCCTATAACACAAAAATCTACATTGTGTACTACTGTTTTAAATACTGACATAGTTTTATTCCTCTCTTTATTATACATTTTTCTTTTCTACAATTTACATTTTATCGTTTATATGTTTGTCGTTATCTACGGGACTGTCGCATTAAGACGTTCAGTGGTGAATATGAACAATGTTATGGTGTAGGGCAAGGGCTCTGCCATATCATTTGTGCATTATGTCTTTAATTCGACCTCCCTTACAATCTAAATTTTATCAATAAACCCTAATCTCAAATATTTTAGCGCTCTCACTGCCCCAAGTGGCATTAACATTCACCCTTACAATGTCTGTTGTAACCTTGCCAAAACTGTGGTTACACTTGCTAGCATAATTGCCCTTAGCGCTTGCCACCTCTATATATTCGCCATCTACCTTTACCTGTACAGTGTAATCTTTAACCGTATTTTTTGCGGTAGGCATAACCAAATAGCTAAAGCGTGGGCTTGTTAAGTCTGTGTCGTATGTAATCTGAACTTCCGATACCTCCACAGCCTCGGGCAATTTTATCTCTATCCATTGCGGCAAAGCCTCTTTAGGGTCAGACACCCAAGCGTACTGCTCTTTGTCTACAATTCTTGAGTAGCCGTTAATAACATTCTTGGGTGAGCAATTTGCTAACTCATACTCTTCATCATAAAAGGCGAACACATATGAGTTAGAATAATAAGGTATACCCGACTGCCAACGATAGTCATTAATCTTCTCACTTTTAGTCTTAGTAAACGAGGTAAAGTCAAACCTCTTCCAACAAACTTCACTGTCCTCTTCTACACTTATAACAATGGCTAACGAGAACGAATCGAACATAACATTGTTTGTAGCATCTTTGTTCTCTTTTACAGCGCCTATGCCGCCGAACTTAAACGGAAACTGCGCCATGCCCTCAAAGCCTTTTTCAAGCTCAAAGTCTATAGTCTCTAAAATCTCCATGTTCTCATAGTCGGCTGTATTTTTCATTTTTGCAAGGCTTACTTTTAACATGGTATTGTCACCGCAATTTTTAAGCTTAGCCTTTGCGTACTCGGGAGATTTTGACAAATTCATACAAGCCGCTACTGTGCCTGTAATTTTGTGGTACTCGCCCTCTACACCACTTGCTGTAATGTATGGCTCTACCTTGCTTGTACTGCTTGCAGTAACAGTGGCAAGCCTTGCTTTGTCGTTTTCATCTGCATTTTTAAGCTCTGGTATAAACATTCCGTCTTTTAGTAAAAGTTGTTGGAACTCTTTCATTTGGGTATTATATATATCCCTTGGGTAAATGCCCTGTTTTACACACACGGCACAGGCTGTGCCAGCAGCTTGCCCCATGGTGGCTATAGTGTTTTGAATTCTTGCAGTGCCCAAAGCTAAATGTGTAACAGAAGCGCAACGCCCTGCCATCATAAGATTTTTTATGTTTTTAGAGTAAATGCAGCGGAACGGAAAATGTGTTACAGGCACTTTTGCATTTGCATAAAACGGTCCCTCGTGACCCGATAAAATCCCCTTTGGGTGGTGAACATCAAGCGACCAACCACAGTAGGCTATAGCGTCTTCAAACCTTGCGCCTTTGCAGTCGTTTTGGGTCATTATATAGTCGCCCATAATTCTTCTGGTCTCTCTTTTTGCGTTATATTTACCAAAGCCTACTATCTTGTGTTTTCTAACAACATCTCGCCTGTGGTAAGAATTTTTAAGCCAATGAAAAAAACCTAAATTTAGCCTTAGAAGCTCGTCTCTAACCCTCTCTTGCTCCCATAAGTCGTCGTAGTTATTCGGGTTCTCTATCCACCATTCGCCTGTCTCCATACGGTTAGGCTCTCTGTAAAGAGCCTTGCCCTCTGGCAATTTAACAGCCCAGTCAGGGGCTACAAAAGGCACATCTTCTTCTTGCTCTTCTGCATAATAACCCAAAAGCTGTCTACCCTTTGATGTACCCATAAGGCAGCCGCTCATGGTGTCACTGTCTGCAACCTCGGGTGCAAACTCCTCGCCGTGTTGCCACTTTGCCTCTCTGCCTATTCTGTACTTAGCACCAGAGTAATAGGCAAGCCAACCGTCACCTGTGGCATCTATAAACATTTTACCTTTGTAAATTGTCATAACTGCATTAATACAGTCAAGTGCAGTAACGGTTTTAATAACCCCATCCTCTACCTTTGCATCAATTACAAAGTTATTTTTAAAAATAGTTATATTCGGCTCTTTTTCTACCAATATCTCTAAAGCCGCCTGCCAACTTATTTGATTAAAGTCTCTAATTCTTCTAATTTCGTCGGCAACGCCTGTTTCTCTCATATTTGCATGTGCAACATATGCACCGTCAAAGCCAACTGTTCCCTCGTTGCTAGAGTTACCACCCAAAACAGGCCTTGAGTTTAAAAGTGCTACTTTCATGCCTTTTCTGGCGGCGGCAATAGCGGCTGGTACACCACCAGGGCCTGCGCCCGCAACAACAACGTCAAACTCCTCCTCGCACTCGTTAACAAGGCTAATGTTTTTCATCTCTGCCCTTTGCTCTCGCATTTTAGTTGGGTCAGAGCTCGGTACAAAATCCATGTCGTCTGTAACTATAATAGAAGAAAATCGTCCAAAATAACCTGTTGTGTCCTCTACTTTAATAGTGTGCTCACCCTTTGCAAGTTTAATATCTCCCACAACCTCAAAGTACCAAGCAGATATTGGTAGTGCGCCTATTTCATTTCCGAGATACTTGCCGTCTAAAAGCACTTTTAGCTTGCCGGGCGAGTGAGAGGGATACCAGTTTTTGGTTCTTATCCAAACCCTGTACATTCCGTCTTCCTCTACTGTAATTTTACCTGAACACGGCTTAACAGGCACACCCGGTGTGTCGCAACAGGCAAAAAGGTATCCTTGACCCATCTCTTGCGCAAACTGGGTCTCGATGTTAAATCCACCAATATTCTCAAATTCGGTGGCATCTTTCCATATGTAGTTCATTTTGCACGCTCCTTTTATGTTTGTTAAAATAAATATACAAAAATATTTCTTGAACATATGTTAATTATATGTTAAAATAAGGCTTACGGAGGTAATTTTTTGTACAAGCTAATTATAGTTGAAGATGAAATGTTTATAAGAAACGGTCTTACCAAAATGCTTAACTGGCAAGACTTAGGTTTTGATCTACTCACTTCATTCTCTTGCGGAAACGAAGCAATAACTTTCATAAACAGAAACGACGTAGACGTCATTTTGTCTGATATTAAAATGGAAAACGGTACAGGGCTTGACCTTGCAAGGTATGTGTACGAACAAGGGTTACCGATAAAAATTGTATTTTTAAGTGCCCACGACGGATTTTCACTTGCTCAAGAGGCTATAAAGTACGGTGTAGAAAAATACCTTTTAAAACCTTTGTCTATACCAGATATAAGAGAGACTTTTGCTGATATTAAAAGCAAACTTGACAAACAAACTTTCCTTGAAGAAATGCTTGTTTTTAGATCTAACTCTTATCAAAGCTTAATAAATTATGAGATAGAAAAATCTCTTGAAATTTTATATTCTGCCAATATATACTCACCAGAACAACGAGATAATACTTTAAAATTTTTAAGTAAGCACATTCATAATATATCTTCATTAAAACTTTTATTATGCGAAATTGAAATTGAAAATGATAAGCAGTATATACAAATGTCTAGTAATTGCCAAAACCAAGAGCTTGAAGACCAAATTCTTCATATTCTTTCATCTTTTGAGGATAATCTTTCATATTACAGTATGAATATGTCAAACTATAAATATATTGGATTTTTCTTAGAGAAAAATTCTGATTTAAAAAATAGCTCTAAATACATATCACTTTCAAAAAACTTACCTATTGCAATTAAAACTTTAACAAACCTTAATGCAAAAGTCAATAAAGTAGAGCAATTTGAGAATGTTTACGCATATGTAAATACGTACAATGGCTTTTTTGGCAATGTTTCTGACAGTGAAAGTATAGAAGAACAAAAAGAAAAAACTTTAAGCTTATTAATTTCTATGCAGAACAACGAGCAAACTTGGAGCGAATTTATGGATTTTTCGTTGCCGTTAAGTCTTGATTCTACCTACCAACATATTTTACATATAGCCCACAGATACATAACACATTTATATGAAAATGAAAAGAGTGAATCTATTGCTTTGTCAAATTCTGATATGAGCTCACTTTTCAGTATAAAAAATAAAGATGCTATTATTAAATGGTGTATAGAAAAATTTAACTATTTAAGAGAAGTAGCTTTAGAAAACAGATATACTGACACAATTTCAAAAATAGAGAAATTTATTCATGATAATTACAATCAAAACTTATCGCTTACAGATATTGCTGAACAATTTTATTTTAACCCTGTGTACTTAAGCCGCAAATTTAAGCAAGAGACAGGAAAAAACTTTACAGATTACCTCGCAGAGCTAAGGGTTAAAGAGGCAAAAAAATATATACTCAACTCCAATAAAAAAATAAAAGATATATGCGAACTTGTGGGTTACAGCAATATTAAATATTTTTACAGGGTTTTTAAAGGTGTAACAGGCAATTGTTGCTATAACCGCTTTTGAAAGTGGCACTACTATTTGAAATAGAACTCTTGGCTCACTCGCTCCGTCTACCCTTGCTGCCTCCAAAAGTTCGCCCGGAAGCTCTTTAAAAAAGTTAATCATAAGTATAACATTGAATGCACTTAAAATACCAGGTAAAATTTGTGCAAATATATTATTGTATAGTCCTATATCTCTAATAAGCAAGAAATTAGGAACCAAACCACCGTTGAAAAGCATTGTAAATAT
>CAYJEZ010000089.1:7523-10700 GCA_964369215.1 uncultured Eubacteriales bacterium
TTGTAAATATCATTACACAACCTACAACAGATTGGAATAATCCAACTGCTGTAGAGTAACTAAACCTACCCTCTCTAATTCCTATTTTATATGTATATGTCTCAAAAATTTCAGACACAGAAATATTTAGCCCGTTTTGTAATAGGTAAACTTGTTCAAAGCCGTTGCTTAAAACAGTACCCATTCTAAGAATTAGCATTACTATAATTGTAGATGAAATGCAAGGGAATGTAATGTATCTAATTCTTTGAAACCTTGTAGCTCCGTCTATTGTTGCAGCCTCATAATATGTAGGGTCTATGCCTGCCATTGCAGCAAGATAAACTATTGTGCCCCAACCAGATGTCTTCCAAATGTCGGCAGAAACTAAAATAGTTCTAAAATACTCAGGAAGTGATAAAAATGCGATTGTCTCTCCGCCTGCCATCTCAATAAAGTGGTTAACTATGCCTGTTGATGGCGAAAGTAAGTTATTAATCATACCAACAACAACAACCCAAGATATAAAGTGTGGCAAATAAAGCACAGTTTGCATTATTCTTTTGTATTTAATAGCTCTCATCTCGTTAAGCATCATAGCTAAAATAATGGGAACTGGAAACGAGAATATCATTCTGTAAAAGCTTATAAGCACAGAATTTATAAGCACATTGTAAAATTGACTTGAGTTAAACAGATACTCAAAATGTTCTAAGCCTACCCACTCGCTAGCCCACATACCCTTAACCGCGTTGAAGTCTTGAAAGGCTATTACTATACCACCCATTGGAATGTATTTAAATATAAACATAAATATTAGCCCAGGCAAAATAAACACATATAACCAATAATTATGCTTTAGGTAATCTAAAAAACCTTTTTTCTTGATTACAACACTTGTATCAGTGGCTAGTGCCTTGTTCGCTACTGCGTCAGTTTTCATAAATTATCTCCATTCTTTTTTTGTTTCTTGTATATATTTTATATTGTTATATGTAATTTGTTAACTCACATTTTATACTTCTTACAACTTGTACACCTTTTATTCATATAAATAGTGACACTTTTTTAACATTTGGGGTAACAAATTTTACTTTTTAACAAAAAATATTAATAAAATAAAATAATAATTTGCATAAAATAATTTATTTTAATATAATTTAATTTATATTAGTTATATGATACAGTATAAAATTAATATAATATTTGTTCTCGAAAGGCAAAGCTGTTATGAAAAAGCGATTTGTGAAGATTTTTATATACAATATGCTACTTGTCTCGCTTGCGGTGCTTACTCCGTTAGTGGTAATTTTTTATAATTATTACTTTACTTTAAGTGACACTTATACACAACAAATAGATACAGCACACCAAAACACATTTGATAATTCTGTTCAAACCATAGATATGCTTTATCAGCAAACCCTTTACACTATATCTAACTCTATAGCCAACGATACTGTATTAAAATATTTATCATATGATTACAGCAAAGAAGATTTTTTTAATGCTTGGAAAGAGTACTAAGCAATCACCTATATTCAAGACCATTTCGGGAATGTGTTAAAACTTCCTCTTGAGTATGATATAACGCTATACTCTTCATTAAATGAACGCTTTATCTCTTTTCGTCATGGTGGCGATGAGGGGTTTACAGAGAAATCTAAACAATTAACAGATATTTACGATAAGTTTGCGGGAGAAAACTCGTTTTATGCAGTAAGAAAAATAACACCTATCAATAAAACACAAGAGAGCTGGTTGATTAGCTTTTTTACCACTATAAATAAAAACGACTTTTTAGTTGTAGATATTTTAGCAGAGGAGTTGTCTAATTATATTTCTGACCAAAACAATCAAATATATTTGGTTAAAAGTAATGACGAAATTGTTTTAGATGTGAGTGGTAGCACAATAAATAAAAATTTATCTTCAGTTTTGTCCGATAAAGATTTTTTAACAGCTATTTCAAATTCCGATTCAGGTTCTTCTCAAGCTCTTTTCAGCGGTATGCCAGTTACTGTTTTGTGGGCGCAAAGCGCTATACCAGATACAAAACTTTTAACATTTATCTCTTCAGACGAATACCACTACTCTCTAGAAAGCCTGCAGCAACAGCTTATAGTTTTCTTTTTGTTTGTTTTTATTTTGGCAACAATAATAACATATTTTGTCTCTAATAGGCTTTACAAACCTGTACGAGAAATGCTTAAAATAGTAGAAGATCCACAATCTTTTGAGAAAAAGCAAATACAAAATGACGAAATTAACTCACTGCTTATGACTATAGTCGACTCTCTTCTAAAGAATAATATTTTAGAAGAAGATATGGTTAGAAATATGATATTGCTTGACAATGCGCATATAAGAGTTTTACAAAAGCAAATTACGCCTCACTTTTTACACAACGTTTTACAAGCTATAAGTTGGATGTCTGTAGCTGAAACTGGTAATGAAAAAAGCAAAACAAGTGAGAGTATTATTTTATTGTCTGAAATAGTTAGAGTATATATGCAACAATCTGACATTTTGATAACATTAAAAGATGAACTGGACTACATAAAAAAATACACTAAAATAGAAGAACTGCGTTTTAGCGACAACATATCTTATCATTACGATATAGACAAAAGTCTTCTTGATTGTAAAATACCAAGGTTATCAATTCAACCTATTTTAGAAAATGCTATAAACCACGGAATAAAGCCGAAAACAAATTCCTCAGGCAATATATATATATTAAAATAGAAGTTTTTAAAGGTAGGCTCCGTTGCAAGGTAGAGGACGATGGCGTTGGAGTAGATGAGGAAACATTAGCAAAGTTGAGAAGTTATTTATCAGAAAATTACACCTACGTTAACAGGCATATAGGACTTGTAAACTTAGCACAAAGAATTAAACTTATATACAAAGACAACACTGATTTGAATATAGGCCACAGTAAATATGGTGGACTTAAAGTAGAGTTTATTGTACCTATTGTAAAAAACTTATCACCAAACACGCTTCCGTAAATATGAACTTTCATTTGTACGATTAATAACCTAGAAAACACTACATAAATAAGATGGAACAATTATCTCATTCTTACAAATTAAAATGTTAATTGCTGTGGGAACACTGGCACAAATATATAATTTATTATGCATTATATATTTGTGCCAGTAGATCAGCTGGATAAAGCATCAGACTCCGACT
>CAYJEZ010000090.1:0-10665 GCA_964369215.1 uncultured Eubacteriales bacterium
TAGTTTCAGTTGGTTACAGTATTATACCAACAAATAGAACTGGTCTAGATGGGTAACATATAGTAAATTAACAAAAAGATTGTGACGAAACATGTTGTTTTATCACAATCTTTTTAAGTTTATTATTTACTGCAACTATAGGACTCAATTTCGCTAAATTTAAGCTGTGTAGAGTTGTAAAGCAGTACTATAAAAGACTTTGAGTACTCGTGCTTAGTCTCTCTTAAATCGACATCTCCCATTACACACTCTAGGTTGAAGTCTCCTTTAGTGGTATGAATAAACCCTTTAATTCTATAAGCTTTGTCTTTAAAAGTAGCTAGCCAACTTGTAAACTTGTCTAAGTCTAGCACATCTTCAAATTCAAAGAGTTTACGTTGTAAAATGATGTCTTTTTTACCAACTGTTCCATCTTTTTTAGTGTGTTTTAAATCTTTAAAAGCGCTTATATCAACTTTAGCAAAACTTGTTTCAATAATTTTAGCCTCGCTGTTTATTGTAAGCAGTTCTTTTTTTACTAAAGATAAATCGCTTACTAGGTCGCATTTATTAATAATAAAAAGGTCGGCTGCTTTTACTTGGTTTTCTACACAAACGGCGGTTTTAAGCACTTTTGTAAAGTTTTTTGCATCTATTAGGCTAATAACTCCCCTAAAGTCAAACTCAATGTTATAGTATTTTTTCATACTTTCCATAATCTCGTCAGAGTTCATAGGGTCAGAAAGCCCAGATGTCTCTACAATTATTGTGCCTACATCAAGGCTATTGGCCATTTTTAACGCTTCCATAAAAAGGTCTTTTCGGCACACGCAAAATATCGAGCCGTTGGTAATCTCATAGCTTTCAATGCCTTTAGACTTTAAATAGTCGCCGTCAACTCCAACGCTACCAAACTCATTTACAATAATAGCTATACGCTCATTTTTAAAGCTCTCTGAAAGCTCAGTTAAAAGCGTGGTTTTACCCGAACCCAAAAAGCCAGTAATAAGGTATAAAGCCTTGTTTTTATCACTCATAAAGCTTATAAAACCTCATTTATAGAAGCCTCTAGCTCTGTTTTGCTAGGAATAATTGAAGAGTAACAAAGCTTGCCGTTAATGTAAATTGAAGGAAGATTTGAAACACCCATTTTAATGCATCTTGCAATGTTCTCTTTAAGTGTAAATTTGTACTCTACAACGTCAATTTTATCTCCGTAACTGTCTTTAGCCACATTAGCAGCTCCCATCATATAGGTACAAGCGGCGCAAGTCTCAGAGTCTAATGTAAATACTTCTACAAGTGGCTTGTCTAAGTTGTCGTAGTCAGGAATATCAACCTCGATAGCACTAAAGTCTGTACCTGTGTAATCTTTAACAATTTCACGGCACTTCTCTGTTTCAATAACTGCTTGAGCAGCTCCGATTGTGTTTTGTGCAGGAGTAGAGAAAGGCATGTCGCAACCTGGTGAGATAATAAGGTTTTTATTTGTTAGGTTGTCGATTAAGTCGATAACATATTTCATATTGTCTTGTTGAGAGCCGTGTAACATGGTTGTAGTTAGAGGTATATTTCCACCTAAAGCTACATTGTATTTATCTGTAATTTCTTTTGCGGTTTTCATGTCAACGTTCTCGTCAATACCAATGCTGTCTGGTTTTGTTTGGCACATAACCTCAATGTTTCTTGTTGCATTTCCACAAACAAAGAAAGAGTTTTTAACGCCTTTTTCTCTTGTGTAAGCAAAAACTTCTGAGAATGCCCCTGACATAAACTCCTCAAAATGAGTTGGTGAAACTTGAGAAACAAGTGGGTCTACAACTGCGATAATGTCCATTCCGGCAGCTACATAGTGGTCTATCATAGCCTTAGACACCTTTGCACAGTAGTTTATAAGATTTAGAACATACTCTTCGTCGTCAAACATATCCATAAATATGTCGTTTCCTCTAAGGTGAGAGGCAAGAGTAAAAGGTCCACAAATTAAGCCATAAAGAGCTAGGTCTTCATACTCTTCTCTAATTTGTTTCATAACCTTTGTAATTAGCGGAATTCTACCGTCGGTAGCACTTGGAACTGTGCACTCGCAAGGAATTTCGTCTGTATTTGCTAGCGGGTGAGTTTTTACTGATGGAGGAGCTTCGTCTGCCCATACAAGTTCGCAACCTAAAATCTCTGCCTCTACTTGTAAATCAAAAAATACTGGAAAGCCATCTGGGTTGTAAAGCTTAATAGATTCTTTCATTCCCTCAATAATTTTTGCTTCATCAGTTAGCATCTCTGTCGCTGTGCTACCTGTTAAAAAACCTGCATGAACGCCTACAAAAGGTACCCAAGGCACTCTTTTGGTCTCAATATGATTTAATGTGTCTAAAACTAATTGCTTTTTACTCATAATACAAAACTCCTTTTATTATTATAATTGTTAATAAAGTGACAATTCAACTAATGTTATTAAAGTAATTATAATAGAATAAAAGGAGGTTTTATTGTAAAATATTATTTTGTTTTGTAAAATATTATTGAAGAATAATTACGATTTCAACTTAATTTACTATACTATTCTGTCTTTATATCTACCAGGAGAAATTCCTGTAAATTTTTTAAACACTTTTGTAAAATAACTTTGATCTTCAAATCCTACAACACAAGCTATTTCAGACAATGATAAATTGCTTGAAAGAAGAAATTCTTTGCTTTTTTCTACCCTTAAATTATTGATATAGTCAGTAAAACTACATTTTAGTTCGTCTTTTATTAGTTTGCTCAAATAAGATGGGCTTAAATAAACATGGCTTGAAACGTCTTGTAGTGTGAGTTTTTCGGTAAATCTAGATTTTATGTAATTACAAATTTTAGTAATTATAGCCTTATGTTTTACATTTTCTAAGTCTGGAACATAGGTCATATAATTATGAACTACAGAAATAAGCCACTCGCTTAAGTCGTCCATGTCGTTAATTAAATCTATTTCTTTAATGTATTTTGCGTTATACCTTAAAATAAGCGACGAGTTAACGCCTGATTTAATTATACTTCGTGATAACAGCACAATAAACTCTATAGTTCTTGATTTAATAATAGTAAAATCTTTTGCAGACTCAAGCAAGATATGGCAAATAATATTATTTATTGTCTCTTTTACCAAGCTTTTATTGCCCATTAAAATAGCGGTTTCAAGCTCGTTTTCATACTCAATGCTTACACTGGCAAGGCTTAAGTCGTCTAAATTATTGTAAATTGAGTTTAAAATTTCACTCTTAGTCAGTTTCTTCTCATCTTCAATAAAAAAGCTGAAGGCATTGTAAATAATTTCACTTACAGAGCCTACTGCTTTTGTAGAGAGAACAGGCAGAAAAAAGCTATCAAACTCACTTTCTTCCATGACTATAGGCCCTGTAATAAGCGTTTTTGAATTGTATTTATTTTGAGTAGCAATAAAAATGAAACTTTTATCACAGTAGTAAATAAATTTATTACCCCAACGCTCTGCTTCTTTAGCCGAGTGAAAGTGTTTTTGATTAGCACCACAGGCACCGCAAGTTTTGCAGTAGTCAGGCATAACATTATTGCTTACTTTTACTGTATCTAAAACGCAAGATTTAATGCCTGTTATATTAAAAATATGGTTTGAAATTTGTTCTGCATTAAACATTTAGCAACCTCATTAGTATGGTAATTAAACTTGAAAACTAACAGCGTCAAAGCTTTTTGATTATCTTTCTGTAGTGGTTTCAAGTTAATTTACTATAATATACTGATATATAACTCAAAGATAAAAACTCCTCGCACATAAGCACGAGGAGTTATATTAAAAAAGTATTATCTGTTAAAACTTAACAGGCCCCGATGAAAGGTATTTTTTAACCATAAGCGCAACTTTAAATATAATTGCATCCTCAAACTCTCTTAAGTCTAGACCTGTAATTTTTTTAATTTTCTCAAGTCTGTAAACCAAAGTATTTCTGTGAACAAAAAGCTTTCTTGAAGTTTCAGAAACATTTAGATTGTTCTCAAAGAATTTTTGAATAGTAAAGAGTGTCTCGTGGTCTAAAGACTCAATAGAGCCACGTTTAAACACCTCTTTTAAGAATATGTCACATAAAGTGGTCGGCAACTGATAAATAAGCCTTGCAACGCCTAGGTTGTCGTATCTAATAATAGTTTTTTCTGTGTCAAAAACCTTACCAACCTCTAAAGCTACTTGAGCCTCTTTAAATGACTTAGCAAGCCCTTTAATTCCATCTACCACTGTACCTATACCAATGGTGCAGTGTGTATAGAACTCTCCTGAAAGAGTGTCAACAATAGAGTCTGCTAGCTTGTCTATGTCTTTAGGGTCAACATTTGCTTTAATCTCTTTAACTAAAGCTATGTCAGTCTCGTTGATATTAATAACAAAGTCTTTGTTTTTATCAGGGAATAAATTTTGAAGAACATCGTAAACAGAAATATCTGTTCTGTTTGAGATTTTAATAATCATACAAACTCTGCTTACCTCATTGTTAAAATGAAGTTCTCTGCTCTTTAAGTAAATATCGCCTGATAGTATATTGTCTAGAATAACATTTTTGATGAAATTGCTTCTGTCATATTTCTCGTCATAATATTGTTTTATACTAAATAAAGAAACAGCTAGAATATTTGCATATCTATGTGCGTCTTGGTCTGTACCCAAAACAAACACAACATATTCAGCCCTTGGGTTGTCTCCAAAAGCTTTATAAGTATAATTACCTATTGTAAACGAACCTTGTATAGCAAAATCTTCAGAGGTAACTCCCTCGCCTAATTCACCTATTTTACCAAGCTCGCTACACGCAATTATATTAGCATTCTCATCTATTACTCCAATAACTCTGTCAATAGCATCTTTCATTTGATGAATAATACCTTGAAATAGTCTATTAGACATACCCATTCCCCATTTCTACATTAAAATATTTATAAGTTTTTATAGTTTTTTACAACTGCTAAATTACCACACTATTATTTTACCTAATTTAAACAAAAAATTCAAGTCTTTTGTTAAAATTTGAAAAAGATAGTTAAATAAATACATAAAGAACATAGAAAAAGGCATCTCAATAGTTAAGATGCCCTAAAAATTCTAATAATAATTTGAGAAATTAGTTAAGAATTGTAACTTCTGTCTCTTTATCGAACAAATGCATTTTGCTCATTTTAAATGCGATAGCTGCTGAGTCGCCTGCTTTAGCTTTTGAAGAAGGGTCAACACGAGCAGTAACAGCATTGCCTTCGCAGTTTAGGTATAGGTAAGTTTCAGCACCCATAAGCTCTGTAACTTCAACCTCTGCAGTAGCTTTTGCATCTTTCCATTTTTCTAACATCTCAGGCTCATCATGAACGTCCTCAGGACGAATACCAAATACAACCTCTTTGCCAACATAAGCGTTAAGGTCTGTAGTAGCACCTGATAATTTAGCATCAGGAACCATGATTTTAGCTGCACCGAATGTTAAGTAGAAAGAGTTACCGTCTTTACCTAATGTAGCGTCAATAAAGTTCATTTGAGGTGAACCCATGAATCCAGCAACAAACTCGTTAACTGGGCTATCGTATAGGTTTTGTGGTGTATCAACTTGTTGAATAAATCCGTCTTTCATAACAACGATTCTATCACCCATTGTCATAGCCTCTGTTTGGTCATGAGTAACGTAAATAAATGTTGTACCTAGTTTTTTATGAAGCTTAGAAATCTCAGTTCTCATTTGAGCACGAAGTTTAGCATCAAGGTTTGATAGAGGCTCATCTAGTAAGAAAACTTTAGGGTCACGAACAATAGCACGACCAAGCGCAACACGTTGTCTTTGACCACCTGAAAGAGCTTTAGGTTTTCTGTCTAGTAAGTGGCTTATGTCAAGAATTCTTGCAGCCTCTTCAACACGACGTTTGATTTCCTCTTTGGGAGTTTTTCTTAGTTTTAGACCGAATGCCATATTATCATATACAGTCATATGAGGATAAAGCGCATAGCTTTGGAAAACCATTGCTATATCTCTATCTTTAGGAGCAACGTCATTTGCAAGAACGTCGCCGATGTAAAGCTCGCCTTTGCTGATCTCCTCAAGACCTGCAACCATTCTAAGAGTAGTTGACTTACCGCAACCAGATGGGCCAACCAAAATGATGAATTCTTTGTCTTCAATGTCTAAACAGAAATCTGTAACAGCTGTAACGCCGCCATCGTAAATCTTATACACATTATTAAGTTTTACATTTGCCATTTCTAAGTCCTCCATTATATTTTAATCTTTAAGTATTTATAAACCACACAATTTCCGTGAAATTTATTGATACTAGTATATCAAAACTGCGTGCTCTTTCCTATTCATTTTTTAGCCAAACTTTAGTTTCTGTTTTTATATACTTTGACGTTTTGCCAAAAAAATTTTCAACAATATATTGCACAATACATAAAAAAATTACTTTTTTCACATGGTTAGTTAATTATTGAATAATAAAAAATTAAATATTTTACTAATTATTTTAAGTTAAGATAAGCGTTTAATTGGTAATCACAACGCTATATTTAATGTTATACTATATAAAAATATTAATATAAGCGTTGCTAGTTTAAAAATTTTCAACTTAAAATTGAAATACAACCAAAATAGTTACCCTATTACTTCTCCTCCAGTTTCAAGTTCTTCTTCACTTGAACTTTGCTCTATACTACTTTCGGTAGAACTTTCAGGCGCTGTACTCTCATCTGTTGTAGAACTTTCAGGTGCAGAGCTTTCAGAGTCGCTGTCGTCAGGTGTAGTAGCTTCAGGGGTTGGGTCGGCAGCCTCACCCTCTGTCTCTCCATAATGCGGGCTGTCTATGTCAAAACCATGCATAAATCCATTGGCGTCAGAACATGAAATATCTCCGCCTATTATCTTGCCCTCATAAACCAATAAAGTAGCTAAAATTTGGCCACTTTGCCCTGGGTAATTAAGTACTTGATAAACATATTGCTTACACATTGCTCCACTGTAAGGCAATAAATCAAAGCCCTGTGCGTTTTGCATTATGTTGTAAGTTAAGTATACCTCGCTGAACTCTTTTGGAATAGTAACATCTCTTGAGTCTATCGGCTCTTCAGAGACATCCCACCCATAACTCTCTAAAAACTGAATTCTTTGCTCATTTGTCTCGCCTAAATACTCTGCGGGTGCCTCTATCATTTTAGGTAAGAATAACACACCACATACTATTATAGCAAGAATAACCAATACCGCTAAAATTTTTTTCTTGTTAGCTTTTACTGAAAACACCATTTTCTACTCATCCTCTCATATGTGTGATACTAATATCTAATATAAAGTTTTTGCACAGCTAAAGCATATGTTTTTGAATAGTTTTAACCGTCTTTATAATAGGAGATTAGTATGAGCATGCTAATTCTTTTATGAAAAGATTAGCATTATACCCTTGTACAAATATGTATGAGTATTTATTAATTTATATTACTAAATTCTTATTACTTCTATTTTTGAATCTAACAAACTGTTGTTAATAACTGATGTAAGAATATAGCTTTCTATCTTTTCTTGATGTATTTTTATTTCATTGTAAATACAAAAAGCGTTTTCTATGGTAGCATTTTTAAACCCGTATGCAAACCCAGAGCCAATCATTTTGCAGTATGCCTCTTTAAATGTCCAAAGTCTAATAAATTCTTCGTCCTTATTTAAGCTGGTTTCAATTTGTATCTGCTCTTCTAACGTGCAAACTCTTTCTATAACCCTTTGTTTTACAGGAACTATAAGTTGGCAATCTATACCAACTTTAGCAGATTTACTACACATTGCTAATGCGACCATGCCTTTAGTGTGGCTTAAATTAAAGTCAAAACATATGTCATTTGAATATGGACGCCCTTTATCTGTTCGTAAGATATTTATTGAGTTTATATCAAGCTTATTAAGTTTAAAAACATGCGCTAAAAACTCTTTAGAGTACTTTTTATCGTCTAAATTTTTATCAAAACAACTGTAATAAATTTTCAAAATGTAAATCCTTTTTATTTTATGATAAAGCCTAACCCAAGCATACACAATTATAGTCTACCTAATTCAAAAATCATCAAAGAAATGCTTACAAATGATAAAAATCAAAGTTTGTAAAATCAAAGTTTTTAAAGTCAAAGTTTGACTTTAAAAGTTTGACTTTATATTTATATATATAGGTTTTATAAGCAAAGGTTTGTTGTGATTTTGTAGTGGGTTGATTATATTTTCGTATGCTTGGGTTAAGTATTGTGCATTATTTTCAAATTAATTTACTATTTAGGCAAGAAAGAGCTTATCTCTTCTCTCATTCTCAAAGCTTCTCTTCTTGCTGCTTGTGCGTAGTCTTTTTCGTCACATTTTTCTTTTTGCCAAGCACACATTATTGCCCTTGAAGAGTTTACTATTGCTCCTAAGCCTTTACTATCGAATGCAAGTGCTACATCGGCAGCATTTCCGCCTTGTGCTCCGTAACCAGGAACTAAGAAGAAAGTATGAGGCAGATTTTTTCTCATTTCTTTAAGTTGCTCAGGGTAGGTTGCACCTACTACCGCTCCAACACAGCTGTAGCCATACTCGCCAACAGTATCTGCACCCCAAAGCTCACACATGTCACCCATTGTAGAGTAAACAGTTTTTCCGCTTTCTAAATTTTTATCTTGAAGCTCGCCAGACGAAGGGTTAGAGGTTTTTACAAGTACAAATATACCTGTGTCTGCCTCTTTGCATACGCTTAACAAGGGGTTAATTCCGTCACTGCCAAGGTAAGCGTTTACTGTTAGGGAGTCTGCTCCAAAAGCTTTTTTTGTTGTAGAGAACAACTCAGTAACACCCATATGAGCTATAGAGTAAGCGGTCATTGTAGGGCCTATGTCGTTTCTTTTTCCGTCAGTAATAACAAACATACCTTTTTCTTTTGCATAGGCAATAGTGTCGTTTAAGGCTCTTACTCCCTGCCAACCGTACATCTCGTAATAAGCTGCTTGAGGTTTTACAGCTGGTACTATGTCACAAAGGGCATCTATAAGGCCTTTGTTATATTCTAAAATAGCCGCTTCTGCCGCCTCAAATGTCTCGCCATGTTCTTCTACCGCTTTATTGAGTATATAACTAGGTATATACTCAAGTTTTGGGTCTAAACCTGCAACTGTTGGGTTATTTGTTTCTACTATTTTTTTTATCATTCTATCAAAAGACATATTATTCTCCTTTATACTATATGTGGTTTGTCTATATATTTAACATCGCCGTTTACAATGGTGTATTTCACTTTACCTTTTAGCTTTGCGCCCTTTAGCACAGCGTTTTTGCTTTTGCCTTTAAACTTCTCAGGCTCTACAACCCATTCTTCGTTAGGGTCAAAAACTACAATGTCAGCACTACCGCCTACTAATAATTTTCCTGCATCTATTTTAAGAAGCTTAGCAGGGTTTGTGCTCATTCTTTTTATTATCTCACCAATAGACAACACTCCGTCAAATGCGGTCAGTGTTGCCGCAAGGCTTGTTTGCATTCCTACTACACCATTAGGAGCAGTGAAGAAATCCGCCTTTTCGTCTGCACTGTGAGGTGCGTGGTCTGTAGCTATTACTTCAATAGTGCCGTCAACTACAGCGTCAAATATTGCCTTTCTATCTTCTTCAACCCTTAAAGGAGGATTCATTCTGTAGTCGGCATCTTTATCTCGCAATTTTTCATCTGTTAAAATGAAATAATGAGGCGCTGTCTCGGCACTTACCTTAAAACCGTTTGCTTTTGCGTCTCTAACTAGCCTTGCAGAACCCTTTGTGCTTACATGACAAATATGAATAGGCAAATTCTCAGATGTTGCAAGGGCTATGTCTCTAGCAGTAGCACAGTCTTCTGCAGCATTTAATACGCCGTCTACTCCTATTTCGTCGCTTACTTTACCTTTGTTCATATGTGTGTTTTTTGCAAGGTACAAGTCCTCGCAGTGAGACACTGTAAGCATACCCAAATCTTTTGACAACCTTAATGCGTCAAGCAACATTTTAGAGTCTTCAACTGGTCTTCCGTCGTCAGATAAAGCAATTGCACCTGCATTTTTTAAAGCTTTGATGTCTGTCATATTATCGCCGCTTAAGTCTGCGCTAATTGCTGCAGTTACATAAACTTTAGCGGCGGCATTTTTCGCCTTGTTTAAAATATACTCCACAGTATCTACGTTATCAATAGCAGGTTTTGTGTTTGGCATGCAAAGCAATGAGGTAACACCGCCAGACACAGCCGCCTCGCACCCTGATATAATATCTTCTTTATAAGTAAGTCCGGGGTCACGCAAGTGTACATGCATGTCTACTAGTCCTGGTGCTAAAACTAAGCCTGTACAGTCTATAATTTGAGCTGAGCTGTCTTCAATATTTTCAGCTATTTTTTCAATAATCTCGCCTTGTGTGAGCAAATCTCCAATAAAATCCTCATCCATTTCAGGGTTGATAATTCTTGCATTTTTAAATAAAAGTTTCAAGTTATAAACCACCTTATTGTTGCATATTTGTAGCTAAAGCCAAACCACTTAAAAGTACACACATATTAAAATTAGAATACTACTTAATAAAAGCTAGCAAGCTTTTTTGGGTGATTTTTGAAGTGGTTCAACTATAATTATAAATCAAAGCCATTGGCTTGTCAAATATTTAATCTTCAA
>CAYJEZ010000091.1:0-10508 GCA_964369215.1 uncultured Eubacteriales bacterium
AGACACCGCCCTTTCACGGCGGTAACACGAGTTCGATTCTCGTACGGGTCACCAAAAATCCTTGTAGCTTTTGCTGTAAGGATTTTTTTATTTTAAATTCTTTTTTAAAATAATCTCAATAAAACCTCTTACTCCATATACAATTTATTAATTATAATAGTTAATCAACTTAAGAAACACTATACAAACCAAATGGAAAATCTTGAATTATACGATTTTTTCAACTAAGTTCTGTTAGTTTTTCAAGTTAATTTGTTATAAATTAGTAGAAAAATAAAATGTACTGAGTCAAATGTAAAATGTGATTTCTTTCGAGCTGTAAATACAGTATAAACGATATTTGCTGAATATTTTGTTATTTCGTGTCGAATAAGAAAAAAAATTTAGTTAATATAAATAAATAAATAAAAAAAAATAAACTAATACAACATCTTGTGGTAGTTTGTTGTCAATATAATGTTTATATTGTATTTTACACGCAAACACTGTCTTTTAAAATAATTGTAAAATCTAGTAATTTTTTATTATTTACTAATAAATATCATTAAAACATCGTGCATACAATGTTTTTTTAGAACTAAAATATAACAACAACTAAAGTAACTTCTTGCGCCTGTCTCACTATTAATCATGAGCAAAACCTATGCTCTCCTATAACGGTTAAAACTGGTCTTGAGAAAATCCATTCACTTGTGGCTTTTTCAGGGTTGTAGTAGTAAATAGCTCCGCCAGAGGGGTCTGAACCGTTTATCGCCTCTCTAGCTGCTTTATATGCTGAATCTGCAACCGCTGCGTTTACTCCACCATCATCAATGCATGAAAATGCACCTTTTTGATATATTACTCCAGACAAAGTGTTAGGAAAACTCGGGTGAGCAATTCTATTTAATATTACTGCACCTACTGCCACTTGACCTTCAAAACTCTCTCCCCTTGCCTCTGCTGAAATTATTCTAGCAAAAAGGTTAAAGTCGCTCTCACCCATTCCTCCATATCCGCCACCCTGTTCAGTTTCTTCCTCATCTGACTGTGCAGATTCTTCTGAATTTCCTCCAAGTCCCAAAGCTCCAAGTGTGGCGTCACCTACAATTCCGTCTGCTGTAAGTCCGTTATCTTTTTGAAAAGCGATAACTGCACTTTTTGTTTGCTCTCCAAATATACCGTCTATTTCTCCCTGCAAGTAACCCATTTCACTCAATTTTGTTTGTATTTGTGTTACTTCATCTCCTTGAGAGCCAATTTGTGACAGTGCGTAGGTCTCTGAGTAAAGCATCCCTATAATGAGCAAATTAATCATTATAATTAAAGCTATCTTTAATATAAAATTCAAAACTCCAATCTGTTTTTCTGTCATACAAACCATCCTTTCATTATATTTTTACTAAAATTTGTTGACTTTATAATAATTAGTTGAAAAATATTATTTATACATTTTATCATTTGTATTTTACCTTATATAATATTACAGGTAAAACATGTAAATATTGTTTTTTATATTTCACCATATTTCGAATAAATATCTCTTACTTAAATATAGAAAAATTATATGGTTGGTTCACTTATATTAATTTTCTATTACAATTAGCAAAAATAGACGTTAAATACAAATTATTTTTAAAATTGTTAACAAAGCGTTCAACACATTTTATTACATTTAGATTAGAATGTTAAAGTAGTTATAATAATGAAAGATTGGTGAGTTAATGTTTGGTTATGTAAAACCAAATAAACCTTTGCTTTTGGTTAAAGAGTATGAGGAGTATAAAGCAGTTTATTGCACACTTTGTAAAGAACTGGGAAAGCGCTATAATATTTTTACTAGACTAGCTCTAAATTACGATATTTGTTTTTATGCTCTTATATCTTTAAATTACAACGAGGGTTGCCCAAATGTAAAAAAAGGGCGTTGCGTTGTAAACCCATTAAAAAGGTGTAATTATGTAAGTTTTGGAGACCACTCTTACCATAAAGCGGCTGCTCTTACAGTTCTTATGACTTACCACAAAATAATTGATAATATTAACGATGAAAAATTTGTCAAATCTTTAGGCGCTAGGCTTAGTTTCCCTTTTTTTAAAAGGAATGCACTTAAAGCAGCGAAAACTTTTCCTAAAATGGCATACGCATTAGATGAAATGACAAAACAACAACGAGAAATAGAGAAAAAGCCTGAAGCATCAATTGATGAGTGCTGTGAACCTACAGCAAAAGCACTGTCTGAAATTTTTTCTGATATTAATGAAGAACAGAGTGTTATTTTGGGTCAAATAGGCTATTTTTTAGGCAGATGGGTATATACAATGGACGCAGCTGACGACTTAAAAAAAGACATATCAAACTCTAACTTCAACCCATTTGTACATCATCTTAAAAAATATGATATAGACATTAACGACCAAGACAGAGTAGACGAAGAATGCAACAGTGTCTTAAACAGTAATGTGGCAATGCTAATACCTGCATTTAACTTATTAAAAGAGGGCAGGTACACAAGCACAATAGAAAACGTAGTTAAAAAGGGCTTACCACAAATACAACGAGAAATTTTATTTTTGCATATAAAAGATAAAGAGAGGAAGAAAGCATAAATGTCAGAACCTTATAGAGTGCTGGGGGTTTCTCCTTCGGCTAGTGACAGCGAAGTAAAAGACGCATATAGAGAGCTTGCAAAAAAATATCATCCTGATCAATATACAGGTAGTCCTCTTGCTGATTTAGCGGATGAAAAAATGAAAGAAATAAACGAAGCTTATGATGAAATAGTAGCTCAAAGAAAAAACAAAACTACCGGAGGTTATGCAGGTAGTGCCGGAGGCTATCAAAGTCAAAACACTAGCTCTAACTACGCTGATGTTAGAAACTTTATTAACTCTGGTAGAATTGCAGACGCAGAGCAAATACTTAACGGTGTTCCTCCTGAGAGAAGAAACGCCGAGTGGTACTTCTTAAAAGGCTCTGTTTTATTTAGGCGCGGTTGGCTTGCCGAGGCAAAAGACCATTTTTCAAGAGCTTGTCATATGGACCCTTCTAATGCTGAGTATCGCTCTGCATTAAATCAAGCTATGCAACAAAGAAATGGCGCATATGGTGGTTACAACCCATCAATGCAAAGGGGTGGCGTCGGTGGCTGTAATAGTTGTGATTTATGTTCTTCTTTAATATGTGCAGACTGTTGTTGCGAATGCATGGGCGGTGACTTAATTGCGTGCTGCTAATATGAGAAGAAGCTTAAAAGTTGCTTTTTGTGGCATGTTTTCGGCTTTGTCTACTGTTATTATGCTAATGGCAGGAGTTATTCCCATCGCCAGTATTGCCTTACCAGCTATAGCAGGTTGCGTTTTTATTCCAATAACTGCTGAAATAGGTCAAAAATGGTCTTATGTTTCATATGCTGTAGTTTCTGTATTGTCTTTCTTTTTAACTGCAGATAGAACAGCTATGTTAATCTTTGTACTGTTTTTTGGCTATTACCCTATTCTTTTTGCTACATTCAGTAAAATAAAATCTTCTATATTAAAAGTTATATCAAAACTAGCATTGTTTAATATAGCTGCAATACTTGACTATTTTATAGTAAGTTATATATTTTTAATCCCGTTCGAGACTATCGAGTTTTTGGGAGAATATACCCCAATAGTTATACTTTTAGTTGCAAATGTAGTATTTTTAATGTATGACTACTCTCTTAAAGGAGTAATTGATTTATACTTTTTTAAATTTCAAAAATATGTAAAAAGAATGTTCTCGAGATAAATACAAGCTATATTGTTTAGCTTCTTATAAATACAATAAATAAAAGATATAGAAACTCAGGTTTTTATATCTTTTATTTATTTAACACGGTTATCGCTCATATTATTTCTAGTTTTATATAATAAAAACTTGTTTTAGGTTAAAATAACTTAAGAACAGGGAAAAATAACAGTAGAATATATAGTTAAAATACTGTATTATCATCTTATACAAAAAGCATATAGTTATTATGCTTTTTATTTGTTTAAATTGTTTATAATTATTTGCAAATTATGTGAATTTACATATTTATTTGCATTTACAACTTTAGTGTAATTGCTGTATTATATTATTAGTGCAATACAAATTTCTACGCTATCAATGAAAGGAAAATAATATTTATGAAAATTAATCTACAACTTTATTCTATAAAAGACGATACAGCGAAAGACTTTTTTGGCTCTTTAGAAAAAGTGGCTAAAATGGGCTATTCAGGGGTTGAATTTGCAGGTTTTGGCGGAATTTCAGCTACCGATATGAAAGCAAAATTAGACGAGCTAGGCTTAGAGGCAGTTTCTGCTCATTTTGGTTTACCTGACCTTACAGGCGACAAACTTATAGAGAATATTAACTACTTAAAAACCGTAGGTGCATCTTTTATTGTTTGCCCTTGGGCACAAATGAAAACTGTAGAAGAGGCTAAAGCTTTAGTTTCCCAATTCAATGAAATTGGTAAAATTTGTAAAGAAAACGGTCTGCTGTTCGGCTATCATAACCATGACTTTGAGCTTATTCCTGATAACGGAGAGTACCCATTAGAGGTGTTATTTGACAATATTGACCCTGAGTATGTAATGCAACAGCCAGACCTATTTTGGGTTGAATACGCTGGCCTTAATGCTCAAGAGTACATAGAGAAAAACAAAGAAAGATGCCCTATAATTCACATTAAGCAAATTAAGGGCAAAGATAATGTAAATGCAGGCGACGGAACTATAGACATTAAAAAGCTATATGAAACTTGCCCAAATGCAGTTTTTGTTTATGAGCAAGAAGAATATCCAATCGGCACTCCTTTAGAGTGTGTAGAAGCTTCTGCTAAGTTTATGTTAGAGATTTAATATAGGTTAGGTCTCTTTTGGGGAGTTATAGTCAAACCATTACAAAGACATAACAAATTTCTGCTCGCAATATCCACAAATATAGTCAATTATTGTTTGACTAATATCTTTTGCAAGCATTTTTTGATAATTGTTAAAATGGTTTGACAACATGCTATTCTTCGTATAAGATTAGCATATAACTGATATTGGCTGTTTTTTGGAAGTTTACCGAATAAATGTAGCACCATTACTCTAATGCGAGTATATAATGCTACATTTGTGATTTTCGGTACTCTCCTGGAGAGCAGCCCATTTGTTTTTTAAAAATAGAATTAAAATGTGGAATGTTAGAAAAACCACAACTTAAACCTATTTCTGTTATATTTAAATCTTTAGTTTTTAACAGTTCTAAACAATTTTGTATTCTTATGTAGTTAATGTAGTCTGTAATTGTTTTTCCTGTTGCTTTTTTAAAAATACGACACAAATACACACTATTAAACCCGAGTTCTGCGCTAATATCTTTTAAATAAAGTGGTCTATGATAATTTTTTTCAATAAAATCGGTGATAGGAATTATCTTTTTAATCTGAGGAGTCTGAATGTTGTCAAACTCATTGCTATCTTGCAATCCATCTTTCATAAGTTCGCCCATAATGTTTATGCATGCAGCACATACAAACATTTGATTATACTTGTTTTTTTTCTGATAATTCTCATCAATAGTTTTAATATGCTTAATAATATCTACACTGTTTTCATCACCATTTTTATAAAAATGATAATTTTTATTCGGCTTATGCATAAAACTATATAATTTATTGTTAATATTAAGGTCGGTTGCAAACAGTTTGTCTTTTGGAAATTGAACAAGCAAATAAACGCTATCGGTTATTGCACAAGTAGAGTGAGGGTAAAAATCTGAGACAAACACCAAATCTTTCTCGCATGCCCTATAACTTTCGCCTTCAAAAGTCCATTCGACACAGCCTTTTATTACATACATCAACTCTATTTCTCGGTGCATGTGAAAGCTTTTTCCCATTACGCCTTTTGGCAACTTAGATTTATACACCTTAATGTTCATCCAAGGTATTGTTGGCACTACCTTTTCGGTTTCTAATTTTTGCATTTACAAAATATTACTAAGAATGGCGTTAGAGAGTAAAAAGCCCTCTTTGCTCAGCCTTATGTGCTCCTTATCGTAAGTTATTAAATTTGCGGGGAGTTTTTTTGCGTTTTTAAGAAGATTTTCAAAATGCATATCTCCAAAATTTTGGCATTCTTTTGCTGAGATACCTTTTGTTAACCTTAGCCTAAGCATTGCATACTCTTCAAAGTCTCCGCCATAGCTGTCAAAAACAGGCTCGCACCCATTTAAAAAATCGTTTATATCTCGGTCAAAATACTCTCTTTTTCCGTCAATATAAGAGTGAGCGGATGGGCCTAATCCCAGATATTCTTCACAGTTCCAATACTTTAAATTATGCCTACTCTCACAGTTCTTTTTTGAGAAGTTGCTAATCTCATATTGATTATACCCTCTCGCTTCAAGCTCGTTTACCATTGTTAAATAAATCTCGCTCACCTTGTCTTCATCTGGCAAATTAAGCTCGTGAATGTTTTTATAAAAGGCAGTTCCCTCTTCAATTTTAAGAATATAGGCACTTACATGGTTTACTTCTTGCCGTTTACAAAATTCAATTGAGCTCACAAGACTTTCTGTACTCATACCTTGCAAGCCTATCATAAGGTCAAGTGATATATTATTAATGTTAAGCTCTCGAGCTTTTTTAATTGCATTTACTACATCTTTTACATTGTGTGTTCTTCCTAATTGTTTTAACTCACACATATTTGCTGACTGTAAACCTAAAGATAGTCTATTTATTCCAGCATTTGAGTTAAAACCATTAAATGCAGTGTTTGGGTTTGCCTCTATAGTTATTTCTGCGCTTTTATCAATGTTTACAAAGCTCAATATCTTGCAGATTTGATACTCACTTAAAAGGCTTGGTGTTCCTCCGCCAAAGTAAATTGTATCAAAGCATTTATTTACAGTTTTAATTCGCCTGCAAATTTCATCAACATATTTTTGTACTAAAGCAGGCTCGTACTGCAAAGAGTAAAAATCGCAGTACGGGCATTTGTTTAAGCAAAACGGAACATGAATATATAAGCCTATCAACTTAAAAAGCCTACTACATTTCTATCGTCAATTCTTCCAGTTATATTTAGGTAAAAAGCACAGTAAGTCGCCTCCATATATGGCGCTAAAAATAAAAACCCTATGCCACAAGTTAATGCAGAAAGTAGCGACCAACCAATAAAGCTAAGCCCTAAAACAAACAGTTCCATTTTGTGACCATTCATAACTTGCTTAGATAGCCTAATTGCCTCTGACGCGCTCATCTGTGGGTTTTCAGCCATAATATAAGGCGCCATAGAGTAACTAAGGCCTGCTATAATACCCGGAACAATAAATAATAATGTCCACAAAAAAGTGAAAATAGTGCGTAAAAGGGTAAGCATCACACCTCTTCCTATGTCGTTTGATAACTCGTCAAAAAGAATTGAAAGCCTTACTGGTTGCCTGTAAATTAGAGCAAACATGTACCTAGCAAGACCCATAGCCACTGCTCCACCAAGCACAAATGCTAACAAAGCAAAAAGCGAAACAGATATGCTTACCGTATTATTCTCATACAATACCGCTTGAGACACAGCAGAAGATGAGCTAGATGATGAGCTAATAATTCCACCCCCTAGCAAACTTGCTATTATACAAGTTACTACCACATTGCCCCAATTACCTCTTATAGCTGCTAGTGCTATTTGTTTATATGTCGAAAAAGCCATTAATTTTTAGTTCCTTTCAAAGAAAAAGTAGTTTTTATTATAATTTATTTATTACCAACCCTGTTGTAAGTTTAGGGTAAAAATAAGTAGATTTTTGAGGCATTTTCTCGCCTGCAGCCGCTACGTCGCTTATCTCAGCTACCCTTGTAGGGTTAATAATAAACGAGCATTGATATGTGCCTTCGTCACAGCTTTTCACAGCTTCTTCAAAAGAACGTGTATAGGTAAGGTTTTTTTGGTTAGCCATGTTCTCTTTATCTATGCCCAAAAGCCTCTCTAAAATAAGTATATGCAATATATTTACATCTAGTTGCTTATAAGTATCTGAAGTGCCTCTTAAAAGCTCCTCCATAATGTTTATTTCTTTTAAAACAAGTAAATACCACTCTTTTTTACCGCTGTAATAGCAAAACGCCTTCTCACCTTTATTGTAATACGCCTCTAGTTCTTCACGGGCGGTAGAAATATCTTCTTTTTTCTCTACAATAAAATACTCTTCACATTTTTTAAGAAGTTCTTCTTCGTTAAAGTTTTCTAAATCTTTAATCATTCTATGAGTAGGAAAAACCACCAAACCCTCGTCTGCCATGTCTACAAGCATCATCATTACGTATTCGCTAGCTGGGTTGTAAATTTTTTGCTCTCTGCAGTAGTTTCTGTAATTTAGCGAGGTCTCGTATCTGTGGTGACCGTCTGCAATATAAAGCTTTCTAGGCGCAAACTGCTCGCAAAGTGTAGATATTGTAAGTTTGTCGTTAATAACCCAAAGCCTATGGGTAACCAATCCGTCACTGAACTCTTGAAGAGGTTTGTTAGCCTTAGTAAGGTTGTCTAAAACATTTAAAGTAGAGCGCTCTTCATCTCTGTATAAAGAGTAAATTTGGCTAAAGTTGCAGTTTGTAGCCTTTGTTAAGTTAAGCCTGTCTTCTTTAGCTTTAGAGAGAGTCTCTTCATGCGGAAGAATTACCCCGTTTGAGAAATCTTCTGTTTTAACTCTGCAAATAATGCCTTTAAAAGACTTTTTCTCTCCACTTGTAACTTTCTCTAAAAACTCTTCTTCATAAATATAAATAGCCTCGTCCATGTCAGTTTTAAGAATTTCAGCCTCAAGCCACTCGTTAAGAGTATTAGCTGCGTCTTCATACGGGTTATCTCCCTTAGGTAGCTCAAGCCTTATCATGTTATAAGGGTTTGTATTAAGAAGAGCAAGTCTCTCGCTCTCGCTTATAATATCGTAAGGAGGACAGCAAAGTGTTTTAATATCCCCCGCTTTTTCTGTGTTGTATCTCAATCCTTTAAAAGAGTTTATTGTTGCCATATTTTTACTTCCTTTCTTAAATAATTAGACATTATCGGCCAGTCAATAAATATTTCATAATATCATTAATACCTATGTACTAATATACATATTTTACAGTCAAATTGAAAATAAATCAAGATTTTATTTTGCCTATGTTGATTTGTTGACAAAAACTCACTAATGTTGTACTATTTAATTAACATTTTAGTTCAATTTAATGGTCTTTGCTATATTACAATGTCTTTATATAGTATTGGAGGAATTTATTATGAGTATAGGAACAATTGCTTTAATCTGTGGTATTTTAGGTGTAGTAGGTGGATTTATACCTATTATCAATAATTTCACCTTCGTATTGTGCATTGCTGCCATTATTATTGGTTTTAAAGCAAAAAGACTTCCTGGAGAAAAAAGAAAAGCTAAAATTGGGTTTACACTAGGAATTACAGGCATAGCAATAACTGTAATTTATTTTTTATTAGTAGCTATAATGGTGTCTGCAGTATAGCTACTAATAATAGATTACATTTAGTTCTTTTCATAATTAATAATTTTATGAAAACATTTAATATAGTTGTTGCAAAAAACTAAAAAATAGGGTAAAATGAAAATGTAATCTTAATCAATAGACAAATAGAAAGGGTGACATGTTTTGAATATAAAATTAGATTGCAGTTACCTTAACGGTTTTGTAAGAGAAGATGAGTTTTCTTTTATTAAAGACCAAGTAACTAAGGCTCATGAACTACTAAAAAACGGTAATGGCGCAGGCAATGACTTTTTAGGTTGGGTGAACTTACCTGAAAATTATGACAAAGAAGAATTTGAGAGAATTAAAAAAGCTGCTGATAAAATTAAATCTAATAGCGACATTTTTATCGTTATCGGCATTGGTGGTTCTTACCTAGGTGCAAGAGCTGCTATTGAGTTTTTAAAGTCTGAAAACTACAACACTTTAAAAAAAGATACACCTGACATCTACTACTCAGGCAACAATATAAGCTCATCTGCTTTGGCAGAGCTTTTAAAAATTTGCGAGGGCAAAGATGTTAGCATCAACATGATATCAAAATCTGGCACAACTACAGAGCCAGCTGTTGCTTTTAGAGTTTTAAAAGACATGCTAGAGAAAAAATATGGCAAAGAGGGTGCTAAAGAGAGAATTTTCTGTACAACAGACAAGGCAAGAGGAACACTTAAAAAGCTTGCTGACACAGAGGGTTTTGAAACTTTTGTAGTGCCTGACGATGTAGGCGGTAGATTCTCTGTTTTAACAGCAGTAGGGCTTTTACCTATAGCTGTAGCAGGTGCAGACATTGACGTTTTAATGAATGGCGCTAAAAAAGCAATGACTGCTTTTGATAACGAGAATATTTATGAGAATGACTGCTATAAATATGCAGCAGCTAGAAATATTCTTTACAATAAAGGTAAATCTATAGAGCTTATGGTAAGCTATGAGCCATGCTGTGCTATGATGAGCGAGTGGTTTAAACAGCTATACGGCGAGAGCG
>CAYJEZ010000092.1:0-10323 GCA_964369215.1 uncultured Eubacteriales bacterium
AACATTCCTACGTCGGCATTATCCGCATCAGGTGTGAGAGTAAAACTCTCGGGGTTTCGATGTCTACATCGTTCTCAGCCAAATTAATTTTCAGCTCCCCCTGTATTTAATTTTGTACTAATATCTTTTTATATACAATAATTAGTATCGCTATTACCGTTTGTATAATCAGAAATTTGTAATCCTGTGATAATTTTTTCGCTATGGTGATTATATATGATTAACTCTAGCTTGTCAATACTCGAACGCTTTTTTGATAAAAAGCTTATATAAACATTGCCCAAAAGTCATTATTTTAAGGCAATTATTCAAATAACAAGCCATAAACCAACTGATTTCAAGTATAAAATCATTTTTCTAATTTTTAGCTATCAGCCTCTAAAACGCCATAATTTCCATCTTTTCTTTTATATACAACCCCTATATCTCCCTCAGGGTTTTTAAACATAAAGAACTCATGGCCTAATAAGTTCATTTGAAGAATAGCCTCTTCAGCAGTCATTGTTCTAACCACAAATTTTTTGTATTTAATAATATTAAATACTTCTTCAGGCTCATCATATAAATCATCTGAAAACTCTATTGGTTTTACTTTTCTTGTGTTTTCAAGCTTTGTTTTATTTTTGCGTATTTGCCTGCCCATTTTATGAATTGCAATATCTAAGGCGTCATTCATTTCCATTTCTGAGGCCTCAGCCCTGTAGAACATACCCCTTTGCTTTATTGTAACCTCTACAGTTTGCCTATTTCTTTCTAGGGTAACTGTTACCACTGCTTCGGCATCTTCGTCAAAAATTCTATCGTATTTCGACAGTTTTTTCTCTACCAAAGTTTTAAAATTGTCTCTTAAATTAACTTTTCTTCCTACAATCTTAATTTTCATAACAACACCGTCTTTATTTTACAGTTTTTGTAAAATAAAACCCTTTCTATCCAAATTTTCATAATTTACTAAAATCTAATAAAACAAATTTTCACTTATTTATTTCAGATATTAGCCCTTGTGCTCCCAAAGTCTTTGGACGTAAATTAGGGAGAAATATAAAGTTCAAGGTAATTATTTTTCTAACTACATAATAGCATATTTAACTAAAAAAATCAATACTAATAATAAAAATAAGATAAATTGTACATTTTGACGAATAATTAAAAATGTAGTGGCTGAAAAAACTCAACCACTACATTATAGAAAAATTAATTAGAAAACATCACAGAAATGAGTAAAAGAACTTTGACTAACGCATTTAAATCACCTAAAATATGTCTTGTGTTATTTTAGCCTACGCCCAATTCACTTGCATCTATTTCTATATACTCACTAAAGTCAGGAAACACTATCTCTCCTGTTTCAGCTATTTCATTAATTACTGCTTTTGTTTCTATCAGCATATCAACACTTTCGCCTTCTACAGTAATATTCACGTCTATTGTCATATTTTGCTCTTTTAAATTGTAGTCTTTGTCAATGATATTTTCACCAATAATAGAGTTAAATGTTATATCTGCCTCACCAATGTCGGCCATAAGCAGTTCTTCCATTCCTCCTAGCGATTGTAAAAATACCTCTTGAGATTTTTCTTCACTAACAACATAAGAGATAACATAATTATCATCTACTTCTTCCATATTATACTCAGAAAAACTTTCAATTTGGCTGGCATAACTAACTGTAGGATTAGCAGTGAAATACTCCTCTATAGTCATTTCCATTTTAACTTTTTGATCCATCATATCCATGTACTGATATCCGTCTAAGTAATAAACAGTTATTGGTATTTCCATCCCCATCATTGAAGTTGTAGAAATGTTTGATAATTTTATATTACTATCATCGGTAGCATCTATCATTATATCTGTGTCCATAGCTACTTCCATTTCTTCTGTGCTAGACGAAAATTTCATGTTAATACTTAATGACATGTCTGAAAATTTAGCGTCTGTAACCTTTTGCATGCTCTCACTAAATATTTCTTCTACTGTTAAAGATGTACAACCTACTGTGCTAACTAATGTAGCCACTGCCAAAAAGCTAGTAACTAATATTTTTTTTATGTTCATAAAAAATCCTTTCTAAATAAACCAAATCTTGCTCATTCGCTGTATTATACTTATGTTTGCCTTTAGAATTCTATCACAAATAAAAGTGCATTACAAGCAAAATATCAACTTCGATTAATTAACCGCTATAACGCTAATTTTTAAAGTATATAGCTAATTTATTTGTACAATCTGCGTACTAATAAAATAAAGCTTAACCCTTTTTTTGCTAGCAAGAGGAGCTATCGTATATGACAGCCCCTCATTTTAAATTGCTATTATACTGTTAGTCACTTACTCTGTTTGGCTAAATTCCTCATTATCAAACTCAGTCGCACTAATAACACCGCTTGTTGTCTCATAATATCCTATTGTAACTTCGTCTCCTACCTCTGTAAGCGCAAGTTCTGCACTTATATCGTAAAAAGCTATAAATATTTTATCTTCTTTTCCTTCTAAAATAAGTTTATACGAAAGCCCCACATCTGACATTTCAGAAGCTATTCTCAAAACCTCTCCCTCATACTCTACAAAGTCTCCGTCGTCGCTTACAAACGAGTTTGTTGCTCCTAAAACTTGGTCGTAGTCTCTTAAAGCGTTGTTTATCGTGTCACCAGTACCTACCGAGGTAACATCTGCAACAGATACAAATGCGTATTGCTTAATAAGTGCACTGTTGTCTTTTAATGTCATAAAATAAGTAGGTATGCCCTTATGGTTTATTATAATAGGCGAGGTTGCAAAGTAGCCGTACTGCTGTACTGCGCCTTGTGCAGAGAGCATGGCAGCGTACTCGGTAGCACCACTTATTTGATAAAGCTTATGTTCTTTTGTTACCATATCTACCATTACAAAGCCCATAGCAGACTCATCAGCACCTACAGAAGTAAGCCCTGTAAATAAATAACAGTTTCCCTCGTTATAAATAATAGCGGTCTCACTGCTTGTCATAAATTTGTCTTTATTAGAAAAGTTGAAAACACCGTGCACATAACTTCCTTGGTTATTAAGTTGGTTCATAATAAAGTTTTCAGGCTGAACTCTATCTATCCACTCAGGAACCTCTGCAAGTGAATACTCTGCTGTTTCTCCTGTTGTTGCATTAAGGGTTATAACCCCTGTTGCCTCTGGCAGGCTAAACAGCCATTCATTTTTATAAGTAGTTATAATCCAATATGCTTCTCCGTCGTCGCTAATTTCAAACGAATAGTCTGTTATTGCCTCAAAAGCATAGCCTTTTGTAATCCTTAAATAACGCTCTATATCGTCAAAAAAATATGAGTTAGGTTGATATTTTATAGGTGTCTCTACAAATTCAATATCTTGTAAATTGGTTGCAGACACTCTAATATAACCTGGCGAGCCGCCCATATTATTAAGCCACATAAAAAAGCCTGAATGGTGAAGAGGCACTGCCCAAATAAGCTCTCCATTTACTTGCTGAGTAACTGGTGTTCCTACAAAAACTTGAGAGCCCATACCCGGGTTTTCTCCAAGTTTTTTATCTGCAAGTGTCCTTGCAAGGTCTTCGTTTACAATTGGTACTTGATTTAAGTCAACCAACTGCATGTCTTCTGAAAACTCACTAACTTGTGGGTCTCCTATTTGATCTCTGTAAGCTACATAGTTAAATAAAGGTGCAGAGGCTAAATTTACCAAAAAGTATATTCCCCACAATACTACTAAAGTAACTACAAGTTTTTTAAAGCCTTTTGCCTTTGAGTCAACATTAACCTTAATCATTCCGTCAGCATTTTGCCCAAAGTTAATTCCTGACAATGCCGAAAATGAATTTGCCACAACAAAAACTGAAATAACAAATAATATTGAAAACGCACCTGATGGATAAAGAGGATTTAAGTTAGAAGGCGAAACTAAATAAGCTAAAATAAAAAATATTACTAAACCTATATTAATAAGCCCTTTCTTTTTTTTCATAGTTAAAACTGTCCTTTCACAAAACGATATTTTATTTATTAACTAAACTTCGTTTGCATTATAACATAATAGTTTATACTTAGTCAATTAAATACTAACAGTGTTCACAAATATATGAATATACACTTTCTGTATTTAAAATATCTTGTACTTAAAGTTTATGCTTGTTTTATCTATAGTATATAAGTTAGAAAACACAACAGAAAACAAGATAAAAAATTTAGCCTATGCGTTTTTTATCTTGAAAGCTGTTAGTGTTATAAAGGTAATTTACTATATCTTATGTAATTTTTATTATAAAATATGTCATTTAATGTCAGTATAAAGTTATGTTAATATTAATTTAATACACAATCTACACAGTTCTCACTGGTAACAGCGCGTTGAAAATATGATTATTACAGCTATGTGTATTAAAAAAAGTAAAAAGTTGCTGTCTTATTAAGGATATTTTGCTCGCAAGGCACAAGCTAAATATAAGAGTTAGTGTCATCGACACCCCGAAGCTAATTTTTTCGGAAAGTCGGGGACACCAACCCATACATTACAAAGTATTTTTGCTTAAATTTACTTTTTGTGACAGACAACTTAATTTAAGGTAAAATTAAACTTAAAGGGTCTATTGCCTTACCGTTGTGCCATACCTCTATGTGCAAGTGAGTTTCACCTTGCTCAAACGGAACATCTTTAACAGAGCCAATCTCTTGCCCTGACGAAACTATGGTACCCTCATTTACTAAAAAAGTATCTCCTAAACCACAGTACCATACCTCATATTCTCCATGCTCAATAATCATTACATTACCCAGTAGCAAATCATTAAATGTGCTTTTTACTATGCCGTTGTTAACTGCAAATACAGTCTCGCCTAAAACCGCTTTTACATCTACTCCGCTGTGAACCCTATAATCTTTCATGGTCTCGTTATATACCAGCTCGTCTGCACTAAACTCTTTTAAAATTGTAGTACTGTTTACTGGCAGCATAAAATTAGAACTTAATGAATAGGTTGGCGATACCGCCTCTTCTATAACAGGTTCGGGTTCAGGCTCTGGCTCAGCTACCACCTCAGGTTGAGGCGGTGTCTCTGGAACAGTCGTAACCTCTTCCGCAGGCTCTTCAATAATGTTTGCTTCACTTTCTTCTTTGTCAATTTGGGTATTTTCTGGGTCTATGTCAATTACTGGCTCTTCACTTTTTTCACTTTCGCTTATTGTAGGTCCTTGATTTTGAGTTTCTGCCGTACTATATATAATGCTCTCAGTATCTAAATAATCTGAAATTCCGGCATATGTTCCCCAAGCTGCAACTCCTACAGAGAAAACACATATCGACAGAGCAATGAGCAATGCCTTTTTTTCTTTTTTATTATTTTTCACATCTGTACCACCTTTACTTAATTTTCGGCAAGCCGAATAAATCTGTGTAAAAATAGTTTAGCCATAAAAAATAACATTATGCTAACAATAAATAAAAATTAATGCTGTAAAAAGGTCAGAGCTTAGCATAAAAAATTCTAAGTCTTAATGATTTGTATTATTTTAACTGCTTTTTCTACATCTTCTTTAGAAGCAGTATTTACCATATCAAAAAGTTGACGCACTTCTTCACGATTTTTAATAGCATCTAAATAAAGTGAATACTCACTGTACTCATCTCCTATTTCATTGTATCCTAGTAAATAACTTAAGCTAACTCCAAAATATTTTGCCATTTTCTCAGCTGTTGCAGCACTTACACCTTGCCTACGTCCCGCCTTTATCTCAGACATTACACTAGAGCTAATACCTACATCTTTGCACATTTTATAAATACTTATACTTCTCTCGTCGCAAAAACCTATTACTCTTCTATAAAAATTATTCACACAACCACTTGCCTTTCGAATTTTAGTAAATTATAACACGATATTTATTGAAAATATTAACGCATTTTGTCAAAAATCGTGAAAAAAGTTCTCTTTTGTGTAATATTACATATTGACTATTACACAAGTGCGTGCTATCATGTTTCTAATCTAATCAAGGCATAAGTATCCCACTAAATTATACTATTTTTTATCAATATTGTCAATTAAGCGTCAATTATTTTTACAAATTGAGTTGTATTTTATTGAATTGAGGGTGTATTTTTACAAAAAATGATTTACTTGTGTAAATTTGAATTTATATTTATATCTTAGAAATAACTGTTTTTTACTTGTCTAAATCTATTTTTTTAAATAATTACATGTAAATTTAATCAAAAAAGGTGAATTTATTTCACAAATAAGAAAGGACGATTGCATAATGAAGGCTAAAGAATATTTGAGCAAATATTTACTCTGTGAAGGTAGAATAAACGCTAAAGAAGAAAAGCTCTTAGAGCTAAAATCAAAAGCGGTTTCTCTCTCCACTAACTTAAGCGAAAAGGTAAGTAGCACAAAACAAGTAAGCGGTACTGAAAAAATAATTTCTTTATACTTAGATATGGAAAACGATATTATTGACGAGCTAGAAAATTTAAAAAAATTACAAAAGGACATAATTTCCCTTATAAAAAGCGCTTGCACATCAGACGAGCTTGAACTGCTAGAAAGAAAATATATAAACGGAAAAAGTTTTTCTTATATATCAGAAAAAATGTGTATTTGCGAACGACAAATATATAGAATTCATGGTAAGGCACTTGAAAAAATACAAATTTTTTTAGATAATAATCTTATATAAATTAATGAGAAGTATAACAAAAACTTACTTTACTTAAATGCTATACATCAATATATGCCTTGATTTTAATAGCCTAATGTAGTAAAATAAGTAGCGGTAAATAACTGTATATATAAAGGTGGAAATTGTTTATGAGAATACGTACAAAAAAATGGGCTCGTCCTGAGCTTGACTCTTGCGATTATTTTATTAAAAACCCAAAAGACTTAAGAGGAAAATGGAAAGAGTTTTTTGGAAACAATAATCCAATATACTTAGATTTAGGCTGTGGAAAGTGCACTTTTTTAGCACAAACAGCGTTTGAGCACAAAAATGTTAATCATATAGCAGTAGACATAAGCATGGATATTTTAGGTGTAGGTAGAAGAAATGTAGTAGAGCTTTATGGTGATAATAAAGTTGAAAACATAGCACTGTGTAGCTATAATATTGAACAAATTACTGACCTATTCTCGCAAGAAGATAATATCAGTCGTATATATATTAATTTTTGTAACCCTTGGCCTAGCTCAAAATGCCATAAAAGAAGGCTTACTCACACAAGACAGCTTGAAGACTACAAAAAAATACTTAAATCTGACGGCGAAATTTGGTTTAAAACAGACAACCACGATTTGTACTTATCAAGTAAAAGATACTTTTGCGAGTCTGGTTTTAATATATTCTTCACTACTACTGACTTAAACAGTGAAAATGTAGAAAATGTAAAATCTGAGCACGAGATTATGTTTGAATCTCAAGGAATAAAAACAAAAGCTATACGTGCAAATATTGCTAAAACTTAATAGCATCTACTAGAAATTAATATAAACTCGCTCCTAGTGGCTATAGTCAAACCACTTCAAAAATCATAAATTAAAGCTTTTACATGCTTTTCTTTAATAATTATTGAAGTGGTTTGGCTGTGTAATAAATTATAGTTGATTAAATAGTTACCCTTGTTCTGTTTTATCATAAAACGCCATTATATAAGGGTGATTTTCATCATACTCAGTAAGGCATACAGGGTTTTCTACCTCTGCACACGGTCTAACATTCTCCCCTTTTATTCCTGTAGAGTAATTCCCCAAATCTTTTACATATTTATTGTATATAGATGTAAGCTCGGTTACAATCTCTGGGTGATTATCATAAATATTTGTACTCTCTCCAATGTCGTTTTTAAGATTATAAAGCTCTTTTACATTTGTGTGGGTATTGTCTGGGTAACTTCTACGGCAGAAATAAAGCTTATAGTCGCCTTTTCTTACAGCTTCTAAATCTGCATCTGCTAGTTTGTTTTTTGTATTTCTAAGCACATAATAAGCAAACTCGTCCCTTACTGTTTCGCCAGCAAAAAGTGTTTTGCTAATATCTTCACCGTCTATAGTATTCTCATTCCATTTCTCAGGCTTTGTGCCTAGCATAGAGGCAAAAGTAGGCAGTAGGTCCATATGAGAAATAATGTCGTCGTTTATTTTGCCCTCTTGTATTTTGCCTTTAAATACTGCTATAAACGGAACCCTAAAACCGCCTTCGTAGCTAGTGGTCTTTCTGCTTTTTAACGGCTTGTTGCAAGCACCATATAAACCAGTTGAGCCATTATCTGATGTGAATATTACAAGCGTGTTCTCTTCTAGGCCTAAAACTTTTAGCTCGTTCATTATAACACCGCAAGACCAATCTGTCTCAGCTACGCAAGCGCCAAAATCTCCGTTTCTAGACTCATCACCAAATCTTTTTGCACTGTATAGGGGCAAATGAACATGCATATGTGCTAAGTATAAAAAGAAACTTTGGTCTTTATTTTCTCTAATAAAATTAAGTGCCTCGTGGGTGTATCTCTCTGTAAGTGCGCATTGGTCAGGCTGAGCTTGCACCACTTCTGTATCTTCTATTAGCGGAAGAGGAGGATTAGGAGACATGGTTCCGTCTTTTCTTATCTGTCTGCCCATGTCGTTGCTGTATGGCAAACCAAAATACTCATCAAAACCATACTCACTTGGCATAAATTCTTTTTGGTCTCCTAAATGCCATTTACCTACTATTTTGGTTTTGTATCCATTCTCTTTAAAAAGCATAGGCATAGTATACTCATCTTTACTTAATCCGTAAGCTTCTCCCGGAAAGAGAACTCTGTTTATCGATAGCCTTGTAGGATAGCATCCTGTCATTAACCCGGCTCTAGAAGGGGTGCATATTGATGATGCTGCATATGCTGAAGAGAATAATGTTCCTTTTTTTGCCATTTCATTAATAAATGGACTGTTGTTAATTTCGCTACCATAACACTCTAAATCTCCGTACCCCAAATCATCACAATTGATAATAATTACATTAGGTTTCATACTTTACCCCACTTTCAAAATTTCAATACAAATAATTTAATGTCAAACATCTTAAAATCATAACAACTCTCTGCTTACTAAACTTACAAATTTAAGTTTTGTAAGCATTTTTTTGCTAATTTTCGAAGTAGATTTGCTAAAAACATCTCTCTTATTTAGGAACAGCTAAGCTTGTGTCTACCTCAGGGTCTTCTCCGTATCTCACTTTTCTTGCCATAACTACTACTCTTTGATTGTTGTTATCCATAGTGCATGTTGACAAAGTTAAAATATCATCCTCAAGATTTACATCTACTCCTGTATCTATCACAGACTTATCTAGTGCAGTAGTTAAAAATGTGCTCTTCTCTTGGTCTGTTGCAAATGTAGAGTCGTAGTACTCATAAACCTCACCGTATGCGGTATTTACATTGGTTACAAAAACAGCAAAAATTTTCCATAATGCATCTTCTTCATATGTACTGTACTCAACTACAGGAGATTGCTTATATACATCTATATTAGTAAACTCATTCAAAATGTAAAACATTCTCTTATCAAACATTGCATGCCCATGAAGCACTTGGTTTTCTGAATCAATATAGCTATTTTGGTCATAAAAAATACTTCCGTACTTAATATCTTCGCCTTTATAATTTCTATATAAATAGTACTCGGGGTCGCTTGCAGACGACTTCATAACAGGAAAATGTATGTCTGTATTGTCAATTTTAAGCCAACCTGCAACATCAGGATATTTTTCTTTTAGCGTTAGTATAGCAGTGCTTAGCCCTACTTCTTCAACTACCTCATCTTCTACAGGAGCACTTGAGGTTTCATCTTCATTTTCATCAGGTTTTTGAATTTCTTCAAGCTCTTGTTGAATTTCATCCATATCAGAGTCGTTAGCCATAGGTTTTAGCACCAATTCGCTTATTATCAAATAGCCAGACACTAAAAAAACAGCAATAAGCACACCAATAATAACGTTGTACACCATAAGTTTTTTCTTGTTTTCAGGGGTGGTAGGAGCTCTCTTCTTTTTGGGCTCACTCTGGGTTCTATCTCCATTATATCTGTTTGTTTTTTCTCGTGTTACAGTTTCATCAGTTTGAGTTTTATCTGATGCTAAATTTATATTTTGTGTTTGCTCAACATCTTGTTTATTAACTGCGGCGTTTTGTGTTTTTATTATCTCTTTTTGTGGAATTTGTTGTGTTTTTAATATTTGCTCTTGTTGTGCTTGTCTAGTAGCAGTTTGAGGAGGTCTTTTCACCTCGCCACTTGGTGTTTGTGTAGGAGCTTGGGTTTGTTGTACTCTTCTCGCCTCACCG
>CAYJEZ010000093.1:0-10258 GCA_964369215.1 uncultured Eubacteriales bacterium
TAAGGTGTGGGAATACTTGGTTGAAGGAGATGATTTTGGTCAGATTAGAACAAGGATTACAGCTACAGTTGCGTCGAATTACAAAGGGGGACATCCGTTTAGGGGATATTCAATCTTGGCGGGCGAAAATGGATTAGTGACAGTTCCGGGACAGGGAGAACATAATTTGGTTCTTAAAGCTGAACAAGATAATAGTTTTTCATTCATAATAGTCAATCAAAGCTGGGAACCTAACAAAGCTCTTTCAGGTGTTGATGTTGCTTATTTTGATGACACTGCTCCCGAGATTGTAAATATAGAAAATAGAAATAATTATCTGTTCATTGAATTTAACGAAACGCTAAGGTTTAGTAGTGAAGAATATTTTGAACAGTTTAAAGATACTTATAGAGCGACAGTTACCTTTGCCGATGATTCAACCGCAACAGCTGAATTGGTCGGAATTGAAAGCGATGATAAAACCATAGTTATGCTCATTGACATGAATGATAAGTACCATGAAAATGAGAACGCAACTTTAAAAGAAATAAATTTTGGCTATGATGATTCTAGCGTTGTTGGCAATTACTATCACAATTATTATGCGCTTGATACTAAAGGTGAGTTTGTAGAAGATCAAACATATAGTGGTCTTACAAAACTATCTAGTGGCAAAATGAATAGTATAGGACTGAGCACAGATGCATATTACCCGTTTAGTGATTATACCGGAAACTTGACAAAGTCTTACGTTGTTACAGAACATAATATAAACTTAATTAATACTTCTCCTGTAGTTTCTGATATAGAAATTGAAACAAGTATGTCGAACACAGAAAACGAAAAACTACCGGATGAATGGGCACCGGATATTAGCCGTGAGGACTTGTTTGCCGGTGTGGGAGACACGATAACTTTAACAGCAGAAGTTAGAGGACAAGACGATACACCAAGGCTAATGGAATTAGCACCTGCCGGAAGTGCAAATTTAACTGGTTTAGCAATGAAACTAAACGTTAAAGATGTAGCTGGCAACAACATATATCTTCCTGTACAGAGCGTAAGCAATACCGTACAACAGGCAAATCATGAGTCTACAGGTTTACTTGTGTTTGAAACTCTTACAATACAAGAGGGAATGTATATAGATAATGATGACTATGTAAGAGCTCTTGAATTGGTGGTACAAAGTGTAGATGGCTCAACTGGTGTATATGATATTTACGGAAACCCTATTACGTCTCATGATGTACAAATTATAGTTCCACAACAAAAAGCTTTTGTAGACGCTGATGCACCTACAATAGATTTGAATGTGACAGGAACTGGTAATGAAAGAGATTTAATATTAACAGTTTCAGATGGAGTAAGTGGCGACTTAGTTTCAGGTCTACAAGAGCAAGTGGCTACAGTTAGCTTGTACGGAAATGCGTATAATGATGATGTTAAGCAAAATATAGAGTATGAATACTCTATTGACGGCGGAGCAAACTTTGTAGCAGCAACGCTTGCAGAAAATGGAGAAAGTTCCACTTCAATTACTATAAATATGGTAGACCTGCTTTCAAATACAAACACCATAAAAATTCGCTTACCAGATGAAACGCTAATTTCTAATTTAGCGCTAGCAGATATTAATGCTAAGGTGGTAGTAACAGACGTTGCAAGCAATACAAAAGTATACAGTGAAGAACTTATAGAAATTGATATAGACAGGGCTGACCCAAAGCTTACATTAAAGTCTGTTAACACTGCATATAACCCTGATAACGCCATTATTACTACTACACTTGAAGTTTGGGATACAAGCCAAATAACAAGTGCTACATATCAATTTTCAGATGAAAGTAGTGTAACAGGAGTAAATGTTATAGACAATACCATTGTTGTAGATAGAGTAATACCAAAAGGTGAGGTTTTTGACAAAACACTTACAGTTGTTGTTACAGACGCTAAAGGTAATGAAACTACATTAACTGAACAGATAAAAGTAGATATAAGCACAGCGAATACAGATTACTCTGTTAGCGGAAATTTATTAGTTCCAAATAAAATGCCACAACTTAATGTCGGTTCTCCAACTGCAAAAGATAACGGAGATACTGCATACACAAAAGTTACTTTAACAGATAAAGATGGTACTGAATATACAAGAATTTACAGCAGTGCTAACCTTGAGGCACAAAAAAGTATATTTGATTTTAGTAGTGGCAAATGGTATAAAACTACAAACGATGGCTCGGTTTATACCTTAGTAGAACCAATTAGCATGGACGCTGCTTCATTATACGGTGTTACCAATGTGACGATAGAGAGTTCTTTTGAAGATTTAACACCGATATTAGATGGGGCTTTACCAAATACAGATGTAAATACAGGTTACAACCTTATTAATATAGGTACTGTAAATTATGCTCCTGAATTAAATGCTTATAGTATTGAGGATACAGGAATATACAATAAAATTACAGCAGATTTGGTAGACCAAAGCGAAATTCATGATGCAACTTTGGAAAAATTTAGAGTTCAGTTTAAAATAAAAAATACAGTATATGAAGGATTTGGCACTACCGATATCGACTTTGCAAACAGCTTTGTTATTTTAGAGGGTCCTGAGGGCTTAGTAATAAAACAAGCGTTAAGCAATAGTTTAAATCAACGTGTTGTACTTCCTAATTATGATTATTTAACAGGTGAATATAATGTATCGGTTAATATAACCCAAAGAAGTGGCGTTGTAAACACCTTTGATTTAGGAAAGCTGTTTTTGGACAATACTAAAATTGATATAACCGGAATTCCTCAAATTGAAATTAAGAAAATTTCAAGTGCGAGTGAGGGCAATTTGATTAAAGACCCTGCGGGCAACTCATTAAATCACTTGTACATGCAAATTCCTAAAACTACAAGTGTTGATCAATTTTACTATGTAGAAGAAAGCAATGAGTATGTGTCTATACAGTCAATAGATGACACTCCTGTAAAACATTACTACGAGACAAGTTCTAACAGTTACTATGATATTTTCTTTGGTGCAAAGCACACTCCAACCCAACTTGAAAACGGCGAAGTTATAGGAGAAATTAAAGATCTTTATATTTGGGTGGATGGACATGAGAGTGACAAATATCTATTAAGCACAGATGGCAATAAACGTTCATTAAAGACAATAGATGGATATTTGGGTTACTCCATACCTTTATCGGTTATTTTTAGTGCAAACTATAGTACTCGTGGATTTGATAAAACACAGGATAATTTAGTATATTATCAGTTTGTACTTGAAAATGGTAATTTATCACCTGTAAACTCTATTTTAATAGAGGTAGCTAACGAAGATGTGGTTGTCTCTGCTGATGTAAACTATGACGTTAATGAAATGGTTACTGTAGAAGGAACACCTTATATTGAGTCGGTAGATGTAAGCCTAAGCAGGTTAAAATCTTTGTTTGGTAACAATGTTTCAGTTACTTCTCATGTATACGATGAAGCTAGCGATGCTTTCATAGAGAGCCCATATTATGGCGAAGCTTTCACATTAACAGTAGATGAGCACATTAGCAATTCAGTAGGTACAGCACTAAATGTTGATTTTGAGGATACAACTGGGTATTATAATGAACAAATACTAAAATTGTATTTTACTGCGGTAGATGAGTTTGGCAACTCTGCAACAATAATACCACAAATCGGAAATGAAGCTCATACCTCTAATAGGATTAAAGTTAGTCAATACAACTTTGTGCCATATAAGTATACACTGAATGATTTTTATGGATTTAGCCCTGATGATATAAATTGGACCTTGAAAACGGGGGATAAATATGATGGAAGCTACACACTTGCTTGGGAAGACCATATACCAAATGCAGACTACGGTAAACAAGACTTAAGTCCGATAGATTTTGAAAAATCAACTATACAAATGCTACTAGAAGACGGAACTTACGGACCAGAAGTTGATTTGATTTTAAGCAATCCTCTTTTAAACTCAAACAACGGATATATAAGTGGAGAAATGATAGCTGAAACTGACCCTAATACATTACTTGACGGTGAGTTTGTGTTGCAGTTTGCTTACCCAATAGACAAGACAAAAGCTGGTGAAGTTTATGCAGATAAAGCACAGGTAAACTTTGTAAGTTTAACAGGTGCAGAAAAAACTATTGAAGTTGACTTGATACATCTTTACGATGAAAGCAACCAAAACTATGTTTACAAAGACCATATACTTGCCGATAAATCACAAGATTCAACCGATAAAGACTTAGCATTAGCAGATAAAGACAACAAAATCTACTTTAACACCTTTGCATTTATCGATTGGGGAGAACTGCTTAATCATTATGTATTGCCAACCGATATGAATGCGCATTTTGTTGATATAACAGCTAATGACGCTTACGGCAAAGAGCATGTATTCGACGCTAAAACAACAGAGAATGTCGGTGCTCCTACAATTAAAACAATAGTAAACTCGGTAGAAAAAGACACAGTAAGCCGTGCTTTTACGGTAGAGCCTATAACTTTAGTGTTTGAAGACGACAGCAAGTTAACTGTAACTTATATTGAAGAAAATTATGATGATTATGAAGAGACAATTATAATTGATAATAATAATTCAGAAAAAGTTAAAGTTACATTAAACTTTAATACTAAAATTACAGTTACAGATGAAAATGGTACAAGCTATACCTATACTGTTAACAACTTTGATTTAGACGAGTTAAAAGAGCAACAAGAAAAAGTTATCGTGCCGTCTGTAGAATTTACAGATGAAAAAGGTGACAAAATTATTGTTGGTGCACAACAAGAAATTTCAGGAAGTGTTACGGCTCATTTATATTATGCTGACTCAAATGGTGATGTAATAGAATACTTAGTAGATGAAAACGATAATAAAATAACACATGTGTTTGACCCTGAAGCTACTGGTTTCTCATATGATTACAGTATAGGTGCAGGTGAGTATTTTGACTCATTTGGTGCAACAGGTGAAGATTTTGCGTTTAATCTTAGGGATGACTATAATATAACTTTACAGATTAAAGATGAAACATCTCCAAGTGTTCAAATTAAAGCTTCGGCATCTAACGATTTACAAACTGTAGAAATTGAAAAACTATATAACTATGTACCGACAAATCCTGAGAGCTCGCACCCATCATTACCTGATATTCCTACAGGATATATTCAGTATACTGCTATAGAAGATTTTATTAACGATTTAGGATATGCTCCAAAGTTTGTGCTAAATTATGCAATTGCTGATAAGCTTGATACTGATATATATATTAAATCAGGAATTATCGCAAATGTTCCAACAGATAAAATATCAGATAATATAGATGGTGTAGTGTTAAATGAGTTAAATGCTAGTATTACAATTAGTCAAACCGCACAGTTTACAATTTTTGTTGAGGACGATAATGGTAACACTTCGATTATACCTATAGACATTACTATGACTGATGCTCCTGTATTTACACCAATAATAGAAGAAGTGAAAAGTGTCAACAGTGATTATGTAAGAGTTTATGTAAGCGAAGACCATACCGCTGTAGAAAGACTTAGAATTGTAAACTTAGGCACGAAAGTTGAAACAGCAGCAGGACTACATAAAGATAAGGCGTATATAGACCTTACCACAAATGGAGAGCATTTAATTCAATACAACTATTATATGAACGGTTTACCTTACTCAGGATATGAAGTAGTTGATATTGATAGTGTAGTAGGTACAAGCGAGTTTGAAATAATTAAAGAGTCGTGGTCAAGCAACCATTCGTATGCTATTACAAATAAGGATGTTTCTGTTGTATATACGTTTAATAAAGATATTGCCTCAATTAATTCAACAAGCGCAGTTGAAACAGCAGTGAATAACGGCGAACTAGAGTTTGAGGCTAAGGACAATAAATTTACATTAATTTATAACGAGAACTTTGGAGAACAAAATGGAGAGGTTCCGCCTAAGTTTGAGCTAACTGCAACCGACGGAAGCACAATTATATTTGAGTCTAAAATTGTAGGAAACATATCAAAAGTACTTCCTAATATAAGTGTAACTCAAACGCTTTCTGACACTGGAAGATATGTAAGCTTAAAATTTGTATCTGAAGACGGCACAGCAGTAAATTTTAGAGAAGCAGGCACAAACGGAACAGAGTTTACTAAAAATGTGTATGCAAACGGAGAATACGAGTTTAACTTTACAGATGCCGGTGGCAACACAAATACTCTTAGAGTAATGGTAGACAGTATTGTAATAGGTGGTTTAAATCTTACATTCTCTATGTCCCAGTCAGGTGAGTATGTAGAAAATCCGAATAGCTTTAACATTAATACAAATAGTACTATATGGGTTAAAGTTAATAGGGATAGTACGGTTACATTAAACGAGCAAACTAAAAATGTAACTGCAAATACCGCTACAAGTTTTGTTATGTCAGACAGCGGTGACGGATATGCGCCAACAATGCTTGCTACAGACACATACGGAAACACAGATGCTCACATATTTACAAACGTGGTGGTTTTAGACGTTATTGCACCAAAAATTATTGTAAGGTCATCAGAGGTTTTTGCAAGGCTAAGTGACTCGCAAAGTGACATAGAAGAAACTCTAAAAAATAATGTAATTGTTATTGACAATAAAAATGACGAAGATGTGGTTTTAGAGTATACTTTTAATAAACGTACTACCTCAGGGCTTGAGATTGCAACTTATAAAGCGACAGACCTTGCAGGAAACGTAACAACAGCAGAGGTTAAATTATGGTTTGTTTCAGATAATGAACCACAGCCTACAATAGATGGAGATTTTGTAGAAAGAGGCGGAGTTACAAGTGTACAAGTAGGAGAGCATAAACTTGTGGTTAATATGCCAGAAAATAATGGAGAAACCGAGGAGTACTCTATTATATTTGAAAAAGGCATTAAAACTGTTGCACAACTTAAAATAGGTTCTACAGTATTAAAGCATAATGTTAGTACAAATGATGAAATAACTCTTGATTTTAACTCACCAGGTTATTATACGGTTTGCATTAAAACACAGGGAAGAGATTATTATGAGTTCATTGTTTATGTGGAGTGAAAAAAGTATGAAAATAAATTTTTATACAGGAATTTTGAGCTTTAAAATTTTACAATTTTAATTTTCCTTAATGCGAGCTTGTTCGCATTGAAAAGCGCACAAAATTCTATGCTGTGGCAAAAAGCGTTGCCACAAATTTGAAGATTAATTTTCAAACGGCAAGTTTTGTGTTTTGCATTGAGGGTTTGCTCACAATGCAAAACACCATAAAAAGTTACACTTTACAAAAAAAGGATGGTCATAAATGAAAAAAATATTAAAAAAATCAATTTCATTATTGCTTGCCGCTGTAATGATGATACAGGTAATGCCTCTTTTTAGAAGCACTGAAGTTTTTGCGGCACAAACGCAAATAAACGAATTACCTGAAAAAATAGAAATAGATGTAGACGAATACATAAAACTTTCGGTATCTAAAGAAAATGGTGGTTTTTTAGTAGACACTGGTACAGGGGATAGACTTGAAGTAGAAGACGACAACAAATTTTTAATGTATCCTGATGAATACTACGATACATCATATACTTCTTTTAAAATTACAAAAGAGAACGGTTCTACTGATGAGTACATTTTCGGTAGAGAATACGGCTTTTTTGGAATGTCAAGTGAAATGATTTCGACTGAAATTGAAAATGGAAACACAGTTGTCTCTAAATGGAAATTAGACGATTTAATTTTTACACAAGAGCTTACAGTATTAAACCAAGCAGATGTATCTCATGGTATGGTTCAAATATCTTATGATGTTGAAAATACAGGTAATACAAATTATTCTAGTATTGAAACTCGTATTCTTATAGATACAGCTTTAGGGTACCAAGATTATGGATACTACGAGCTTCCTACAGGAGAAATGGGAGTAGGCGAAAAATACACCACTGTAGAAAGTGAAGTAGTGATTGATAATACAAACGAAAACGCTTATGAAAACATGTTTTTTGTTTACGATGATTTAGTAAACCCAAAAGTAAGAGCCTATACCGTTAATGCAAATGTAGGAGATGAAACTATAGTACCTACTAAAGTAGCTTTTGGACATTGGCAAAACTTTTCGTCTCAAATTTTTGATTTTATCCCTCAAGACGACTTGTATTTTACAAATCCTTATAATATTGAGAATATGACTGCCGACAGCGCATATGCACTATACTACGATATGGGTGCTGTTTCAGCAGGCGAGTCTTCAAAAATTGCAACAAATTACGGAATATTCTCAAATAGCAATGAAATTGGAAACAATGATATAATAATCAACTTTTCAAATACTCCACCTCCTTTGGTGCTAGACGAAAGTGCAAGTGAGCCTGCATATGAAAACGGTGGAGAGTTTGAAGTTTCGTTCCAACTTCAAAATCAAAGCGCAGAAGATATATCTGATATTTGGCTAGATATTATTTTACAGCCCGGTGTATATGTTAGAGATGGGGAAGAGTATACAGATAGAATTGAAGTAGGCAAATTAAATAGCCTTGGAAATGCTACATATACACTAAAACTATATGCAGATGCCGAAAATGAGATTTCTGACTACAGAAGTATCGTTATTAGAGCATATAAAGGCGAGACAGCTATTTCTTCATCAAGAGAAGTATATGTATTTTGCCCAGGAATAGGCACAGATGGCGTTGTTGTTAATGCATTAACTCCTGAAATTGTTTACCATGAAATGGAAAGAGATGTTTTTCTTTCTATGGCGGGTACAGGTGCGGTGAAAAATAAAGGCGATTACGACTTAAAACTTATAAACAAAAGTAATGATGATGAATTTATAGTCGACCCTGATGATATCACAGTATTTACAGGAGATAATTCTGTACAAATTCACTTAGATGAGAAGATGTCTGTGGGTGAATGGGAAATACTTTTTGATTTTCACGATGAAACTGCACAAGATGTTAGAAGTGGAAATTTAACATTTAGAGTAACCGACGACCCTAAGTTTATGCCTAATACATATGGTTTAATTACTATTGAAAGGGATGCGGCAGAGGGAGATAGCAGGACCGACTACTCTATAAAAATATACAAAGACCAAGAAGAATACGAAAAAATGAATACCAACCCTAATAATTTAACATTGTTAGAGTTTAAAGGTTTATTTACGGTTAAAGAGGGTACAAAGGAAAATCCAATAGAGATAGTGGGCACCTCAAATGTATTGCCTGGTGACATAGTGCAAAATACTATGGTTATAAGCAATAGTTTGGACGTTGAAGATGGTATGATACAAATTACCGAAGACAGCGGTACTATTAATGTGGATATAGACGCAAAAGTGTATACTACAGGCGCAAGAACAGCTGTATGGGACGGCGTTTGTGCAATCACCAGTTTTGTAGATGGCGACGATATGGAACTTCTTCAATATAACTACGACGGAGAAATTGTGGGCGACAAAGTAGGAGAAGTTGAGAACAGCGTTGCCAACACAAATGCAATTACTTTGCTTTGGCCGGGTGCTGCCAGTACAGCTCAAACCATAGGTGGAGTACTTATGGAGCTTAGATATGGGCAATTCGGACAAATGGCAACGGTAAGAGGAACAGTAAACACCGAAACCCCTAAAATACCTATTATAGCTTTTGGTGCACAGCTTTCGCCAGATTTACTTGTTCCGTCAAGCTATTGGTCCAGTGGCGCAGAGGCAGATAATCTATCTGCAATGGAGCAACAGCAAATGGATATTGTCAATAACTCGGCAAATCCATACTATGAAGCAAATAAATTAAGAGACATACAAAATAAGTATGCTAGTGCACAAAAAAACCATGAAAATTGGTCAAATGCCGAGCTTGGTCTTTATGTTCACGACATACTTTTTAGCGGTGGCTTTATAGGATTTAATGTTAGTGTTGAAGTAGGTATCCCTGCTTATGTAGACGGCATGCCGTCACTTCAAGGTCAACTAGACTTAAAAGTTATTAACAACGAATGGGAGTTTGGCGTAGAGGGAAGTGCCGACCTTGCTATTCTTACAATGGAAGGAAGCCTAAGGCTTAAGAGTTATAATGGTATACCTGTTCCTGATGAAGTTTACTTCTTTATAGGAGGATTTACGCCAGGTATTAATGTTGAGGGCTTTGGTATATTCTGGATACAAGGAGCTGGAGGAGGATTTAAGAATTTATATGACACTATCTTCCCAACCTCTAAAATACCACCTTTAACCTTGATGATTAC
>CAYJEZ010000094.1:0-9943 GCA_964369215.1 uncultured Eubacteriales bacterium
CATCTTCTCCTGATACATCTTCTCCTGACACGTCGTCTCCCGATACATCTTCTCCCGATACATCTTCTCCTGATACTTCTTCTCCCGATACATCTTCTCCTGATACATCTTCTCCTGATACTTCTTCTCCTGATACATCTTCTCCTGATACTTCTTCTCCTGACACAACAACACCAACTCCTACCCCCTTGCCTACCCCAGCAGTATCTGAGAGTCAATTAGTAGTTGCCCAGTCAAAAGTTGACTCTGCTAAAACACTACTTTCTCAAACTATACAAGTACAAAATTTAGAAATCTCTCAAATGCGTGATAGGCTAGCTGTTCTTAACAGTACTTTGATTGACCCCAATTTACTAGCGCCATTTGATGGAATTATTGTTTACTATAATCACCTTATAGAGGGCGATACTGTTGAAGCGTTAACTCCTATTGTTTGCATTGCAGATAATAATAGGATTTCAATTTCAGGTGAATACGTTTCGTTAACTGCTATTGATTCTGCAAAAAAAATTACTGCTACTATTGGAAATAAAGAATTAGATGTTGTTAATGTTCCTATTCCTATGGATGAACTTATTTCTCTTCAACTTGCAGATAAAGAAATTTATTCTTATTTTGATTTCGTTAGCGATAATTCTGGTATATCTGTCGGCGAGTTTGTATCTATTAATGTGTATTCACAGTTAGAAGAAAATGCGATTACAATACCTACAAATGCTGTTTCTTATACTAGTAACATTGGAAATTTTGTATATATTGTTGAAGACGATAAATTAGTTAGTCGAGAAGTTGTTTTGGGGATTAGTACCGATTCTAAAACGCAAATAACAGAGGGACTTGAGGAAGGAGAAAAAGTCTATGTTCAAAGGTAATAAAATATTATGTTTATCTATAGCCCTACTTTTCTCTATACTTTTTACTTCTTGCTCTTCTTCACAAACTGAGTTAAGTGAAGAATTATATACTCCTACAGAGCACAACTATAAAACTACTATTTTAGAAAAAGGTGATTTCACCAGTTCTATTTCCTCTGCTGCAGATATTGTTTTTGCTTATGATAGAATACTTTACTATGACAAAACAGCTTATTTTATTGAGTTTTTAGTAGAAGAAGAGGACCTTGTAAAAAAAGGAGATGCTTTAGCTAGTTTTTATACAGACACTAGCACAGTACCATTAGAAGAAAAAAAATTAGAACTAAATCGAACACAAAATGAGATTTCTACTTTAACTGAAAGCTACAATGAGAATAAAAATATATCTAATCAAATTTTAGCAAATTTAGAAAAAGATAGCTTTGATTACAAATTAGAAGAACTTAGTCTGCAAAAAGCTAAAGTAGAATATGACAAAGCTTATTTCTCTGCCCAAGAGAGAATAAAAAGTTTAAATGAAGAAATATCCGAATTAACTGAAGAACTTAGCACCGGTTACTTGCTCGCTCCTTTTGACGGCTTAGTCCTTGGGCTATCTAATACTGTACGCGAAGATGATTTAGTTACTAACAACTCAGAACTAATACGACTTGTTAGTATTGATAAAGTTCTACTTACTGCTAGCACAGACAGTGAGTTTAGATACGGAAATGAAGTAATTGCTTCAACAAAAGTATTGGGTGAAGACTTATCATTTACAGGACATGTCATTTCTTCTCCATTAATTTTATCTCAAGAGCTTAGTGAAAATGAAACTTATATAGGAATAGACTTTACCGACCCTAATAATTATATCTCTCAAGATATTCAAGAAATGATTTGGGGATTTAATTCACGTATAACTCTTGAAACCGAGACAGAATTTTTGTCAGATGTACTTCTTTTAGATAAAAGTGCAGTAGAAAAAGAAAATGGCAAAAACGTTGTTAACATTTTAGAAGATGATATAGTTAAAAAAAGATATATAACCTCTTCATTTGACAATAGCGATTACTATATTGTGTCTGACGGCCTTTACGAAGGACAAATAGTACTAACAGAGTAAGGAGAAAAACATTGTTTAAGTTTGTTATTCAGAAAATTCTTAGTAAAAAATGGATGATTTTAAGCTTATTAATAGGTAATATACTGTTAATAAGTATTGTTTGTGCTACCCCTATTTATTCTGATGCTGTTTTACAACGAACACTCATGAAAAATCTTAATAACTACATAGTAGAAGAAAACTCTTATCCTGGAAATATGGATATAAGTTTTACCTACTCTAAAAGCAAGCCTCTTACCGAAGAATTTTTATCATTTTACGATAATTCATTAAATGATGTTACATATGCTTTAAATTTACCGATAATAAATAATATAACAGAAAACTTTATTGACTCTGATACCATTCAAGTTCCAAATAGTGATAATTCTGATAAAATGGAGTCAACGCAGTTAAGACTTGGATTTATTACTGATTTTGAGAGCCACTCTCAATTAGTTTCAGGTGAGATGTACTCAAATGAATTTGAACCTGATGGCTCAATTGGTGTTGTAGTCAGTGAGTCTACCCTTATAAAGAAGAACCTTTTTGTTGGAGAAACCTATTTTTTCAACAGGCTTCAAGATGAAAATGGTAACCCATATGCTATAACAATTAAAGGCGTTTTTACAAACTCTGATGATTCTGATATATATTGGATTAATTCTCCAACTTCCTATGCGCAACACGCTTTTATGGATGAAACTTTATTTAAAGAGTATTTTGCTAATATAGAAAATCATTCTAATTCGGTTTTAATGAGAAATACAGTTCAAGTAGATTATTCTGCTATGAAAAGCTCAGATACAGAATTAATGGTAGAGACAATAGAGAATTTTGATAAACAGGCTGAAGATTTTGAGTACTTTCAAGCTTCAATTGACTTTGATGAGATTATTTTTGATCATCATACTGAAATGACGAGATTAAACATTACTTTGTTAGTGCTTCAAGTGCCAATTTATGTATTGTTAGCAGTTTTTATTTTTATGGTTTCAAGGCAAATGATAGAAGCAGAGCTTTCTGAAATTGCAGTTTTTAAAAGTAGAGGAGCTAGTAAAAATCAAATACTTAATATCTATTTAATACAGTCCATTATCATTAGTGGTTCTAGCCTATTAATTGGCTTGCCAATTGGTTATTTGCTATGTCAAGTGTTAGGCTCTTCTAACGCATTTTTAGAGTTTGTAGGCAGATCTGCTTTACCTGCCTCTTTTAATACTCAATCAATTGTTTATTCTCTAATTGCAGCCTTATTCTCGGTAATAACTATGGTTTTTCCTGCTTTTAAGCATGCAAATGTTGGAATAGTAGTAGCAAAAAGAAATAAACAACAAAAGTTTCGAGCCAAATGGTGGGAGAAAATAGGCCTCGATATTGTTCTCCTCTCATTATCGCTTTATGGTTGGTACTCATTTAATGCGCAACAAGAATTAATTGCGCAAAGAGTTGAGAATGGTGAAGGATTAGACCCTGTAATGTTTTTAAACTCTTCAGTTTTTATTATTGGTGCAGGTTTACTTTCGTTAAGAATTTTCCCATGGTTTATGAAGCTTCTATTTATTATTAGGAAAAAAAAGCATAGCCCTGCTACTTATGTTTCTTTTAAGCAAGTAATTGAAACTAAAGATAACCAAGGTTTTTTAATGCTTTTTTTAATAATGACAATTTCTTTAGGAATTTTCAATTCAATAAGTGCGCGAACTATTAATAGCAATGAAGAAGAGCGAATTAAATATGAAAATGGTGCAGATATTGTGCTTAAAGAGTTTTGGGATAGCACTGAAGCCCAAGACGGCGAAGAGACATTTTTTTTAGAGCCCGATTTTGATAGATTCTCATTTATTGAAGATGTAGACTCTTATACAAAAGTTTATATTAACGATAACATTGATGTTAGTACAGACAATGGTGATTTTAGCAATACAACGGTTATGGGTATACATACAAAAGAATTTGGAGAAACAGCTTATTTTAAAGACGACTTATTGTCTAGACATTGGTATGACTATTTAAATGCTATTTCTCAAAATCCTGAGGCTATTTTACTCTCAAGCAATGCCAGAGATGAATTTTCACTAGAAGTTGGAGACAACATTATATATAAAGAAAACGGTAACAAAAGCACGGTAAGAGGTGTTATTTATGGTTTTATTGATTATTGGCCAACTTATAATGACACATCTTACACTGTAGGTATCGATGGTGTAAAAACTGAAAGCAACCATTATTTTATTGTAGGACACCTCTCATATATTCAATCTGTTTATACAAATAGACCATATGAAGTTTGGTTTAATATGACAGATTCTTCTGAGCCGATGTATGATTTTATAGATGAATACAACCCTGATTTAACTAAGTTTGAAGACACTAATATAGAAATAACAGAACAAAAAAACGACCCAATATTTCAAGGAACTAACGGTCTTTTGACGGTAGGATTTATAATGATTCTTTCTCTTTGTGCAGTAGGCTTCTTAATATACTGGACAATGTCAATTTCTGCTAGACAATTGCAGTTCGGTATATTTAGAGCAATGGGAATGTCTATGAAAGAAATCCTTTATATGTTAGTTTTTGAGCAAATATGTGTTTCAGGCTATGCTATTCTTGTTGGAGGTATAGTTGGTTTTATTTCTTCATATTTGTTTGTACCATTAATTGAAATCAATTATGCTGCAGTTGAGCAGAGTATTCCGTTAGAAATTATATCAAGCACTGCAGACAACATAAGAATTTTTGTAGTAATAGCTATTATGATAACCATTTGCTTAAGTGTATTATCAGCAATGGTATCAAAACTTAAAATTGCTCAAGCTCTTAAACTAGGAGAAGATTAATAGAAGGGAAAGTTAATAATATGGATAGCATAATAAAAACTATTGGAGTAACAAGAGCTTTTCCTGTTTCTGATAAAGAAGAATTTTTTGCACTTAAAAATGTTTCTATTGATATACCAAAACAGAAGCTTACAATTTTAAGAGGCCGCTCTGGTTCAGGAAAAACAACTTTAATGAATATTTTAGGTGCTCTTGATGACCCTACAGAAGGGCAAGTTTATTTTGATGACAAAAACATTACAAACTTAAGTTCAGAAAAAAAAAGTATGCTTAGGCGCACTCAAATAGGATTTGTTTTTCAATCTGTAGCATTAATACCTATAATGACAGCATATGAAAATGTAGAGTTTTCTTTAAGGTTAGCTAATTTTAAAGGAGACATGAAAAAACAAGCACTAGAATGCTTGCATTTAGTAGGACTTGAAGCACGAACCAGTCATATGCCACAACAAATGTCTGGTGGAGAACAACAGCGTGTTGCAATTGCAAGGGCTATAGCTCACAACCCAAAGGTTATTTTTGCAGATGAACCTACAGCCGAACTAGATACTAATACTGGGCTAAAAGTTATGAAAATGTTTGGAGAGCTATGTGAAAAAAAAGGAATAACCATAATTATGACCACACATGATACCGGCTTAATGGAGCTAAGCGACAAAGTTTTAGAACTTGAGGATGGTGAAATTGTCAGTGGATGATATAAAACAACCAATTATTCATTGTGAAGATCTTGTAAAAATTTATAAAACATTAGATATTGAAGTACTAGCTTTACAAGGCTTAGAATTAAGTGTAGATAAAGGCGAGCTTATGGCTATTATAGGAAACAGTGGTTCAGGAAAATCTACATTTTTAAATATGATTGGTGGTCTAGATAGGCCATCTGCCGGTAGACTATTTGTAGACGGAAAAGATTTATTTAAGCTAAATGAAGAAGAGCTTGTACAATATAAAAGGTCTACTGTAGGTTTTGTTTGGCAAAACAATGCTCGAAATTTAGTTCCGTATTTAACTGCTATGCAAAATGTTCAACTGCCAATGTATTTTGGCAATGAAAAAGAGAAAATTCAGCGAGCTTCTGAGCTTCTTAATTTAGTAGGAATGTATCACAGAAAAGACCATCGTTTAAACCAACTATCTGGAGGAGAACAACAACGTATTGCAATAGCAATTGCACTTGCAAATAATCCTAAAATATTGCTTGCCGATGAACCAACCGGTTCTGTTGATTTGAAGACTACAGAGCATATTCTTAGCATTTTTAGAAAGCTTAATGAGGAGTTAGGCTTAACAATAGTTATTGTAACCCATGATAGAACTTTATCAAAACAAGTAAAAAGAGTTGTGTCTATAAGAGACGGCAAGACTAGCAGTGAATTTCTTATTAAGCAAAGTTACGCTGATCAACTCGAAGGTTTATCCTCTCTTGAAAATGAGACTGTTCAAGAAGAATTTGCCGTACTAGATAGAGCTGGAAGGGTTCAAATTCCATCTGAGATGTTAGCTTCTATTGGTGTTATAGGAAATAAGATAAAACTTGAGGTAATAGATGGCAAAATAGTTATAGATAGCCCGGACAGTAATAGTTCTAAAGAAGAACAAACAGCAAACTAAACTTACATTAAAATGCGTAAAACTAAAATTTTAGTTTTACGCATTTTAATTAGTATTTATACATTTATTTTATATCCGTCCATATTTGAGAAGAAGTGTTTATAGCCTCACCTAATTTTACTGCTTCATCCATAATAAGGTATAAATATGTATCTTGCAAAGCTTCTTCTAATGGGTAAATTTGGCCTCCACCTTTGGAATACTTGCCCATTCCTTCCATAATTGAAGCTATTGCAATTTCGTCGTCATTAAGTCTTGCGCTTTCATATGGGTTTTGATATATAAAATCTCCGTCAACCATTAATCCTCTATTAGAATAACCATCTAAGTTAGAGAAATGACCTAAGTCATTGCGAACAATTTTAGACGGAACAGGATAGTTGTTTTCGTCCATCCAAACTAAGTCAAAATCAACCAGTTCTCCCCTATCTCCTTGAATTAGCAAATGTCTTGTTCGCAAATAATTGTGGTATTGTTCTCCACTAAAATTATAAAAAGCAATTTTTCCACTTTCAAACTCAAAAACTGCTCTTCTATGTTTAGCTTCACTTATCTCTCCATCAAAAATAATATGATCTCTAGTACAGGTTTTTGTTACAGGAAAACTATAGTCATTACCATATATTTTGCAATTTTCAAATCCTACTCCCAAATATTTTCTAATCATACTAATCGCATGGTAATCGTGTATCATTGATATGTCAACATTTGAAACATTACCCAGTTTACCCTCATTTACCATTTTTAATATACCATTATGATAAGGTTGACAAAAGTATTGTTCTAATACTTGAGCCTTAGCATTATACATAAGCTTTAAATCATATATCCTTTTTAAGTCTTCAATGCCATCTCCAGGAGGAGTCTCACAAAGTACAGGAATATTTAATTTAAATGCTTCTTCACAGGCGTCAACAGCAGCAGATCTAGAAATAGCTACAATAATAAAATCGAAACCTTGTTTAAAAAACTCTTCTTTATCAGTAAATGCTAATCCTTTATAAGTTTTATCAAAAACTTCAGCTTTTTCTTCATTTCTGAAATACATACCACAAAACTCAAAAACATCAGGCAGCTCCTTCATTACCTTTAAAAAAGCCTTAGTCCTCCAGCCATTTCCGATAATGCCAACTTTATAAGCCATGACACTCACCCTTTCAAAATTTAATTAATATATAAATAATAACATGCTGAACCATAAGTGTCAATCTTAACTATTTTTTATTGTTTACCATAATACAATTTTCTATAAATTCAGAAAGCATATTGTAAATAAAATAGTAAATCCGATATAATATATTCAATAACTCCACACAACTTCATCACTTATTTTCAATACAATATGATTGGATTTTATGCAAGTATTATTCAAATATAATTCTGATACATTAGCCAGACCGATTAATCCAAGCACACTTAAATCAACTAGAATTGTATAGAGGTTAGGCTAGCTTAATGAAAGGAAAGTCGTAGTATATGAAAATTAACAAGAAAAAAGTATTTATAGGTGTAGGTTGTATTGCACTTTGTGGTATAGTTGCTGGAGGTGTTTTTATTTTTTTGAATGGAAGAAATAACGTTCAAGCAATGGACATACCAGTGCAAGAGGCGTATACACGTACGGTTGTGCTTGAAATGGGTAGCATAAACAACTCTATTTCTACTTCTGGCGTAGTGGCAAGTGCAAATATTAGCGAGGTTACAACAGAGTCTAATTACACAGTAGCAGAGGTTAAAGTAGCCGTTGGAGACAGTGTAAATACAGGAGATGTTATTTGTATACTCGACAACACAAGCCTAATAGAGCAAATAGCTTCTGAGGAAGAAAAACTAGCAGAAACAGTAGAGAAGTTTTATGAGACCTACACAGATAGACTAGATGCTTACAATGAGGCAGTGCAAAAAGTCACCGATGCCCAAAATACTGCTAATAGTACACTTGCTACACTTAATAGTGCAACAACAAGTTACAACAGTGCACTTTCAAGCATTTCTGTTTATCAAAGTGCGTACGACACAGCAAATGCTGAGGTACTTAGAGTATTAAACGAGAACACGGCTGAAGAGGCAAATTTATTATCAGCCTATCAAACAGCACAAGCACATTACGAAAGCTTAGTAGACCTTGATGACACAGACACAGACAAAATAGAGGCAAAAGCACAGGCCGAAAATGCAAAGATTACATACGATTCAGCTGTAACTGAAAACACTACAATGTTAAACACAGCTACAGAAAGTTTAAAAGATGCAGAAACCCAGCTTGCTCTTGCTAAAAACTCTAGCAATATACAAGAGTTAGAAAGCGCAGTGTCTCAAGCAGAGAACGCTTATAATCAGGCTGTATCTGCTTTAGAGCAAAGCACAGAGAGCAAAGATAGCTCACAAGAGGCAAAAGACTCTGCATATGAAGATTATGAAGAGTCTCAAACAAGCGATACACTAGATGAGCTTTATGAGCAAATGGACGACTACACACTAACAGCGCAAACCAGTGGAAAAATAACACAAGTTAACGCCACAGTAGGAAATAAAATATCTGGCAGTGCAGCAACAATTCAAGACACAAGCGACTTAGAAATAGAAATAGCTATTCCAGAGTATGACATAAGCAAAGTTTATACTGGCCTTAGCGTAGTTATAACAAGCGATATTTCTGACGAGGTGTATGAAGGCGAATTAATTCAAATCGCTCCTACAGCTTCTGGCGGAGGCTCAAGCTCTTCTACTTTCGAGGCAGTTGTAAGCGTAAGCAGTGAGAATACAGACTTACTTATAGGTACAAATGCTATGGTAGAGATAATGATATCTTCAAAAGATGACGTATTTACAGTTCCGCTAGATGCTATTGGTGAGGACGAAAATGGAAACAACGTTATTTTTGTGCAAGACGCGACAAATACAGAAATTTATAACCCTGTAGAGATTAATGTAGGAGAGAAAAATGACTTTTACGCAGAAATCTCATCTACTAATATAGAAGAAGGAATGATTGTTAGAGCATCTGCAGACCCAGAAGAAGCTTTAGACCAAGGCGTTTCTTTAGAAGAGTTGGAAGAAGAAATGGAAGGCATGATGATTCCTGGCATGGGTGGCGGAATGACTACTGGCGGTGGAACTGGCGGCGGAATGCCTTCTGGTGGTAACACTGGTGGAATGCCTTCTGGCAGAGGCGGATGATAATAATCTTCTATACTTAATCGCAGTGGAAAGGAAATGCACGAGCATGAAAAAAATAATTGATATGCGTGGCGTTGTTAAGACTTACAACGTAGGAAAAGATAACGAGCTTGAAATACTGCACGGCATAGACCTTGTGGTAAACGAGGGAGAATTTGTGGCAATAGTAGGAGAAAGTGGCAGTGGTAAGTCTACCATTATGAATATTATAGGCGCACTTGACAAACCTACCTCAGGAGAGTATTTTTTATCTGAAATAGACATAGGAAACTCTAAAGACCATAAATTGTCTGGAATTAGAAACGAGAAAATAGGCTTTGTTTTTCAAAACTTTAACTTAATAGGAA
>CAYJEZ010000095.1:0-9821 GCA_964369215.1 uncultured Eubacteriales bacterium
ATATCGATATCATTTTTGCTGCATACACAAGGCTGTTTATCTCTTTTTCTCCCCAAACTCTAGTGTTAGTACAATCATCTAGGCCTAAAAACATTTTAACATAACCTTTATCTCTTGTTTGTGCGTGTAAAAAAGATTTTATTCCTTGATCAAACATTAACTCATACGCACCTTCGCTATCTAAAACCGATAGATCATTGCTGTAAATAACGCCATCTCCATCAGCGTCTTCAAAAAAGTCTGCCAAAATTTCGTTAGTTAAACCTTGCAAATTATCTATCTCAGGAGTAATGCTTCTTTTACACCACTCGTAAGTATTATCGTATGTTTTACCTTCATTAAAAGTCTGAAAAATATAACAGCGGTCTGCATTTGCACGCTTTCCAATATACCTTAAAATACCATTTATCGAAGACTCTATTTCATTAGTTTCATAAAGTAAATCAAAAACCATCGATACAAGTTCTGTGTCAAACATAGACTGTGCTATTCTATTTGCATTTTCAAGAACTGTTCTATTTTTCATAGTTCCACCTATCAGTTCTTCACTGTAAAAAGTATATCTATCTTTTCCACTTAATTTAGATTGATATAAAGCTTTATCGGCAGCTTTATAAAGATCTTCGTATGTGTTTCCGTCTTTTTTATATATTGATATGCCTATGCTCCCTGACACTTTATAATCTTTGTTTTCACCCGAATATGTATTTTTAAATGCCTTCGCTATAGCTTTTGCTTTTGCCTCTACTATAGAGATATCCCCTATGTTTTTTACAAAAACAATAAACTCGTCTCCGCCTATTCTTCCAATAATATCATCGTCTCTAAATTGAGAATGAAGGTTTGAAGCTATATTACTTAGAACTAAGTCACCAAAATGATGCCCTAAGTTATCGTTTACAGCTTTAAAATCATCAATATCTACAATAAACATTGCATGCGACGCTCTTTTTGAAGAAGCAATTACATTTCTGATTAAATTTTCTGAAGTTACTTTATTATAACAGTTAGTAAGCAAATCAGTTTGAGACAATTTTTCAAAGGCTTTTTGCTCGTTAATATCAAAAGTTTTGCCTATTGAATAAATAGGTTTTCCAGATTTATCGCAAATTGTTTTGAATACACTTCTATAAAAACGAACATCGCCGCCTTTTAATACAAATCTAAAATCTCTTGGAGCTACAAACCCTGTTTTTAACTCTTCACAAAACTGTAAAAACACACTCATATCTTCTTCGTATACCATATTGGCTTCAAGTAAATAGTCGGGATATTTCTTATGCTTATTAGTAATGCCCAAAACATTAGAGCCATTTCCATATCTTGTCATTAATGAATCTCTAATGTCGAAAACATAAAACCACTCGTCAGAAAGCTCTGTCATGGTTTCAAACAGCTTTCTATAAGATACATGATTATGAAAAAAACCCTCGGCAAAATCTGTTATGTCTGTTCCTGCTATTTGAGACCTTAAGTCTCTAGTAAACCCTACCACCATCTCTTCGCCAAACTCATCTAATACTTCTATTTTTATTAAAGTAACCTCACTAGGAATTTCTTCTCCATTTAATTTACAGTGAAGCCAAGGAAAAGCATAAACGCCTTTTTCTCTAACTATTTGCATATTTTTCACTGATGCCTCAACAGCAAGGGTACCATCAGGCTGCACTTTAGTAGAAAAGTTAAAAAACTCTTCTAAATAAATTTTTTCTGTAGAAATATCAAAAAGCTCTAACGCACGTTTATTGCACATAATGTTTTCCATACGAGAATTCCACAGGTTAACGCACAAAGGAGTAGCGTCTAAAATTGCACGCATTGTAGCAATACTTTTACTGTCGTTAAAGTCAAATTTAAGCTTACTTTGATAATTATCATTAATATTATTATTTATGTTGTTAATGTAGTCTGGCATAAGACCTCCACTTAAGAATAATCATTTATTGTTTAATCTGACTAACATTATATATCAAATTGTCAAAAAAAGATATAGAAAAACTAAAAAAAATATTTTGGTTAAGTATACGCAGCTAAATTTTAAAAAAAGCAGTCTTAAATGCACAGTATAGTGCATTTAAGACCTTTGTAAATTACTTTAATATTTTAAAGTTTTATTTCATGCTTTCTTCATATGATTGAATCATATTTTTAACCATTTGGCCACCAACTGAGCCAGCTTGCTTAGATGTTAAATCACCGTTGTAGCCTGGTTTTAAAGTAACACCTACTTGTGATGCAGATTGCATTTTAAATTTGTTCATAGCCTCTTTTGCTTCAGGTACTAAATTTTTCATAATAAATTCTATCCTTTCTTTAGAGCTTTAATTATGCCTATGCATAAAACTAGTTTGAGATAGATATTACCAAACTAAGCTCTTTATTAATTGAATTGCATTTTAATAAATCTTACACATATTAAACTGCAATTCTTTTTTTCTTGCGTTTGTGTTATTATTGTGTTTCATAAACCAACAATTATTTATGACAATTTTAGCCAAATAATTTTATTACTCCTTTCAATTTACATTTAATTAAATTCCAGTTAACAATATTATACTACAATATTAACAAGACATAAGATTTACTCATAATTCTCTAAAAAATCTATTAAATCTTTATAGTTTGAAAATGTAACACCTTCGTTTATTAGATTTTTATCAGTTATTGGTAAAGTGTCCACTAATACTTCATATCGCATTACAGTTATTATTTCTCCCTCTTTAAAAACTGTCATTACTCCATTATGAGACTTTACTAAGTACTCATCCTGTGTACTTTCTTCTACAGGCACTGGGGTAACAACTGGCGCTTGACTTGTGGTATCTTGACTTTTTTCGTCATTTGCGTTATAATCTGTTGAAGATTTGTGAGTGTCAGTTTGTGTGCTTACAACTTCATTAACATTATTTTTAGATAATTCGCTTATTACGGTTATACTTATTAATAGAGCCAACACAACAGCTACAAGCATTAATCTAAGTTTATTTTCGCTGATATTTTTAATGATAATAAACATCCTTTCTTTATTAAGTATGTATTCATTTAATTTTATTACTAGTTTAGCTCTATTTTTGCCTAATATCATATACAATATACACATTATGAGTTTTTTATTATTATAAAACATTATATTATATAATTATTTTTGGAGGTATTGCAGTGTTTGGAAAAAAAGATATAAGTAAGCGCAAAGTTCAAGTGGATAACACTAAAATTGAGCGCTCTGAAGATGAATTAGCTGTTACCGTAGGCACGGCAGCATTAACAGTTTCTTCAATGATTTTCAAAGCTTTAATAACAGTTTTTATTATATTGGCAATCTCAGGTTTTTTGGTGCTTTTTTCTGTTTTAGCTTTCTTTTTAAGCTTAAGCGACACAACTGTGTCTGACTTAAATCACATGAAATTCAGTTTGTCTAGTACAGTTTATATTGAAGGCACTGAAGGTGTGCCTAAGGAGTATATGACCTTTTATAGCTCAGAAAATAGAGAATGGGTTAGTTTTAATGATATTCCTCAAATAATGATAGATGCGCAAATTGCCATTGAAGACCACCGCTATTGGGACCATGAAGGTGTTGACTGGTATGCAACAATTGGTTCTGCTTTTTATTTGGCAACAGGCGCAATGGACGGCGGTGGTTCAACCATTACGCAACAACTTGTAAAAAATGTTACTCAAAAAAATGAAGTAAGCCTTATAAGAAAGCTTGAAGAGATTTTTACTGCTCTTAACCTAGAAGAAGAGTATACAAAAGAAGAGATTTTAGAATTTTACCTAAATATAGTTGCTTATGGTAGTGGTACAAACGGTGTGCAAGCAGCTGCTAACCTTTATTTTGGAAAAGATATTGCTGACTGCTCAATAGCAGAATGTGCTGCAATTGCTGGAATTACACAAAATCCATATGCAAATACACCTATTTATTTCCCTGAACGCACAAAAGCTAGGCAAGAAGATGTTCTTTATGCTATGCATTTATATGAAAAAATAACTACAGAAGAGTACGAGCAAGCCCTTTTAGAGGCAGAGAATATGCAATACACTTTTTCTGAGATGACTACTGGTTCGGTTTCAGAAAATGTGTCTACTACTATTACTTCTAACACTATTTGGAACTGGTTTACCGAGACTATGGTTGAAGATTTAGTAGAAGATTTAACTGAGTATTATAATATTTCTCCTGAACTAGCTTATCAAAGACTATACAACGGCGGACTTGAAATTTACACTACAATGAATGAAGATATTCAAGTGCAAATGGAGTCTATTTTTGTTAATCAAACTGCAACATTAACAGGAGACCCAAGGTTGCAAGCAAGCTTTTATTTGGTAGATTATGATGGAAGTACAATAGCTGTTGTAGGTAACAATGACCCTAAAGTTGAAAATTTAGGTTTGAACTATGCTACTTCTGTACCTAGGGCTGCAGGTTCATCTATAAAACCATTAAGTGCATACGCCCCTGCGTTAGAATCAGGGCTTATCAACTATAGTACCGTATTAAAAGACCAGCCACTTCCGAATTATTTTGGAACTGGATTACCTGGACCTAAAAACTACGAGAAAAACTATTTTAATTATGTTACTGTTGACCATGCTGTTAGAATTTCACGAAATGCACCAGTTGCACAACTTTTAAATACCATCGGTCTATCTAACTCATATAATTTTATGGTAGACAGATTAGGTTTTACTACTCTTGATGCCTCAGGTGACGTAAACTTTGCTTCACTTGCTACAGGTGGTAATTACCACGGTGTTGTAGCAGAAGAAATGGCTGCCGCCTATGCTGTTTTTGGCAATGGTGGAAAATATTACGAACCTTACACCTATACTCATGTAATAGATGAAAATGGTGACACCATTATTGACAACAGAATAGAAGACCCAACAATTGCAATGACTGAAGTTAACGCTAACATTATGAATATGTTACTGCATGAGCCAATTACGGGCGGTTCTACAGCTACTGGTAGACAAGTGCAAATTTCCGGACTGGATATATACGGAAAAACAGGTACTACAGATAATTATTTTGACTTATGGTTTGTAGGCGGAACTCCTTACGGTGTATCTGCAGTTTGGGTAGGCTATGACCCTGACAGATCAGAAATAGATAATAGTCTGGCTGCAAAAAACATGTGGAAACAAGCTAATCTTCATATGTGGAACAACTATTGGAGTACAGGAGAGCAAAAAGCTTTTTCATATTCAGCCAATATGGTGTCAAGAACATTCTGCAAAAGCAGTGGTCTTTTAGCCGGTGCACACTGTAGCTCAAAAGATACAGGCTATTACGACGCTAATAATTTACCAAGAATTTGTAATAGCGGTTCAGACCATACCTTGTACGGTGCAGCTGTTACTAAACCAACTCCAACACCTTCAGTAACTCCAGAGTCGGTTGTAACACCATCACAACCCCCTGTAACTGTAACACCTACTCAACCACCTGCTACAGTAACCCCAACTCAACCTCCTGCAACGGTTGCTCCAACTCAACCTCCTGCAACAGTTACTCCTACTCAACCTCCTGCAACTGTAACACCTACTCAACCACCAGCGGAATCAAATCCTAGTGTAGATTTTGAACCTAACATTCCGAGCGAGTAATTTACAGCATATTTTTTCTTTAAGCAAGCTGAAAAACATCTTGATTTATTGTGTTAACAGACTATATCTATATAAATACAATAAATTTTATCTAATTTATTAAAAAACTGCTGTACAAATCGGCAGTTTTTTTTTTCATACTTGCAAAACTTACGTTAATATGCTAAACTGTATATCATTACAATACAATAGTTTGTGGGTGGTGGACAATGATTGATGAAACTTATTTAGTAATCTCAAGAGAGGCTTTGCCCGATATATATGAAAAAGTTTTATACGCTACTTCTCTACTAGATACAGGAGAGGCTAAAAATACTTCTGAAGCTGTTAAAATGGCAGGTATTTCAAGGAGTGTATTTTATAAGTATAAAGACTTAGTTTTTTCTTACACAAAAAAAGAGAGCTCTGGCATATTAACAGTGCAACTTGTTTTAGCAGACAGACCTGGTGTGCTGGTAAATGTTTTATCGGTTTTTTATAAAGGCAATGCAAATATTTTAACTGTAACCCAAAATATCCCTGTAAGAGGTCGAGCTTTTGTCTCTGTTTCTGCCAATATCTCAGATACAGAGCTTAGTGCAAATGATTTATTGGTCATGTTAAAAGAGATTAAGGGTGTTATAAAAATAGACAGTTTGACAAATTGATAGAGCAAATACTTTTATTATAAAATACATTTTATAGAGAGGATGTTTATTAAGTGGTATATGTAGCCGTTCTTGGTCACGGAGTTGTAGGCTCTGGAGTATTAGAAGTAATGCTTAATAATAATGATAGCATTAACAAAAGAGCACAAGAAACTTTAGCAGTTAAACATATTTTAGATATTAGAGATTTTGAAGATTTAGAGTATAAAAATCTTTTTACTAAAAATTTTGATGATATAATAAACGATGACGAAGTTAAGATTATAGTAGAGGTTATGGGTGGAATAACCCCTGCATATGATTATGTAAAGGCGAGCTTGTTGGCAGGTAAAAGTGTTGTTACATCTAATAAAGAGCTTGTAGCTACTAAAGGCGACGAGCTTATAGACATAGCAAAGAAAAACAATGTTAACTTTTTCTTTGAGGCAAGCGTAGGTGGTGGCGTGCCAATAATAAGGCCTATTACACAATGCCTAGCAGCTAATGAAGTTAGTGAAATTGCAGGAATTTTAAATGGAACAACAAACTTTATTTTAACAAAAATGATTAGAGAAAAAATGGAGTTTAGCGCTGCTTTAGCACTAGCACAAGAGCTAGGCTATGCAGAAAGAGATCCATCAGCAGATGTAGACGGGCACGACGCTTGCAGAAAAATTTGCATTTTGGCTGACTTAGTTTATGGTAGACACGTCAATCCAAACTTAGTAAAAACCCAAGGTATTACAAAAATTTCATTAACAGACGTTGATTACGCAAAAGCTTGGGGTGGTGTTATTAAGCTTATTGGAAATGTTAAAAAGCTTGAAAATGGAAAAATAAATATTTTTGTAGCCCCAATGTTTATACAAAAAGACAGTCAATTAGCTGGTGTTGACGACGTATTTAACGGAATTTTAGTTAGAGGAGACGCAACTGGTGACGTTGTGTTTTATGGCAAGGGTGCAGGTAAACTTCCTACCGCCAGTGCAGTTGTAGCGGATGTTATTGACTGTGTTAAACATTTTGAGAAAAGAAAAAATGTTTATTGGGATAAAGAGGTAGAAAATTACATAGATTACAGTGCGAAACATTCTTTCTTCATTAGAGCAATTTCAAACAATAAAGAAGAAATGATAAATGAAATTAAGGCAGAGTTTGCTGATTGCGAATTCTTGCAAGTTAAAAAACCAAGCGATAACGAAGTAGGATTTACAGTAGTAGACTTTACAGATGATGAAATTGTAAAAAAAGCAGAGGAACTTAAAAAACTAGATATAATTGCTGAAAGTATTATTAAAATTTCAGATTTATAATTCATTTTTAGAAGGGCGGTATATTAATGGCATTAATAGTGCAAAAATTTGGTGGCTCATCTGTTAAAGACGCCGAGAGAATATTTAATGTTGCTGATATTGTGACTAAAACTTATAAAGAAGGAAACGACGTTGTAGTTGTTGTCTCTGCACAAGGAGACACCACTGACGACTTGATTGAAAAAGCCGGGGAGATAAACCCTAGGGCCTCTAAAAGAGAGACAGATATGTTATTATCTGCAGGAGAGCAAATATCGGCTTCGCTATTATCAATGGCTATAGAGAAAATGGGATTTCCTGTAATATCTTTACTTGGTTGGCAAGCAGGATTTAGTACTTCTTCAGATTACGGAAGTGCTAGAATTAAAAAAGTAAAGCCAGACAGAATTAGAAAAGAGTTAGATAAGAAAAATATAGTTGTTGTTACAGGCTTTCAAGGTATTAACAGATATGACGATATGACAACTTTAGGCAGAGGTGGCTCAGACACAAGCGCAGTTGCAATAGCAGCCTCTATGAAGGCGGATTTGTGCCAAATATATACTGATGTTAACGGTGTATACACAGCAGACCCTAGAAAAGTGCCAAAAGCAAAAAAACTTGATGTTATTTCTTACGACGAAATGTTAGAACTTGCAACTTTGGGTGCACAAGTGCTAAACAATCGCTCGGTGGAAATGGCGAAAAAATATCAAATAGAATTAGAAGTACTTTCAAGCCTCACAAGAGAGCCTGGTACAATTGTTAAGGAGGATATTAGAGTGGAAAAAATGTTAATTAACGGTGTGGCAAAAGACGATAAAATTGCAAGAATATCAATAATTGGGGTTCCCGACAAACCGGGTTTAGCTTTTAAAATTTTCTCAAAATTATCCGCAAAAGATGTAAACGTTGATATCATTCTTCAATCAATTGGTAGAAACGGCACTAAAGATATTAGCTTTACAGTTGAAGACTTAAAACTTCAAACAGTTTTAGAAGTTTTAGATGGCTATGTGGAGCTTATTGGTGCTAACAGCATTGTAACAGACAATAACGTTGCTAAAGTTTCTATAGTAGGAGCAGGTATGGAAAGTCACCCAGGTGTTGCTGCAGAGATGTTTGAGGCACTTTTTGAGAAAGACATTAACATACAAATGATTTCAACAAGTGAGATTAAAATTTCTGTGCTTATAGATAAAAAAGACGGTGACAGAGCTGTTTCAGCTATTCACAGTAAATTTTTTGAGAATGGATTAGACTAATAGATTTTTATAGATTTCCCTCACCTATGGTGGGGGAAACTGTTGTATTATTTTGCATTGAAAGGTTTGAGTTATGATGAAGTTAAAAAGTCAAGAGGTAAGAGCGCTTTCGCCAGAGATGGATCCATTAAGAATTGGTATGGGTTGGACTGTTGAAGACTTAAGTAAACCACAAATTTTAGTAGAAAGCACATTCGGAGATAGCCACCCTGGCAGTGCGCATTTATTCGAGCTTGGTGAAATAGCTGTTAATGCAGTGAATAAGAGCGGTGCAAAGGCTGCAAGGTATTTTGCTACCGACATTTGTGACGGAATGGCACAGGGTCACGACGGAATAAATTACTCGCTTGTAAGCCGAGAGACTATTACAAATTTAATTGAAATCCACGCTGGTGCTACAGGATTTGACGGTGGGGTTTTTATTTGCAGCTGCGACAAAGGAGTTCCAGCGCATTTAATGGCAGTTGGTAGAACAAACTTGCCAGTTGTTATTGTTACTGGTGGAGTTATGGACGCAGGACCAGACCTGTTAACCTTAGAGCAAATTGGAAAGTACTCTGCAATGCACCAAAGAGGGGAGATAACAGACGAAAAGTTTGAGTACTATAAGCATAACGCATGTCCATCTTGCGGTGCATGTAGCTTTATGGGAACTGCATCTACAATGCAGGTTATAGCAGAAGCTTTAGGGCTTATGATACCAGGAACTGCTTTAATGCCAGCTACTTGCAAAGACTTAAATGATGTAGCCAAAGATGCTGGAGAATTAGCAGTTAAGCTTGCTCTTAAAGGAGTAAAAGCAAGTGATATTGTCACTAAAAAAAGTTTTGAGAATGCAATTATGGTACACGCTGCAATTTCTGGCTCTACAAACAGCTTGCTACATATTCCGTCAATTGCACATGAATTTGGAATAGAAATTGACGCAGATATGTTTGACAGAATGAATAGAGGAGCTAGGTATCTCTTAGACATTCGCCCTGCTGGTAAATGGCCGGCACAATTTTTCTATTATGCTGGCG
>CAYJEZ010000096.1:0-9750 GCA_964369215.1 uncultured Eubacteriales bacterium
TTGTTTATTTATCAGTAGCCATATAGGATAGCATCTACATTTTTGTTGTTTTATATTCCTACTTTTTTATTAGCCGCCGCAACCGCCGCCACAGCCTGAGCAGTCACCGCCGCAAGATGCAGGGTCGAAATCAGCTGTTTCAGGGTCTTGTCCCTCTGCTGATAGGCTGATGATTGTTGTAACTCTTTGAAGAAGCATGTCAATCTCACCTTTTGCAACATTATATGTTTGCATATTTTCATTTTGCATAATTGATGCATAAACACCTCTTAACTCTGTGTTAAGCTCGGCTAGTTTCTCTTCGCTTCGCTCAGGGTTTTGTGCCTCTTGGTTAATTGCCATTCTCTTAAGGTTAAACTCGCCAATTAAACCTTGAAGTGTCTCGTCTTTATCGCTGTTAGTTTGTGCTGTTTGAAAATTTGCATAAGCCTCGCTGGCTTGTAGTTCTTTACCAATTTGTCTTGCAAGTGTAATAATATTCTCCATTTTTATACTCCATTCTGCCCTTATGGGCAATAAAATTATTTATTTCAATTTAAAGTCATTATGTGTGCTTTAAATTTTAAGCGTTTTAGCTTTGATTTATGCTATATTTTATTTTCCATAATATGGCTTTTATATGAAAATCCTAGTTTTTTATAAAAAGAAATTGCATCAGAGTTAAAATCCCATACCATTAGTTCAACACTAACTGCTCCTTGTTTTTTTGAAAGACGAACAGCTTCATCAAACAATTTCTTTCCAATACCATTTTTGCGATAATTTTTGTCTACACACATATTTTCAATATACGCAATTTTTCTGGCTTTAATTAGCGGATTACTAGACGGCTTACGTATAGTAGTTATGCAAATTCCAACAATTTCTTCATCAATCTCGCACACTATCGAAATAGTATTTTCATCAGACATAAGAAAATCAAAATAGCTTTTTTCAAATGGGTCAATATCATTATAAATATCAGGTCTATTATTATAATGTAAATCGTGTACCTGCCTAACCAATTTTGCAATCGACTGAAAGTCATTGTTTTGAATTTTTCTTATATGCATAAGATACCCCTTAGCACAAACCTGCCTGCCTCTGTAATTTTAATATCACAGTACTCACCTATATGGTTAGTATCTGCACTGAATTCCACAATTATGTTAGATTCAGTTCTGCCTGTGTAAATGCCCTTTTTGTTAACATCATCTACCAAAACTTTTAAAACCTTACCTACTTGGCTCTCACAATAGCTTGAAGACATATCTTCATGTAATTTTAATAGCTTAGAGAAACGAGCTGTTTTCTCTTCATGTGTATAGGGGTCTTCAAACCCAGCGGCTTTTGTACCGTCTCTAGGTGAGAAAATAAAGGTAAAAAGTGAGGTAAACCCAACTTCTTTAATGAGACTTAGTGTGTCTTCAAACTCTTCTTCGCTCTCTCCCGGAAAGCCAACTATTACATCAGAGGTAAAAGTGATCTCGGGCATATGCTCTCTCGCTTTTTTTATAAGCCCTATATACTTCTCTCTGGTATAGCTTCTGTTCATCTCTGCTAACACTTTGTTGTTGCCAGACTGAAACGGTAAATGCAAATGATGAGGTATATGTTTTGAATTTTTAATTACCTCAAAAAGCTCTTCAGACGCATCTTTTGGGTGAGAGGTCATAAATCTAATTCTATAGTCACCCTCTACTTCGTCAAGCATTTTTAGCAGCTTAGAGAAGTTAACATCGGTTCCACTTCCGTATGAATTTACATTTTGCCCTAAAAGGGTAATCTCTTTATAGCCCTCGGCAATAAGTTGTTTAAACTCTTTTACTATCTCGTCAGGTTTACGGCTTTTTTCTCTGCCCCTTACATAAGGAACAATGCAGTAGGTGCAAAAGTTGTTGCAACCATACATTATTGTAAGCCACGCTTTAAAACTGCCGTCTCTTTTTATAGGTAAGCCCTCAACAATCTCGGGCATCTCGCCACCTCTTACAAAAACCCTTTTAGACTGAACTAGGCTCTCGTGTAATATTTGCGGAAACTTATGAATAACATGCGTTCCAAAAACTAAATTTACAAAAGGGTAAGAGGTTTTTATTCTATTAGCAACTTGCTCTTGCTCCATCATACAACCGCAAAGAGCAACTATTAAAGAAGGATTTTTTCTCTTTAAGTTTTTAAGCGCACCAACATTTCCGAACACTCTATCTTCTGCATGCTCTCTAATTGCACAAGTGTTAAATAAAATAAAGTCTGCATTGTCGGGTGTTTCAGAAAAGTCAAAACCCATTAAGGCTAACATTCCCTTTATTTTTTCGCTGTCTGCTACATTTTGTTGGCAACCATAAGTTCTTATATAGGCTATGGGTTTTTCTCCCTTTGCCCTTGTGCCCATTATAGTTTTAAGCTCAGTTATATAATGCTCTTTCATTAGCTCAAAGCCATTTAAAGAGTTATACACACTGCCTGTTTGTTTCAAATTAAATTCTCCTAATAATCATATTAACGCTTTAATATATATGTATTTATAAATTACAAGCAAAGAAATGATATCATATTTTAAAGCAATAATCAAGGAAATTAGCACTTTTATGCTTAATTTACAAAATGTTAAAATAGTAGTATGTTAATTATAGCCAAGCTTCTGCCAGTTTATAACAAATCTCTCTGTACAAAACCCTTAAATAAAAGCTTATGCTATAAAAAAAGCTGCGAATAAGCCAAGTTATTCACAGCGATTGTCATATATTAATGTATTAGAACAATAAGAAGCCTGCATAGCATAGAACAATGCCCACTGAACATGCTAGCCTTAACCATTTTTGTTTGCTCTTAATTAGTAAGAAAACAAGAGGTGTAGCCACAGTTCCTAAAACTAATAAGCTAATTGTTTTAGGGTCTGAGAAATCGTAAATTCCTTTGCCGCCCACATAAACTAAATCTGTAACACTTAAAATAACAAAATTGAATATGTTGCTACCAACAATATTTCCAAAAGCTATATCGTAGTTTCTCTTTTTAAATAGTGCTACTGTAGATGCAAGCTCAGGAAGTGAAGTTGCAACGCCTAAAAACAAAGCACCAGCAAGGCCTGCGCCTAGGTTGTGAATAGTAGCTATTTCGTCTGTTACATAGGTAATAGCAAAGCTTACAGCCACTATTAAAACACTAACAAGTGCAAATCTAACCCCTATTTGTTTTACTGTTAAAGGAGAGGTGTCTTCTTCTTGAGGCTTATTGCCTTCTCCGTTATCTGATGCCATAAATTTAATGCCCAGTATATAAAGAGCTATTATTACAAGAGAAGTTACATTAACTGTGAAAATCTGCAAATTAAATATATTCATCATATTAAGAATGATTGCAACATAAATTAAGCCTACAAATATAGTAACTCTACCATGGCTTTGAGATATTTTACCTTTTAAAAACGGAGTAAAGCTTAGAATGACTATTACAGAAAGTGCCGTAATGTTAAACAGGTTGCTTCCTAAAATATTACCTATTGCAAGCCCCGGTTCGTCAAAAAACACGGCAGAAGAGATACTTGTAAAAAACTCTGGCAAAGAGGTAACTGCTGAAAGCATTACACCCCCTATAAAAGCGCCTGATAGATGAGTTTTTTTGTCTAGCAAGTCTACATAGTCAGATGCTTTGCTTGCTAAAAATGTAATTGTTAATGCCAAGACCAGATAAGCTACATAAATCATTTTTAATACAATCCTTTCTTTGAAATAGCAAAAGCTACTTCCATTGTAAAATGTGGGAGAAAATTGTAAACGACTGCAATTTACTGCAGTCGTTTAAATTTACAAAAAAATAAACGTAAATACAGCAAATGCCGTATTTACGTCTCATCATTAAGATAAACCAGACTGTAAGAATAATGGAACCCTTACAAAGTCGAGATTGTTGACTTATCTACACTGAAAATCAGCGCCGATTACTCCCGTAATTACAAATATATTATACACCATAATATTCATTTGTCAATAAGTTTGATTAAAAGAAATTTAACAAACTAGATTTTTGTCGTTATACTTATATTAATCTTCATTATACGACTATTATATGTGAAAAAAACAAAAATATTCTAGTTTCTAGAAAATTCTGAAAGAACTAATCCGTCATTGTGCTCAAGTGCCCAGTCAATACTCCATTGGTTAGAGAAAAGAAGTAGGTATTTACCTTTAACATCTTGCACTTTTTTGGTATCTGAACTCAGGTTAAGTTTTTTCAGGTCAATGTCGTCATTGTCTATCCAACGGATAAACTGGTACGATAAAATCTCTGATAAAACCTCAACGTTGTACTCGTTTTCCATTCTATACTTAAATACATCAAATTGAAGAGTACCAACAACACCAACTATTACCTCTTCCATTCCAGAGTCTATCTCTTGAAAGATTTGTATAGCTCCCTCTTGAGCTATTTGGTCTGTGCCTTTAACAAACTGCTTTCTTTTCATTGTGTCTTTTTGCCTTACTCTGCAAAAAAACTCTGGTGCAAAAGTAGGTATACCCTCAAACATTACTTTTTTACCAGTGCAAAGAGTATCTCCAATAGAGAAAATACCCGGGTCGAAAACACCAATAATGTCACCAGCATACGCCTCGTCTATAATCTCACGGCTTTGTGCCATCATTTGTTGAGGCTGTGAGAGTTTAATTTTTCTTCCAGCCTGAACATGGTTTACCTCCATACCTTTTTCAAACTTGCCACTGCAAATTCTTATAAAAGCAATTCTGTCTCTATGTGCCTTGTTCATATTGGCTTGAATTTTAAAAACAAATGCGCTAAAACTATCATCAAATGGGTCCACTATATCGTCTGCGGTTTTTCTTGGAAGTGGCGAAGATGTCATGTTTAAAAAGTTCTCTAAAAATGGCTCAACGCCAAAGTTTGTTAAAGCAGAGCCAAAAAACACAGGAGACAATTTACCATGCCTTACTTTCTCCATATCAAGGTCGTCGCCAGCACCGTCTAAAAGCTCTACATCGTCTTTTAAGGTGTTATAAAGGTTCTCACCTAAAATATCTAATAGACTCTCGTCATCTACAGAAATATTGGTCGACTCAACCTCTTTTTGTCCGTTATTAGCAGTAAATGTGGTTATTTGTTGCTTGCTTCTATCGTAAACGCCTTTAAAGTCTACACCAGAGCCTATAGGCCAGTTTACAGGGTATGTTGCTATGCCAAGCTCTTTTTCTACCTCGTCTAATAGGTCGTAAGGGCTTAAAGCGTCTCTATCCATTTTATTTACAAATGTAAAAATAGGTATATCTCTTAACAAACAAACCTTAAATAGCTTTCTTGTTTGAGCCTCAACACCTTTTGCAGCGTCTATAACCATAACTGCAGAGTCTGCCGCCATTAAAGTTCTGTAAGTATCCTCAGAGAAATCTTCGTGCCCTGGGGTGTCTAGAATATTAATGCAAAATCCGTCGTACTGAAACTGCATAACTGACGATGTAACAGAAATACCTCTTTGTTTTTCTATTTCCATCCAGTCAGAGACTGCATGCCTTGAATTTTTTTTACCCTTAACTGCACCCGCTAAATTAATTGCTCCACCATATAAAAGAAATTTCTCTGTAAGCGTGGTTTTACCTGCGTCGGGGTGAGAGATAATGGCAAAGGTTCTTCTTTTTTCTATTTGCTCTTTATTTTGTGACAAACTAATACCTCAATTCGTTATTCTTATATATATTTAATGTGCCTAGCATTTATATTAGGTATAAAAATTTTGCTAAAAGCGAAACTACTATACCTAAAACTGCTCCGCAAAAAACCTCTATCATTCTGTGCCCAAGACTTTCGTTAAGTTTTGGTATAATATTTTTAATTTCGTCTGCGCTGTGCTCTTTGTTATCGTCTAAATACTCAACCAAGTTATTAATCGACTTAGCATGAAGACCAGCCGCCCACCTTACACCCATGGCGTCGTACATAACTATAATAGCAAGTATGAACGAAACCGCAAATGTGCCTGAAGAGAAACCGTATTCAAAATAAGAGGTTAAAACCGCAGAGCAAACAATAGCTGAGTGAGAACTCGGCATTCCTCCTGCGCCTGCAAGGCGAGATTTATCAAACTTTTTGTGCTTAATTAAGCTGATTAAAGTTTTAATTAACTGCGCTGTAACCCACGATATAACACTTGTGTTAATTAGCGGATTTGAAACTAAAAAACTTAAATTCATTATACAACCCTTTCGGTGAATTTGATTAAAATATTTTTAATGTTGTCTATTCATTCTACTATTTGTACCTTTAATTGTCAATGTAAATATATTATTTTTTGGGCGTATTATTGTTTTAACAGCACTATTACACTTGTAGCTCTGCTTCTTCGCTGTCTGTTATTGTATCAGTATTTTTAGGTGGTTTTTGTTTTTTGTTTTTTTGCCACATAGTATAAATAGGTGCGGCAATAAAAAGTGAAGAGTAGCAACCGCAAAACACACCTACCATCATAGGTAAAGCAAAGCCTGAAACTGTAGATAAACCATATATTACAGCTAAAATATATATTACAGTAAGCGCTAAGAAAGTGGTTACAGAGGTTAAAACAGAGCGCATTAAAGTTTGGTTAAGGCTAATGTTCATAATCTCTTCAGGGCTTTTATTGTTACCGAATAATAAATTATTCTCTCTAATTCTATCGTAAATTACTATTGTGTCGTTTAGTGAATAGCCTAAAATTGTTAGTAGCACTGCTATAAAAATTTCGTCTATACTCATTCTAAAAACAATAAACACAAAATAAATAATAAGCACGTCGTGAACAAGTGCTATAACCGCAGTAATACCTGCTGCAGCACCGCCTATTTTTCTAAACCTAAAAGAGATATAAATAAGTAGAAGCACTACTGTAATTGCCAAACAAATTAAAGCCTTTTGAAAAAACTTAGCTCCCATAGTAGGGTCAACAGAGCTTGACTCTATAACCTCAAATTTTGTTCCGTCGTAAGCATCACTAAGTGAGCTTGCAAGCCCTAATTGCTCGTCGACGCTAAGTGACTCATTGCCTGAAAAAGATACGGTTATTTGGTTTTCTCCTGTTGCTATTGATGTGCTTGTTAGCACTTGAGCATCTCTGCCTGTAATTTCTACTACAGTGTTTTTTACATCTTCTTGGTCTAGTTCTACATCTACCGCATAGTGTATAATTGCTCCACCTGCAAACTCTATATCAAGCTTAGCCCCAAAAATAATGTTAAAAATTAAGCCTATGGTAAGCAGTGATAAAGATATAATAAAATAAATTTTTCTATTTTTGTAAAACTCTACTTTTTTCATGCTTTTTTACCTCCATATAGCCATTTTTTTCTTAAGTTAGGAAAGCTAGAAAGCGACTTAATCATATACCTAGATGCGCCTACAGCCATTACAAAGTTACCTACAACGCCTATTAATAGAGTAAAGCCAAATGAGTAAATAGAACCTGTTGTAGACTCACCAAATATTCTTGACAATATATTGCTAGGTCCAAAAACGCCTATTAACATAATTGCAACTATTATAATTGTAATGTTTCCGTCTAATATGGCAGATAGGCTGTTAGCGCAACCGTTGTGTACTGCACCGTCTAGAGTTCTGCCGTCTAAAATTTCTTCTTTAATACGGCTGGCTGTAATTATGTTTGCATCAACTCCTATACCTATTGACAGTATAATTCCAGCTATACCGGGCAAGGTCATAGTAAAGCTGTTAAAGTTAGGGAAAAAGCCAGAGATTGCCGCAAAAGTGAGTGCAAGTTGACCCATAAGCGTTATAACACTAACAAAACCGGGTAACCTGAAAACTACTATCATAAAAATTGCAATTAACACAAATGCAATTGAGCCTGCAATAGTCATAGCGTCTAAAGATTGTAAGCCAAGGCTTGGGTTAATGGTTTTAAAGTTTGACGACTCTAGTTTAAAAGGCAGTGCACCGCCTTGAATTTTTGCTGCTAAAGCAGTTGCCTCTTCCGCGTCGAAATTTCCGCTTATTACCGCTTTACCATCTGTAATAGCAGAGTTAACTGTAGGGGCAGAGAGAAGCACATCGTCCATCCAAATTGAAATAGGCTCGCCTATGTTTTCCTCGGTTGCTATGGCAAATTTTTCTGCGCCCTCTTCAGAGAATTCTAAAGATATAACATATTCTTGTGCACCTGTGTTGGGGTCTTGCTGAACCCCAGCCTCTGCCTTTGTTACGTCTGAACCCTCAACATAAATAACCTCTGCTGTCTCGCCTGTAGGTGTGGTTAATATAGGAAGTCCGTCTTCGCCTATTACTTCGTTTAAGTACTCGTCAGATTTTCTAAAGGTAAGTAAAGCAGTTGCAGAGAGCTCGTTAATAGCCTCTTCAGGGTCAAAGTCTGTCTCGCCACTTTTCCACGGGAACCTTACTATAATTCTGTTATTGCTAACGTCGGTATAAAGCTCGTAGTCTGTAATATTGGTAGATACCATTCTAAGCTCAATAATAGACTTTGCAGCCTCTAGTTGCTCGGGCGTTGCACTTTCTCCCTCGGCAGGGCTAAAAGTTGCCTCTACACCGCCTCTTATATCTATACCCCACCTAATATCGTTAACCCCTTTAATAATAGCCACTTGCTCTTCATCAACTGTGGTATAAATACCAAATATAGAAAGATAAGATAGTGCCAAAATTAAAAAAGTAATGATAAAAAATACGGGCTTTTTTACTTTCTTCATTATTTAAAATGTCCTTTCGATTTTTGAGAATATTTACTTTATAAACAAGCCTATGCTTGGAGTAGTAAACCTTAAATAAAAACATGCTATATAATATATAACCACTAGTATTTAATACGGTTTAGTATTAAATACTAGTGGTAGGGTCGTTAATAAAGCAAACTCACTTTACCCTATAGCCCTTTATACTATTTAAGTAAAAAATTAAATAGTATTTTGATTACTAATAAATTTAGCTTAAGAACTCTTTTACAGTTTTTTCGATATTCTCAGCACTTAAACCAAATTGTTTTAATAAATCAAGAGCAGGGCCTGAATGACCAAATACATCGTTTACGCCTATTTTCATCATAGGGGTAGGGCATTTTCTTGACAATACGTCTGCAACAGCGTCGCCTAAACCGCCTATTACATTGTGCTCTTCACATACAATAAGTTTGCCTGTCTCTTTAGCTGCATTTATGATAATTTCTTCGTCTAGCGGTTTTATTGTATGAATGTTAACAACTCTAACGCTAACACCTTGGGCCTCTAAATTTTTAGCAGCGTCTAAAGCCTCTTTAACCAGTAAACCTGTAGCAACTATGGTAATGTCTTTACCGTCTTTCATTGTAATGCCTTTACCAAGCTCAAATTTATAGTCCGGTAAATCATGTGTAACTGTTTCAACTGCTAGTCTGCCAAGCCTTACATAGCAAGGTCCTTTATGCTCTGCCATAGCCTTAACAGCCTCTATCATCTCGTAGTGGTCGCAAGGGTTTAAAACGGTCATACCCGGAAGAACTCTCATTAAAGCTATATCTTCACAGCATTGATGAGAAGCACCGTCTTCGCCTACTGATATACCCGCGTGAGAGCCAACAACTTTTACATTAAGTTTTGGGTAACATACTGAGTTTCTAACTTGCTCGAACGCTCTACCAGCTGAGAACATTGCAAAAGAAGCAGCAAATGGAATTTTACCGCAAGAAGCAAGACCAGCTGCTATGCCTATCATATTACACTCTGCTATTCCGCAGTTAAAAAATCTATCAGGATACGCTTTTTTAAACACACCTGTTTT
>CAYJEZ010000097.1:0-9698 GCA_964369215.1 uncultured Eubacteriales bacterium
TCGCTCTCTTCTTGATAAGGAAAAGGTTTAAGATAACTCTCTACCATAGCAATAAATCTGTCCCAACCCATGTCAAGTGTTCTGTGTGGGCAGTACTTTCCGTTAAAGTCTTGGTGTTTTTTAATTTTATCAACACCCCAGTCGTACTTTGTTAAAAGCTGTGCTACAAACTCTGCTGTGTTTCTCTCTGCAGCGTCAAATCTTGCTCCACCACTTTTCGAGTAGCAAATTTCTATCGATAAGCCTTTTCTGTTTCCGTCGCCGTAGCCTCCGTCGCCAGAGTTCCATGTGTTTCTATTCTCTGGAATGCCTTGCACTACCTCTTTGTCATCAATAGCATAGTGGTAAGATACCTGATTGTCGTTGCCTATCATATAACTTACCTCATTCCAAGCAGAGGCGTCGTTTGCAGTGTTGTGCATTACTATAAACTCAGGAGTCATAGAGTACGGGCACTTAACACTATATTTTGAAGGGCTTACTAAGTTTTCTCTTATTGAAATCATAATTAATATCTTCCTTTCAAAGTCTTACAAAGTTATACTGTTAATCATCGCCTTTAGGCTCTTCATAAGTCATAGCCCTTTGGCTGTCTCCAAACCCTTTTGTTGTTGGGTCAGTAACTATACCTACTATTGCGAGCACCACAAAAACCGAATTTACTATATTTGTAAGGTTTTCGTTTAAATCAAGTGTCTCAAACTCTAAGCCAAAGGTGTTTGCAACAACTTGTATAAGCATTAAAACAGCTGGAATAATACCAAGCCAAAAATATTTATTTTTAAGTCTTACAGTCCAGTTAATTTTATTCATATTTACATTTTCCTTTCACTATTCAACTAGCTTCTTCCCATCATATGCTGACAGTTCTTTCGTTGTTCCTCTAATTTGATAAGTCTGGCCTCATGGTTTTTTATCTCGGTTTTTACATTGCTAAGTTCCCACTTAATATCTTTAATTCCACTAGATATAGTCTCTAGCTTTACAATAATAGTAGTGGTTTCTTCGGCAGTTTGCTGAGCCTCTTTTTTGCTAGAGCTCCACACTTTTATTAAAGAGAAGCAAAAAGACACCACCATTGCAAGCACCGTAGTAATAAGATACTCCATTTAATAACCCTCCTTTCATTAAAATTTAAAGAAAATTTTTCTTACTCTCCTACAAAAACTAAAGAGAAATTTCCGTTGTCTCTTTGTTTAAAAACAAAGTTTTGCACCCTTAGCTCGTTTTCTATCTGGGCATTCTTTATATTAAGCTTTTGATTAGAAACATATGCAATTCTCTCTCCATTTTCTGTAAACTTCAGCTCCTCGTTATCAAGCACTGTTCCAAACTTACTGTCTGTTCTGCCAAGGCTAATTTCTGCACCGTTAAATCTTATGTACTCTTTTAGCTCTTCTTGATTTGCACTTACGGTATTTTCAATCTCGTCTTGCCTCTCACTAATACTTGTTCTTACAAATTCAATCTGCTCGCTTGTAAGCTCTATTGCAGTTTCTTTATAGGTTTCAAAGTCGTCGCCCCTAACATATGTAGAAGACGCCTCTAGCCTTATCTCATCTGCAGTTTTCTCTATGTTAGTAGCATTTCGCTCTATAAGAGGAAGCAGCTCTTCATCAATTATCTCTCGCCAGTCGTTGTCGCAGTGAATGTCGTAATAAACCACACTTTCATCAGAGTAAACAATTACAGTTCTAAGCCATAAAAACTTGCTGCAAGTCCACGCCGGCCTAATGTCTGTCCAGCTAGAATCTAAAAGCTCTTCTTTAGAGCTAGATAAGTAATACTCGGTACTTATACTGTTTACCCCCATACCTGTCTCGCCCCTTGCACCTGCAATACAGCTTGGGTTAGAGGTTTTAATTATGCCTCCTTTTGCGTCTTTGCTCACTGTTCTTGTCCACATAAATTTATTGTTTTGCCACGCTGGAGCAGTTGTTGTCCATTCTCCACCACTTAAAACAGTAGCGCTAGTAGACAAATAATACTCAACGTCTAAAGAGAAAACACCTATCTCCCAAGAGCTGTCACAGTACGCCTTAGAGTAAGCCTTTGTGCCGTCGCTATAAATTATTTCGCTTCTTGCCCATATGTACTTATCTGCTTGCCATTGTGGCATTACGGTGCTCCAACCGCTAACAGGCTCGGTGGTTTTAGAAGAGCCTAAGCAGTACTGCTCTATCACCTCTGAGATTCCCACGCCTACCTCACCTTTAAGACTTAGACTAAAAGAGAAATTTTTAATATAAACTTGATTTTCCACGGTAATAGGTATATCAATAACACCCATTTTAGTGCTCATGCCCTCGCTTACATTAAACTTAATTCTGGGGCTTATTGTGGCGTTTTGCTCTATTGTATAGTTTATTCCAAGTGGCAAATTTTGCAGTGCCCCCACTAAAGCCACTACCCTTTGCTCTCCTTTAAAAACAATAACATCGCAGTAAGTTTCTCCCTCTAAAGCAGCGTTTTCGTCTCCTAAAAAGCTGTGGCTCTCGTTTGTTAAAACAACAGAAAAAGAGTTGTCTCCGTCAACAACCTTAATAATGCTTACAGTGTCGCTGTAACCCTCACAAGTTGCAGTAATTTTTATATGGTTGTTATTTTTAAAAAAAGTTGGAGAAAGTGTCTTTGTGTCGCCACTTCCTACAAGCTCTGCACTAGGGCTTGTGTACCAAACAGTGTTCGCACTTAAATTCTCTTTTTTTGCACTTATAACTATGTTCTCACTGCTTTTAGGCTCGTTTAAATCGCTGTAAGCTACAGTATAAGCGCTACTAGACAACGAAAACAATTTTGCACTTTTTCCATCTACTCCATTTTCGCCTTGCTCTCCTTGCGGTCCTTGCTCTCCTGTGTCACCCTTTTCGCCTTGCCCAGCCTGCGAGGGAACCCAGTCTTTGTCTGGCAGTAAGTCAATAACTAAAAAGCGTTGTCCGCCTTGCTCTCTCATAAGGCTTACAACGCTACCCTCTGCTACGTCTCCTAACAAAATAAGCTGTTTAATATGTGCCGACAAACTTAGAAATTCTTCTCCAAGTTTAAATCCGTTGTCAATGCTTACGCTAAAAGGTGCAATGCTTTCAACTTTAGCCGAGTAAACCTGTGTGGGCGAGCTTGACTCTACTGCCTCTATGGCTATTTTTTTAACTATGCTTAAAATATCGGCCATTTCATCCACCCAACCTCATCTTCATAATATCACTGTAGTCTACGCTGATATTTAAAACCATGTTTGCAGGAATAATTCGAGATAACATGGCTTTAACTGCTTTTTCTGAACTTACACTCGGTAAAACAAGGCTTATATTTATGGTATACCTATCTATCTCTACACTGTAACCACTTTCACCACAAATACCACTTAGTAAATTTTTAAGACTGTTAAGCGTTACGGGCACGTTGTCCGCCATAACTGACTTTAAAATAAATCGTCTTTCTTCGGGGCTTAAATGCGAAGAACTACTAATACCATATAGTTTTTCAAACCTCGTTAAACCATACTCGTCTGCTGTATTAACAAATGCATTTTGCTCTATTTTCTCAGCCTCATACCTTAGTGCATCTACCTCTATCTGCTCTGCCTTTAAAAGTTCGTCAAACTCATAAATAGAGCTTAAAAACTCTGGCAAATGACTATGTAATTTGTGCATCTACCTCACCCCTTAAAACAATTGTGTCAGAAGGTAAAACCAAATTGTTTTGTGTGCCGTTAATTGTAGTTCCACTAACGTCATACACGCCCTCAATATCTAGTATAGAGGCCTCTATTTGGCTTATTCTAACTGTAATACTGCCCGAGTTGCTCCAGTTAGAGACAAGCTTCTCAAAATACTCGTCTATTTTACTTGTAACTTTCTCAAGTATACCCTCTGTATAATCGGTGCTTAAATTAACGCTAACATTTACATTCGCCGTCTTAACGCTCTCTACCGTGCATATGTGGCCTATTGGCGCTAGCCCCATACCCATACCATACACAGGGTCAAAAATGTTTTGAATTTCTGCAATTCTCTCTTCACTTAAAGCCTTGTTGTCGTTGCCTACTACAATAAGCTTTACAGTTCCCTCGCCGTTCCAAACTGGCTGCACCTTAACTCCGCCAACCCCACTAATAGAAAGTGCCTTTTCTTTATAGTCGCTTACATTTCCACCAAAGGCAACGGCTTGTAAATTACTTAAAAACCTTTGTCTAAAAGCCTCTGTCTCTTCCTCATCTCTAGCTGGTGCTTTAATGTCTATCATCTCGCAAGATATTATTTTATCTGCATTATCAATAGGTAAAAGCCCTGAGCTCACCTCGTTTCCAACGCTTCCGCTTTGTTCGCAACTAAGGCTGTACTCGTTAATGTCTGTCTGCTCTGTTAAAACAAAGCTTAACTCGCCAGACATAAACCTAGCTCCAATTTCTACCTCTCCGGTAATTCTTGCAGTCCAAATACTGTGGCTTGCCTCTAAAGGAGAAATCCCCCTCTCTTTGGCTCGCCTTATCAAATAATCTCTGCTTTGTGTGTCGGCAAAGCTCTCTTTAATAACACTCTCTAGCTCAAAATAAAGCATGTAAACCTCCATAGCAGCAGGAGCAAGTGCATTCATTATTAAAGAGCCCTCACGTTTATCTATATTTTCTGGCACTGCGCTAAGCATTCTTTTAAGTATGGTGTCATAGCTTAAATGCTCAAACATTTTTATTACCTCCTCTTTCAAATAATATTATCAGTATAACTAACGTCTTCATAAACTGTATTAAGCTCGCTTAAATGCTCAAACATTCTTATTACCTCCTCTTTCAAATAATACTATAAGTATAACCAACATCTTCATAAACTTTATTAATCTCCCTTAAATGCTCAAACATTTTATTACCTTTCCTTTTAAATAATACTATCAGTATAATTAATGTCACCGTAAATTGTATTTACCTCAAAATTTAAATAAAGGCTTCTGTCGCTAATTTTAATGTCAAACTCGCCAATACTTATAATTCTGTTGTCTGTAAGCAGTGCGTCGCTCACCTTTGTTTTTGCCCTTGCCTTAGCAAGCTCATCGCTTAAACCCATAAGGCTTAAAAGCTCGTTTCCGTAGTTCCAAGAGTAAATACCATAGCCAAAACGCTCGGTTTTAAGTATGTGCTCTATCGTTTGCATTAAAGCCTCTTTTCCTTCGCACATTCCCACAATTTTGCCGTTTTGTATTTTGTAAGTAAGGCCTATAGGCTCTGATTTTAGGCTTATTCCAGACGACAGCACACCGCTATTTTCTGGTAGCATTGTCTCACTTCCAATCTTTTAAATATTCACAAGCTGTAAATTCATGTAATGTATGCCTTGTTTAAAAACATGTTCGGCTTTCTCTACTCGCATAAGCACTCTCTCTTTTTTATTTTCTAGATTAAGCTCTACAACCACCAAAACACCACCCCTTACCCTAATGTCTCCAAGGCATTTATTAATTGTAAGGCTACTAGTCTCTTTGCCGTATGTGTTTATTAAGGTATCTAGCATATTTTTAATTTCTAAGTCGCTTAGCTCGTTTGCAGTTTCATTAAGCTCTAATACGCCCCACTTTTTTTGTGCTTCTTCGTTGTGCTGTAAAAAAAGCTCTCTGTAACCTGTGTCGTGGTTATTTCTCGACAAGCTAATTTTTGTGTAGGTGTTAGAGTCTATGTCGCTAGTGTAAGAGAAGCTACCCACAGTGTCTTCACTTAGCAAAATGGGCACGACCATGTTAAACATGTCTTTAAGGCAAATTTTGCCGTAGTCGTCGTAAAGAATAAACAACTTGCCTGTTTTACTAAAGGTCTCATCGCTAGCGTTTGATAGCATCTCAAAAATACTGCACTGCTCTAGCCTTCTTCCAATTAGGTGCGAGGTGTCTTCTATCTCGCCTAATTTAAGAGTGTAAAAGCCACTCACCTCTTTTAATAAGTCGCTGTATTTTTTATTCGAGTACGAGTAGGCAGTTTTGTTTTTAAAATACCTAAGTTGGTCGTAGCATAAAATATTTACAGTAGAGCTATTTGTTTGAGTAATAGAGAATATGTAACCGTAAAAAATGTTTTCACCCTTGTATCTAAAACTTACTGCATTTCCTCTTTCATGTTTTAACTCACTGTCTAAAAGGCAGGTAAAGCTTAGCGCAGTTGGCGCTTGCTGTCTTGTGAAATCAAGCTTAACGCTATCTAAAACAACAGGCATGTAAACATTTAATCCACTTTCAATAAGAATTTCATACGAGCTACTGTTTACACTTATTTGCCTTACATATCCACCCTCTTTTTCTTGCACTGTGCTGGTCTCTCCTAAAACCCTTACCTCTTCAATGCTTACATTTGTCGCAGTGCTTGTGCCACCTGTCGCCTCTGACATATTGGGAAGACTAGAGCTTAAATATGTAGTTGGGCTTACTCGGCTGTCGTTTGCAAGCCTTACCTCAAAGTGCAAATGCGAGCCATAGCTGTTGCCCGTGTTTCCCATGTATCCTAGGTTTTGACCCTTGCTTACGCTTTGCCCTGTGCTTACATAAATACTGCTCATATGTGCATAAAGGGTTTTATATCCGTTTGGGTGGCGTATTTTCACTGCGTTTCCGTAGCTTCTGTTTCCACTAGAGCCCTGTGCGTTTGGTATTCCACTTTGGCACCACTCTACAACGCCCTCTGAGTGTGCTACAATTGTGTCAAGCCCTCCGTCACTTCCTATAATATCTACCGCCTGATGAGAGCTTTTGTAGCCATATGTAATTTTATAGTCTTTGCTTTTAAGTACTCTGCATGACATAAAAGCCCTCCTTTAAGGTAAAATTATAGTAGTGCCCGGAAAAATCCACCTGTAACCTGTGCCCATTGGGTAACCTCTGCTGTAAGCAACGTTATCAAGCAAAGTTTTATTTGCCCAGTAAATCGTCTCCCACATAGCGTCGTTTCCGTAAAATCTTCTTGCTATGCTAATTAAATTATCTCCTGTTACTATGGTGTATGTTATTTGTGGAGTTGTTGTGGGTGGTGGCTGAGGAGTCCCCTCTTCACTGCCACCTCCACCTAAAAGCTCGTCATCAATCTCTACCACCTTTGTGCTAAAGTACTTGTACTGCTTTAAAATAAAGTCCACATAATAGTCTCCGTCAGAGAGCTCTATTGCATTATAGTGCTCTAGGCTTACTCTCTCGTTAATGTGGTTTTGCCCCTGTGTGTTAATAATTGTAAAGTCAAAACCAGCTCCACTTTGCCTTAAGGTCTCAAACTGTGCCAAATAGTACATGGGGCTTATAAACCCTGCTGGATAATAAGTAAAATTATACTCTTTTGCAGGTATTAAAGCTTTAAAGCTATACTCTCTAAGTCCGGCTTTTTTTAAAACATTAAGCTCGCCCTCGTTTAATAAATTAACTATTTCGTTTTTGTTTTGGCATTTAATCGTTATGTCCGAGGGAGCTACAGGTAGCATAGTTGTTTCTAAATAAAACTTATACATTAAATATGCACCCCCTCGCCACAGGCATTAAGCGAGCTCTCTAGTTTATTTGTAAGCTTTAAAATAAAGTCGTCTATGTCATTTTCTGTGTTAATGTAGTTGTTCATGCCTGTCATATCAATATAAACGCCTCTATTTTGCGTGCTTTCACTCTCTTTAATACCCTTAAGCTCTTTTTCGCTTTTTTCTACTAAGTTTCTCACACCTGCATTAGCTGTGTACTCGCCACTTAAGCTATTATTTTCACTATTCATTATTAAAGAGTTTTTGTAAAAACTACTTTGTGTGTTAATATTCTCGTTGATAATATTAGAAGATGACGAGTAGTAGTTTTTAGGGCTTATTACTGAAGAATTTACAACTTTGCTTATATTCTCAAACCTTGTTAAGCCGCTCTCTTTTTGCGCTTTTACAGGGCTTAGCGAGCTTATTGCAGCTTTTGTTATTTCTATAAAAGAGGGCATGTATTCTCTTACTATATCAGTGTACATAGTTAATCACCTCTCACTTTCGCTATGTCTATACTTGCAATTAAAAAGGCTTTTTCACATGGGCTAAGCCTAATAAATTCACTGGGTTTAATACCGAATTCAAGGAGGCAATAATAAGCATAAACAGCGTCTTTATCGCCTCCTTTTATTAGTTTTTTGCTTGTTCTACCAAGCTTTCTTCACTGCTAAATCCGTTAATTTCAAAAACTTTGTTACTTAAGCTTTCAAACTCACCAGGGGTAAGCATTGCCCCAATAAGTTCTTCTGCCGTGTGCACACTGTAAGAGTTTTGTAAATTAATGTCGTTTAAATTAGGGTAAAGAGTGCAAGCGCTTATAAGCATAGCCTGATATTTACCCGTGTTAAAACTTCCGTCGCTTAAAAAACACTGCATTTTTATCTCGTTGTTTTGCATTGCGCTAATACAGCCTAAGTCCCACAAAATAGCCTTATCTTCATGAGTAAAACGCTTAGATACCATGAAGCTTTGCTTTTGTGGCTTTAAAGCATTTTGCGCAAAAAAACCTTGTAAGTTCATATTTATTTGCCTTTCATAAAGTTTAAAGAGTGCGATTAATAATAAACATTACCCCTCGCACCCTCTAATAAATTTAGCCCTACATACCATTAAGTAAAGAGAACTTAACAGGCATTTCCCAATCGTCAAATGTGCCTGTTATCTCCTCTGTTAAAACCTGATTATCTGCGTCAAATTTTGCAATAACGCCACCTAAGGCTATGCACTCTTTAAGAATAATTATTTGCTCCTTTGCCGCAGAGCTTAAGTCTTTATTGCTAACCTGAATATCCATGCTAGGCAAAACGCCTGTTCTTTTATACTCAAGCAGCATCTCTCTTAAAACAGACTGATTATAATGAGCCTTACCGCTCCAAGTGCCTTTCCAACCGTCTGGCTTATTACCTTTGCCTGTTTTGCCTAAAATACTAATCTCGGTGGTCTTTACCTCCATTTTTGCCTCAAAAGAGTAAAGTTGCATCATATTATACCTTACGCCATTAATGCTTACATAGGCAGTAGCCAAAGCGCCCGAAATAGTATCCATTGCTTTCATTATCGTGCTCAAATTAATTCCTCCTAAATAATAACAATATTCATATATAGGCTCTCCATAGCGCCCGATATTTTAAGGCCATTTATAGAGCAAAGCACGTTTCTTCTATCCTCGCCCACACTAACTACAACATCTTCTGGGCTAAAGCTGTCTATCGCTCTTTCGCTCTCGTAAGCTGTTAAAATTTTACACAAATCATTCCATAAAGATATCCTGCCACTCTCATCGTTAGGCACCTTACCAAGGTAGTACTCGTTAAAATGAGTAGCTATGTCAGAAGATAAACCCATGCAAATTCTAACAGTTTGATTAGAAGAAAAGTCTTGCCCTTTTTCGTCGTTAAAACTTACTAAGCTGTTAATATCTTTAAGCACCTTAGGCACACCATTTACATTGTGAAGCATAAATTTGCCCTCTAAAATGCCCTGTTTTAGCTGTGTTTGAGTATGACTTGTGTCTATACTTAACTCGCCGTCATATATTTTAGAGGTAAGGCTTTGCCCTGCACTACAGCTAGAAAGAGCACCTGCCACCCAGTAAACAAAAGAGCAACTCTCGCCCTGTGCCTCGTTGTCTACATTTACAACAGTCTCGTGGTCTGGTGAAGTAGCCCTATAGCACACAAGCTGAAAATTAGCGCCCTCTTCTTCGTTTTGCCTTTT
>CAYJEZ010000098.1:0-4515 GCA_964369215.1 uncultured Eubacteriales bacterium
TATGTTATTATCGGCAACTGCCTTTTTTGAAATTAGCCATATACCATCATGAATATATTTATATATGTCTGGCAAATTTAAAATATCAAGAAACATACAAATAGCAGCATTTATATTTTTAATGCTTTTATTAATAACATTGTCAAGCTTAATTGGCTTTTATGGAATATTAATTTCTGTTTTATTAACTGCTTTATTATTAAATATATGCGAAATAAGCTATGTGCATATTAAAATATTTAAAAAACTTAAAGGTATAATAAAAATTGTTTTAATAAACATATTGTTAGCTATAGGTTTAATTGTTTTTTGGAATTTAGTAGTTATTCCATATCTACCTATATCTTTTATATCTGTATTTATAGGTGCGCTAAGCTTACTGTTTTTAAACACTACAATTATTTTATTTATAAATTTTATTATTTTTCCAAACTCAAAACAAGATTTAAAAGCAACTCTACTAAGAAGGAGATAAAACCCTTTTACAATATACACATCAATAAACTAATAAATAGAATGTAAAGGTATTTTTGCTCTTTTTGCAATGCTTTTTAAGCGCTTTTACTATAAAAAAGAATATTTATATAAATAACAAGCCCCATATGGTGAATTTTAAACTGCCATTGGGGCTTGTATTTTATATAAGTAGCTGTTTTTGTGTTGTTATTTTTTTATTAGCATGACTATATGTAGTATTGTAAGTGATAACAAGCATAACAACTATTTTCTAACATTACTTATTATTTCAATATTAAGAATATTATTAATATTACATTCATAGTATTAATAAATAAGTTAGCACCTTCATCAATCTCTTATTTAACCTACATAGTAATTAACTACAAAAGAAAGGACTTATACTGAATGGACAAGCAAATATTTAATGTTAAAGAAGAACAAAGGCAGCTTTTTATAACTGAGATAAAGTTATTTATTAACAGACGATTATATGAAAACAAACATATAAGTGAAGAAATGTATGTAAAAGCCAAGCAGTGTATATTAAAATCAGTAGCGTAAATATAGTCATTTAACTTGAAAAACTAATAGAACTCAAACGAAAAACCGCACAAATTAAAGCTTTTTCACTTGTTCTGTGTAAGTTTTTTTAAGTTTAATAACTATAATATTAAATGAGTATGCACAATTCATAATATAAAACAAAGGTAAATTTACAAGACAAATCTTGTAAGTTTACCTTTGTTAAATTAACAAAACATAAAATTTTTCATGCTGTCAAAAAAGGTATAGCGTTTTATCACAATTGAGAAGATTAAAAGTTTAACTCCATTTTTTTGAACAGTAGGTTTTATGACAAGCTGAAATTTAATACAGTTGCTAATAAACAAAAATGGCTTTGTTAACTTAATATGAAAATAATCTTTATATTTCTTTTTCCTCCCCGCCTTTGATGGGGAGGAAAAAGAAAAGAGAAAAAATTGCTTTATTATTAAGAAAACCAATAATTTCATTATTTTAACTTAACAGTGCCACAAAAAAAATAAGGAGGCAGTTAAATGGATATTTACGATTTAAGAAAAGAGCTAAGCATGGGCAAATCAATTTACGACATAAATTTAAAAGTAACCTTTTATGCAAGGGTATCTACAGGTTCAGACGAGCAAGCTCATTCGCTTAACAATCAAGTAAGCTACTATAAAGAATTTATTAAAGGAAGACCTAACTGGACTTATGTAGATGGTTATATTGACGAGGCTTTGAGCGGCACAAGCGTTACAAAAAGAGAATCTTTTTTAAAAATGATAGACGATGCTAAGTTAAACAAGTTTGAGCTAATTATTACTAAAGAGATATCAAGATTTAGCAGAAGTACTCTTGATAGCATTATGTATACACAAGAGCTTTTAAAAAGTAGTGTAGGTGTTATTTTTCAAACAGACAATATAAACACACTTATGCCTGACGCCGAATTAAGGCTTACAATAATGTCGAGCATTGCACAAGACGAGGTTCGTAAAATCTCTGAACGAGTAAAGTTTGGTTTTAAAAGGGCAATTGAAAATGGCGTAGTACTTGGCAACAGTAAAATTTGGGGCTATACAAAACAAAACGGCAAATTAGTTATAGTGCCTGAAGAAGCGGAGATTGTAAGACAAATTTATGAGCTTTATGCGGTAGAAAAACTTGGCGTTAGAGCAATATGTAAAGTGTTTGAAAATGCTGGAATTAAAACGGCAAAAGATAAAAACTTCTCGTTTACTACCGTCAAAAATATAATTAAAAACCCAAAATATAAAGGCTACTACTGTGGAAAAAAAAGTCAAAAATACGATTACCGCTCAAATGATAGAAAGGTGTTCGACGATAGCGAATGGGTTATGTATAAAGATGAAGATAAAGTTCCGCCTATAGTGTGTGAAGAATTATGGAACAAAGCAAATAAAATACTTAGCAAGAGAAGTGAAAATAGTAAGTCTTGCAAGCAAACAAGCTACGACAACAAATATAAGTACAGCTGTAAAATTGTGTGTGGTGAGCATAAGGTTTTTTATCACCGAACGCTTTTTAGGTATAAGTCAGGCAATAAAGAGGCATGGCAGTGTAAGCTGTATTATGAGAAGGGTAAGGCAGGGTGCTCTTTACCTGTTCTTTATACTACCGAGCTTGACGAGGTTATGAAAGACGCTTATAACAGCCTTAAAATAGAGAAATCTGCAATTATAAATGACCTTGTAAAAATATACTCCACAATAGGCAGTGAGTCTACAAATAAAGTAGAAAAGGAAAAACTTCAGCTCGATATAAAAAATATAGAAATAAAAAAAGACAAGCTGCTTGATTTAAGCATAAAAGGAGCTCTTAGCGACAACGAGTTTAAAAAACGTAATAACTCTTTTAATGAGGAGATAAAAAAATCTAAACTAAAAATTAATAAGCTTGAATATGATGAAGAAAAGAACAAAGAGTTGGCTAGCACAATCAAAGTATTAAGTGACAGCATAGCTAACGAACTTGAATTTAAAGACGGCTTTGATAACTCTATAATAGACACTATACTCGACAGAATAGAGGTTTATGGAACAGGCAACAGAAAAAATGTAAGCTTAAAAGTGTATTTTAAAATTTTTGAAGAAAGCATACATTATGAAATAAATAGAAGAAATAAAACTTCTGTTTGCTTCGCTCAATACATATGATGAAAACCGATATATGCACTGAACTTACACCTATAGTCGGCTCTGAGCAGCAGTCTGAAGACCTTATAGCTTACCTTATGAACGAATTTGAAGAAAGCCCAAGTAATATTTGGAAGTCTAACATGTTCGGCAAATCTCTTCACGAGCTAGTTAATGAGGGCATGCACGGCAAGCTTATAAGAATGCCTGAAGATGCACGAAATAAAATGCGCGAGACAATTGAAAGGGTTATAAATGAGGGCGCAAACGGGCTCATTTGTATTATTCTATAATGCTTGACGTTAGCGAAGTTGAAAGAATTAGTGCTCAAGAAGAAGATGAAGAGATATTAGTTGAAGTTTTAGAAAAACAAGTCTCTTTCTCATGGCTTACCACTCAGTTTGTTATATGCCTTATTTTAGTTGCAACACTTATAGCTATTAAAGAATACTTTCCAGATATCTACAATTCTCTTTTTACTGAGTACCGAGAAATTGCAGACAAAACTCTACTAATAAAAGACGGAGAGATAAATATTTTGCCAGAGTTTTTCGGCTAAGTTGTTAATAAAAAATGCATAAAAATAGCTTTATAGTCAAACTACTACAAAATCATCAAAAAAGTTATAAAAGCTTTAATTTGCGGTTTTTGTAAGCAAAGATTTAATATAATTTTAGTGGTTTGACTATATTTTAAATAAATCAAAGTTTTTATCATTTTAACCTAACAGTGCCATAAAAGGTAAGCAGTAACTAAGTATCTTAACTGTTGAAAGGACGTTTAATCTTGAATTTTAAGATAGCAAAACTTAAAATTAACGTTAGCTTTTATTTTGCAGCAAGCATAACACTTATGTTTTTAATCGATAACGGATATAACTCGTTTATGTCCGTTATCTGTATAATAGCACACGAAGGAGCGCATGCTTTGGTGCTATTTTTATGTGGGGGAACAATCAAAGAGCTTAGGCTTTCTCTATGTGAAATGAATATAGTTACAGATGACAAACGGCTAAGTAAATTGCACGACTTTTTTATTTCGGTGTCGGGACCACTTGCAAATATGTTACTTTTTGCCGTATTTTTTACTAGCAATAGCAAGTTTGCTTCTGTTAACTTAATAATAGCTTGCTTTCAGCTTTTGCCTATACACAGCCTAGACGGAGAGCGAGCTTTACAGGCAATTGGTGTCTCTAGCAAAATACGTTTAGCTATTTCTGTGGTGTTTTGTTTTGTTTTTGCTGTAATAGGTTTTTTTCTTTTGTTACAAACAAAATACAATTTCTCAGTACTAATAATAAGTTTATTTTTATTATTTAATTCTTTAGCCACTAAAAACTAACTGTACGCTTTATTAACAAGTTTGTTGTGTTTTCTAA
>CAYJEZ010000098.1:4615-9456 GCA_964369215.1 uncultured Eubacteriales bacterium
TTAGCCACTAAAAACTAACTGTACGCTTTATTAACAAGTTTGTTGTGTTTTCTAACTTAATATACTATATAATAAATTAACTTATTTATTATTTAAACTTAAAAGTACAAAAAAAGTAAGGGGCGTTACTGTACGAGCGCTCCTTACTTTTTATGTCTATTAAACTTCGTCACTGTTGTGTTATGCCATTTGGGCAAGGCTTATTTTAAGTAGCACTATTAAGCCTTATGTAAAATTTCAGGAGCTTCTTCTCCTGCCTCAGTAATTCTTCTTATTAAAGTTTTTGAAAGCTCTTTTTTAAGCTCAGTATAATCACTATTTTCTACTAAGTTGTTTCTCTCGTGTGGGTCTGTCTCTAAGTCGTATAAAAAGTCTTCATAATAAACAGTAGAGCCTGCTTGATTATTAGGAACTCCGTCTGCACGAACAGAGAACTTCCATTTGTCCGTTCTAATAGCTCTACCCACTTGGCTCTCGCTAATTTGCATAAACACTTCTTTTTTCCAGTTTGTATCTTCTCCGCTTACTAGCTTTTTAAGTGAACTGCCCCTGTAGTCAGCCGGTTTTTCAACACCTATGCAGTCTAGTAAAGTAGTAGGTAAATCTATTAAGCTAACTAAATCTTCAACCACTTTGCCCCCATTAAATCCGGGGCCTGTAATAATCATAGGTATATGAGTGCTACCGTCGTGGCAAGAGCGTTTGTACTCTGAATTTCTGGTACAAAAATGTGACCCATGGTCTGCTGTATAAATAAGTATGGTGTTTTCCCAAACGCCTTGGTCTTTTAGGGTATCTACCAACCTACCTACGTTGTAGTCTAGGCTATTGCATTGGCCTAGGTAGTCTGGGTAATTTTCTTTCCAGTCTCCGCCTGTTCCTACTAAATCTCCAGGAACTTCATAATCTTTAAACTTCTCTTTGCTTCCGTCAGGACCTTCAAAAATGTTTCTATCGTTTTGGTGATGTGGTTCTATTTGGCTTATAAACATAAAAAAAGGCTTTTCTTTGTCTCTATTTTGTAGATAATTTATCGCGTAGTTGTTAATACAGTCTGCCCTATATCCAATAAAATCGTGCTTATTATTGTCTTTATCAAATACAAAACCATCATATCCGTGCGAGGTAAACTCTAACACGTCTGCAGCCATCCAATAACTTTTATAGCCCCCTCGTCTTTCCTCTGGTATTGCAGTAATTCTATAATCTAAATTTTTTTCATGGTTAGACGCCAAATGCCACTTACCCACATAAGAGGTTTCATAACCGTTCTCATCAAAGTAATTTGCTATAGTTTTAACATCTAAAGGAAGTTCTTTTCCGTTAACATGGCAACCTATTTCTGTGGGGTATTTACCTGTTTGTAAAGTTGCCCTTGCTGGACCACACACAGGTTGACAAGTGTAGGCGTTTAAAAACAGCGTGCCCTCTTTAGCAAGTTTGTCTAGGTTTGGTGTAACATCAAGTTTTTGCCCGTAGCAACCCATGGTATCCCACCTTTGTTGGTCTGCAAAATAAAAAACTATATTTGGTTTTGTCATATGTTCTAACCCCTTTCAAATTATGTATATTATTTATCTTCTATAATACAGGCAGGGCATATCAATATCAAGTAAATTAATCTAAATTTTTTCTTAATATCCACATTTTCTCACTTATTAAATTCTGTAATATTGTGTGTTAATGAAAAAAATGCCCATTTATATCGCTTCACTTTAATTTATTACATTTATTTATCTGTAGTATCAGACGGTATATATTTTTTAAACCTACCTTTTCCGTCTCTTTTTACCTCATACATTGTTTGGTCGGCAAGTAATAAAATCTCTTTAAAATTAAGTGAGTGCTCAGGGTAAAAAGCATAACCCCCTGATATACCTACATTATATGTTTCTCCGTCTGGTTTTAAAATAAATGCTCGTGCAAACATTCTTTCAAGTGTGTCAATTAGGTACTGCAAAAGCTCTTCTGTCTCTGCTCCGTAAATCATTATTACAAATTCATCGCCGCTAAATCGTGCAATTATTTTTTTATCATAATCAAAGTCTTTTAAAACCTGAGCCGCACTGCTTATATATCTATCTCCGTATTCATGCCCCCAATTATCGTTTACAAATTTCAAATTATCTAGGTCTAGCATAATAAGTGTTGCCTTTTTTATTTCTTCTGGAGTTTTTGTAAGTTTGTCTATTGCTTCTAAAAATGCTCGCCTGTTAAAAATATTTGTAAGAAAATCAACATCTCTTTCAAATTTCATATTAATTTTTTCATTAATATCGTCTGTTGCATCAATAATTACACCCCAATAATTACCATTATGGCTGTATATTTTCACTTTTAAGTATTTAATAATGTTGTTATATTCGTAAGTAAATGTATCTTCTTCATTCTCATATGGATTTTCCATAATTTTTTGTATTTCTTTAATAAAGCTCTCTTTATTTGAAAGCAAATATTTTATATCTGCCTCTGACAATCCTAATATATCGCCTATTTTACTTGTGGCAATAACTCTGTCTGCCCTACACTCGTACACCGCCAATTCAATATTTGCATAATCTAATATAGCCGAAAATCTTACTGTCGTATCTAATATGCTTTGAACCATAAAGTTAACATTTTCAGTTAATTTTTTAAATTCAGGCAATCCTTGAACAGGTAATTTATATTGTAAATTACCCCCCGCTATTTCACTCATTCCGTCGCTTAGTTTAAATAGGTTTGTTAAAACTACCTTATTAAGCAGTATATAAATACCCACTATTACTAATAATCCAATTGCAATTCCCATTATTGCTAAAATAATATTATTTTCAATAGCAAAGGCATATATCTCTGAGTTTGTCTCAAAAAGAGAAATTGTAATATCACCTGTTTCTTTATATAAACTTTGCCCTTCAATGTCTCCTATAGTAGTAAATATTGTTTCTCTTCTTTCGTCTTCTATATCAAAATTAGAGCCAAATAGCTCATAAATACTTTTTCCTACTATGCTTTCATCGGTAGAGCTAATAATCTGCCCTGTAGTTGTATCCGAGGCAAAAATAATTGTTCCCGGAGAAGGCGCAAGTCGTGAGAAAATAAAGCTAAGTTCGGTTTCTTCCATTGCATCAATCAATCTTAACGGCTCAATACCAATTTGAACTATATGCTTTCTATCCTCACTCCATACAGCAACGTACTGCATTTCTTTCTGCTCTACTGTATTTGGGGTAACATCCTGTGCTAACTCTAAATCGTAATCGTTAAGCATAGGAGCAAAAAAGCCAATTTGCTCTCCTGAATATACGCTATATCCTATATAGTCAGGAACTGTTCCTGCATATATTACACCTTCTTTATCAAAAAGATGTATTTCATCTATTTGAAGTAAATTTACTACTTTTTTTAACTCTTCTATATCATCAATTATATCAGGGTTTTGTTGAAGCATATAAGACGCTGCATGTGCACGAATAAGATAGTCTTGTTTTAAGTCATCTGCTAAAATATCTATTTCTATTTCATTTGAGTCTAATATTTCAATAATCTGATCTATTTGCAGCGTTGCTGCTCTTGTAAAGCTTTGAGTGGCAAAGTTAATTTGTAGTAGTGAACTTACAAAAGTAAGCACAGTCAAAGTAAGCAAAATAATTGTAATCAATCTAATAATTATATGTTTTCTCACTAGGCGCAACCCCTTTCATTTCATTGTCTATAAATGATAATTATATACAAATAAGCCTACCCATATCTCTACCTTAGCAGAGATTATACTCACATTTTACTACTATTCGACAAAAAGTCAATAATTAATGACAAATTAACCCACCTTATTATTTTTTAAAATCATTTATTACAAAAATTACTGCAAATAACTACATTAATTGCCAGCTAACCTATTAATTTGTGTGCTTATATAACCTGCACCAAATCCATTGTCTATATTAACTACCGAGAGCCCCTCTGCACAAGAGTTAAGCATTGTCAATAACGCAGATAAACCGCCGAAATTAGCTCCGTAACCAATAGATGTAGGCACTGCTATTACAGGTTTATCTACTAATCCTGCCAATACTCCGCCAAGTGCACCCTCCATACCTGCTACCGCAACTATACAATTAGCTTTGTGTATATCTTCCATTTTAGAAAAAAGCCTGTGTATGCCGGCAACTCCAACATCATATACCCTTAGTACATTGCTACCAAAAAATTCAGCAGTTTGTGCTGCCTCCTCTGCAACAGGAATATCAGATGTTCCTCCTGTGCAAACAGCAACAAGACCTACCCCTTTAACTTTTTTACTTTGTATTTTAAGCACTCTCGACATCTCGTCGTACTCTACAGTAGGAACTTGCTCTTTTACTGCTAAATATTGCTCATAACTAGCCCTTGTTCCTAATACATCAGTATTTTTTTCATAAAAGCTTTTATATATTTTTATAAGATGCTCATTTGCTTTGCCACTGCAAAAAACTACCTCTCCAAAACCGCTTCTAAGTTTTCTGTGGTGGTCTATTTTTACAAAGTCTAAATCTTCATATGGTAAATTTTTTAGCTCTTGCTGAGCTTTATCAATGTCCATCTCTCCAGACTTCACTTGCTCTAATAATTCTTTTATATCCATATTTCTACCTACCTTCTTTTATTATAGTAAATAAACTTAGAAAACACTACAGAAATTAAGTAAAAAAGCTTTAATTTGTGCGGTTTTTTGCTTAATTTGTGTTAGTTTTTCTTGATTATTTAATATTATAGTAAATAAACTTAGAAAACACTACAGAAATTAAGTAAAAAAGCTTTAATCTGTGCGGTTTTTTGCTTAATTTGTGTTAGTTTTTCTTGATTATTTAATATTATAG
>CAYJEZ010000099.1:0-9353 GCA_964369215.1 uncultured Eubacteriales bacterium
CACTACAGAAATTAAGTGAAAAGACTTTAACATATGGTTTTTTCGCTTAATTTGTCTGATTCTAAAAACTAAAACTCTGCAACGCCTGTTGTTCTTGGGAATGGAAGAACGTCTCTTATGTTTGCAATACCTGTTAAATACATTACAAATCTTTCAAATCCAAGACCAAAACCTGCGTGCTTGTTTCCACCAAATTTTCTAAGGTCTAAGTACCAGCTGTAGTCCTCTACCTCTAGCCCCATATCCTCAATACGCTTTACAAGCATGTCATATCGCTCTTCTCTTTGGCTTCCGCCTACTAGCTCGCCTATGCCAGCCATTAGTAAGTCTACTGCCGCTACTGTTTTGTTGTCGTCATTCATTCTCATATAAAAAGCTTTGATGTCTTTAGGGTAGTCTGTTACAAACACAGGCTTTTTAAAATAGGTCTCTGCTAAATATCTCTCGTGCTCGGTTTGAATGTCTACACCCCAGCTTACTTTATATTCAAAATTGTCGTTGTTTTTCTCTAAAATCTCCATAGCCTCTGTATAAGTAACCTTTGCAAACTCAGAGCTAATAACGTGATTTAGTCTGTCTATCAAACCTTTTTCAACAAATTGATTGCAAAACTCTATGTCTTGAGGGCAAGTTTCTAAAACATATTTAGTAACATACTTAATCATGTCTTCAATAAGGTCCATGTCGTCTATTAAGTCAAAAAATGCAACCTCAGGCTCTATCATCCAAAACTCTGCCGCATGGCGCGTTGTGTATGAGTTCTCTGCCCTAAAAGTAGGGCCAAATGTGTAAGTTTTGCCAAAAGCCATAGCCATGCACTCTGCATTAAGTTGGCCAGAAACTGTTAACGACGCCGGTTTTTGGAAGAAATCTTCTTTATAGTCTACTTTGCCATCATCTGTTTTCGGAGGATTTTCCATATCTAATGTAGTAACTTTAAACATCTCACCTGCGCCCTCGCAGTCGTTTGCTGTAATAATTGGTGTATGGGCGTAAATAAAGCCGTTTTCGTTAAAATATTTGTGAATTGCATATGCCGCAACTGAGCGAACCCTAAAAGCTGCACTAAATAGGTTTGTTCTTGGTCTTAAATGAGCTATTGTTCGTAAGTACTCAACGCTATGGCGCTTTTTCTGTAACGGGTAATCAGCGGTTGATGTGCCCAAAACGCTTATCTCATTAGCATGAATTTCAAAAGGTTGTTTTGCCTCAGGGGTGTGTATAACCTCACCTGTTATAGTTAAAGAAGCACCTACGTTTTGAGAAGCTATTTCAGCAAAATTGCTTATTTTATCTGCCTCAAATACAATTTGTACACCTTTAAAGCAACTGCCGTCGTTTAAGTCTATAAAGCCTAAGGTTTTTGAGTCTCTAATTGTTCTAGCCCAACCGCAAACTGTTACTGTTTTTGAGCTATATGCCTTTATATCATCATATAAACATTTTATTTCTAATCTTTTCATCACATTTGTCCTTTCAGTACAATTTATTTAATTTTAGCAAATTGCCGTTCCAGCAGGTATGCTGTCGTCTACAATAATAACTTTACAGCCACAGCTGTTTGCTGTGCCAGCTAGAAGCATTCCCTCGCTTACAACTCCTGAAAATTTGCTAGGGGCAAGGTTTGCTATAACAATTATTTTTTTACCAATTAGTTCTTCTGGCTTATAATACTCTTTAATGCTTGATATTATTGTTCTCTCTGCTATTCCGTCAAACAAAGTAAGCTTTAGTAGCGAGCGAGACTTTTTAACCACCTCACAGGCATTTACAAGGCACACTCTCAAGTCTATTTTAGTAAAATCTTCAATGTTTATTGTTTCTTTAATTGGCTCTATAGGGTCATTTTCTATTATCTCTTGTTGAGTCTCTTGCACTACTTCTTCTACTATTTCTTCTACTACTTCTCTCTCACCTGTAAAGTCTAGCAGGTGTACATATTTTTTACTATCTATAGCGAATAAGAATAAATAAAGCCTAGGGCCTCTTTCTTTACCTATTATTAAACTGTATACATCTTTAAAAAATTTAGCTTGAATTCTTTTTTTGTCTTTTACATCAAGCTCACCGTAAACACTTACAGGCACTGAGTATAAAAATGAATTCAGCTCGTCTAGGTTGTAGCCACCTTTTTTTAGGTACTCTTCAAGCATTTTAACCATTTTTTTCTCTTCTTCGGTCATGGTGTCGTAGTGTGCCCAATTTCTTTTTTCTAAAAGTTTGTTCATGCTCTCAGGCGAGCATTGCTCTAACCATACTTTAGCAAGCTCTAGTCTCTCTGAGAACTCGTTTAGCTTGTAAGGAGTTCCCATTTTCTCGAAAATTGTCTCAAGCATAGGCACATTAAAATCTACAATAGAGCCAAAATTAACAAGAGAAGACATCGCAACTGTTTGAGGTTCGCGGTTATTAACAGTAGTGTTGTACATTATGCTGTTAATGTAGTCGTCATCTGTTCCGTTTTTCCAAGTTGCATACATTTTATCATACTCAAAATATTGTCTTAATATTTCATCATCAAAGCAAAAATTAAATGCCTTTGTAGGGTCTGTTTTTGAGTACAACCAAAGTATAACTTCAGGTTGATATATTTTAAGCAAGGTTTCAGGAGTTAGGTTAAGCCCTGTTGAGCCACTCATTTTTCCTGCACTTCCCTTTATTCCTATAAACTCATAACCTTGAAACATAGGTGCGTCGTAATTAAATATTTTAGATGCAATAATTCTACTTGTTTGATAACTGCCAGTAGGAGATGCATGGTCTTTACCACCTGGCTCAAAGTCTACACCCTCTTCTAGCCAACGCATAGGCCAGTCAATTTTCCAAGCTAGTTTGCAGTTATGGTTATCATTAAAATTAAACTTACCGCTGTGCCCGCATGCACAAGTGTAGTCTGCTTGTGTACAGTCTTCACTAAGTGATGTTACAGTGGTTGTGTCTTTTCCGCAAGTGTCGCAGTAAATACTAACAGGGTAATATGCCTCACGCTCACCTTCTGTTGCGTCTTGCGAGCGAAAACTGTCTAGTATGTCAAAAATTTCACCACGATTTTTAAGCGAGTGAATTATCTGTGCTTTATATCTTCCGCTACGGTACTCTTTTGCTTGGTAACGAAAATCTACGGCTATTCCAAATTTCTCTAAAGCAATTTCAAATTCTTTTTCAAAATGCTCTGCCCAACTGCTATGGTTGTTAAAAGGGTCTGCAACATCAACATACGGTTTACCTATGCAGTCGTCCATATAGTTTTTATCCTCTGGGCATAAGTTTTTAACATTTACAGGAATTTTTCTAAGTCTATCAAAATCGTCCCAAGAGAAAAGCAATTTTGCCTTTTTGCCCATTTTACGCAGTGCTCTACACACAAAGTAGCTTGTGGCTATATCTCTAAAATTACCTATGTGAACCGAGCCCGACGGACTAATGCCAGCGGCACACACATATTCTTCTTTATTTGGATTTCTCTCAATTATTTTGCTTGCTATTTGTTGTGACCAATGCATATTCCCTCATCCTTTATATCAATATCCAATTATTATATCATTTTATTTTTAACAAATCAAGCATTAACTACACAAGTTAAAGCACATATGATATCATCTAAACTCTTTCATATCTATGTTATAGCAGTCTGTTCTGCAAGTAGATATAAAAAGTTTCTCTTCACATTCATTACCCAAAACATCAAAAAACAACCTGGGGTTAATACTTCCGTTATTGCTTGATGGCAATACCATTTTGCATTTTACAGTATTTTCAACTCTTTCAACTTCCATATTGCTAAAGTGTGATTTAATATCAATTTCTTTTGTTCCTTTTTTTGTTCTCTTTGATACAATTATTTCTTCTCTTTCAAGCAATTCTTTTATTTTGTCAAATGTTTTTCCAGTCTCTTCTATTTCTATTTCATATGAGGCAAACTCTACATCTTTAGGCTTCATAACAGGCTCGGTAACCTCAAATATTTGCACATCTTTTGGCAAGCCTTTATTAAGCTTTTCAATAATGCAATTATAATCATAATCGTCGTCTAAAAGCTTAACATCCATGCATTCTCTTGTGCCAGTATAACCTAAAGATATAGGCATATTAATAGTTAAAAACACATGAGGGTTAAAGCCCTCTGTATACCAAAATGGAAGCTTTGAACGGTGTATTGCTCGCTCCATACACCTGCACATATCGAGGTGAGAAATATATTTTGCCATACCCAATTTTTTATACCATATTCTTACGCTTTTCACGGCATATACCTCCTGAATAAACATTTGCACCGCAGTTAGAGCATTTCTCTTTGCAGTTTGGTGTAGTAGTAGACGCCAACGCTAATTGGTACTCTGCTTTTAAAAAGCTTTTCTTAATAGCATAGTCGATGTGGTCCCATGGAAAAACCTCGTCAAAACCTCTTTGCCTATTTGCATAAAAGCTAGGGTCTATGCCCGTATCTTCAAAAAGCTTTATCCAATTATCAAAATTAAAGCAGTCGTTCCAACCGTCAAATTTAAAGTCGCGTTTGTAAGCCTCTAAAAGTACTTTTCCAAGTTTTCTGTCACCTCTTGCAAAAACTGCCTCAATAAAGCTTGTTTTTGCCTCGTGGTAATTAAGCTTTATTTTGCCTTTTGGTAAATTAGAGCGCAGTGTACTTTGCTTTTTCTCAAACATATCAAGTGTGTCTTGCCCAAACCATTGAAAAGGAGTGTGTGGCTTTGGCACAAACGCCGCCGCACTTAGTGTAACACTAACGCCTTTGCCTTTAGGTCTTTCGTCGTTCATATAATATGTACTTACCACTTTTTGCCCTAGTTTAATTATACCCTCAACGTCTTCCATTGTTTCAGTCGGCAAGCCTATCATAAAATAAAGTTTAATTTTCGACCAACCGTTTGAAAAAGCAATGTTCGAGGTGTTAATAAGTTGTTCTTCGCTTACGTTTTTATTTATTACATCTCTCATTCTTTGTGTTCCTGCCTCAGGGGCAAAGGTAAGGCTACTTTTTCTTACTGATTTTATCTTCTCTGTAAGCTCTTTTGAAAAGCTGTCTACCCTAAGCGACGGTAAAGATACACTTACATTGTCACCCTCTGTCCAAGCGTGAAGGCTGTCTAATAACCCGTTAAGCTCGGTGTAATCATTAGTAGCAAGAGAAGAAAGACTTATTTCATCATAGCCTGTGGTCTCACATAACGACTTGCACTGTTTGTCGATAACCTCAAGGCTTTTCTCTCTAAAAGGCCTATAAATAAAGCCTGCTTGGCAAAACCTACACCCTCTAATACAGCCTCTTAACACCTCTGCAACTGCTCTATCGTGAACAATGTCAAGAAAAGGCACAACAAAATCTTTCGGAAAATACATCTCGTTTAAGTCCATGCAAGCTCTTCTTCTAACCGTGCTAGGAGCTACGCTGTTTATAGCTTCTGTTTTAATTAATGTACCGTCTTCATTATAATAAGCTTCATAAAAGCTAGGCACATATGCACCCTCTATTTTTGCAGCTTTCTCTAAAAACTCTAACTTACTGCTTCCGTTTTTCTTACATAGGTCATATAAATCTAAAATCTCAAGCGTTATTTCTTCGCCGTCACCAAGGCTGAAAACATCTACAAAATCTGCAAGTGGCTCTGGGTTACATGCACAAGGGCCTCCTGCAATAACAATGTTTTTTAAGCCCTCACGCTCTTTTGCAAGTATTGGAACTCCGCCTAAATCTAGCATATTAAGAATGTTTGTATAGCTTAGCTCATACTGCAAAGTAAATCCGATAATATCGTAATCTTTAAGCGCTATTTTAGTCTCTAAACCATAAAGAGGAATACCCTCTTCACGCATTTTTTCCTCCATATCTATCCAAGGAGAAAAAACTCTGTCGCAAGAGTAATTCTCTCTGCTATTTATCAAACCGTATAATATTTTCATACCCAAATGAGACATTCCTATCTCATATGTATCAGGAAAGCAAAAAGCAAAGCGAACATCGGCTTTTTCTTTAACCACTGCATTAAGTTCGCCACCCACATATCTTCCCGGTTTTTGCACATCGAGCAAAATTTTATCTAATTGTTTTTCAAACATAAATCATAGTCCTTTTCTAGTTTTATAGTAAATTAACTTAGAACAAAATTAGTACTTATCTATTTCTTTTATCATCTCTCCTATATCCACTTTTAATATTTTACAAAAACAACATAGCTCATAATCTGTTACAAACCTATTGTTGCTTTCTATTTTGCTTATCATCTGTTGGTCTATATTTATTCCCATAATTTGCATTTTGCTTGCAAGTTCTCCTTGTGTCAGCCCACACTTTATTCTGTTAACTTTTAATTGAGTAGAAATAATATTCTTGTTCCCAAAAAATTCAATCTTTTTCATTTTTTAGTTTCACACCTATACGTTAATATAATATATTTTACTTGACATTAACATATTGTGTGTAGTAAAATACGCTACATAAACGTAAAATGGAATGAATAAGGAAATGTTATGAATATAATTACTAATGGATAAACATAGCGTCTCCGAACGAGAAAAACCTGTACTTCTCGTCTACTGCTATTTTATATGCATTAAAAATTTTCTCTCTGTCGCTAAGCGCACAAATTAGCATTAAAAGTGTGCTTTGTGGCAAATGAAAGTTTGTGATTAAGCAGTCTATACATTTAAATTTGTAGCCGGGGTACATAAATATATCGGTAAAGCCCTCGCCACTTACTACTCTTCCATCTGCTTGAGCTACGCTCTCTACTGTTCTGCAAGAGGTAGTTCCTACTGCTATTACACGCCCACCATTTTTCTTTGTATTGTTAATAAGCTCTTCTGTACTTTTTGGCATATAATAGTGTTCTGAGTGCATTTTGTGCTCGGTAATAAGCTCTGCGCTTACAGGCCTAAATGTACCTAAGCCAACATGTAAAGTTACAAATCCTATTTTAACGCCTTTGTCTTCAATTTTTTTCATAAGTTCTTTTGTAAAGTGTAAACCTGCTGTAGGTGCGGCGGCAGAGCCTAACTCGTCTGAGTAAACTGTTTGATATCTCTCTTTGTCTTTTAGGCTCTCGGTTATATAAGGAGGTAGAGGCATAGTGCCTACCGTATCTAGGTCGTGGTAAAAATTATCTGTTTGCTCAAACTTTATAACTCTGTTTCCGTCGGGTTTAACCTCGGTTACAGTCGCTTTCATAATGTTATCTCCAAAAACAAAGCTTGTGCCTACCTTTGCCCTTTTTCCGGGTTTGGCTAAGCACTCCCAAGTTAAGTTGTCGCCTACACTCTCTAAAAGCAAAAACTCAACGTGTGCACCTGTACCCTCTTTTACACCGAAAATTCTAGCTGGCAAAACTCTTGAGTCGTTAAGAACAAGGCAGTCGCCCTCGTTTAACATATCTATAATATCGTAAAACTTTTTGTGCTCAATATTACCACTGTTTTTTGCTAAGCACAACAACCTAGAGCTGTCTCTTGGCTCTATTGGAGTTTGGGCAATAAGCTCTTGTGGTAAATAAAAGTCATAGTCTTTAGTGCTGGTATAATTCATGGGGTTGTCCTCTTTCTGATAAAACGTTAATGCTATTGTAAATTAAGATGAAAACACTAACACAGCCAAAGCAAAAGCAGTATAAACAAAGTCGAATTAATGTTTAACTTTTAGCTTATTTCTCTTGTTTTCTGCCCAGTTTTCTAACTTAATATACTATATAATATATTAAAAAATCAGAATTTGCAATAAATAATTTGTTTTATACAAAAATACAAGCAAAACATTGACAAATTAGGCATAATATAGTACTATATAGAATAAGATATTATTACTTAATAATATTTATTCCGATAGAGGTGCGGTTATTATCAGTAACAATTGTCAGACAGCCGAATGTCTTAGCATTTGTGAAAGGAATAGTCGCCGAAGAAAACGAGGTCGGCTCTCTTTTTCTGGGTGTAAATGCGAACAGCTTTACAACTGTCATCATATCAGTGATGGAGTGCTATCTACGTTTACGATACACGGTTTGTTCCTTAGCTTAAATCTAGGTTGAACCTGTTAGTATGTTTTAGATTTTACACGCTGATGATGACCGGTTTATGCCGGTCTTTTGTATTTTTATTTACTGTTATTATCATAACAATTGCTATAATAATAACAAAAGTATTTTTGAAAGGATTTAGATTGAAATGAAGAAATTTAATGTAGGTATTATTGGGTGCACAGGAATGGTTGGCCAAAGATTTGCAATTTTATTAGAAGAGCACCCTTGGTTTAATGTAACCGCATTGGCAGCTAGCCCACGCTCTGCAGGTAAACCATATAAAGAGAGCGTTGGGGGCAGATGGCTTATGGATAAAGAAATTCCGAAAAATATGGCTGACTTAACAGTTTTTGACGCAACAGCAGATATAGACGAAATAGTAAAGCTTGTAGACTTTGTTTTTTGTGCAGTAGACATGAGCAAAGAAGACACAAAATTGCTTGAAGAAGCATATGCTAAAAAAGAGTGCCCTGTTGTGTCTAACAACTCTGCACACAGAGCCACTGCAGACGTGCCTATGATAGTACCTGAAATAAATGCAGACCATGTGGATATAATAAATGCACAGAGAAAACGCTTAGGAACGACAAAAGGGTTTATATGTGTTAAATCAAATTGTTCTTTACAAAGCTATGTTCCTGCAATTCATCCTCTTATGGATTTAGGCATTACTAAAGTTCTAGCTTGCACTTACCAAGCTATTAGCGGAGCAGGCAAGACCTTTGAGACAATGCCTGAAATAGTCGACAATATCATTCCTTTTATAGGTGGAGAAGAAGAGAAGTCAGAACAAGAGCCACTTAAAATTTGGGGTAAAATTAACGGAGATGTTATCGAGAATGCCACAGCACCGCTTCTAACTGCACAATGCTTTAGAGTTCCTGTAACAGACGGTCACACAGCAGCCGTGTTTTTCTCAGCCGATAAAAAAATAAGCAAAGAAGAAATATTAAAAAGATGGAAAGAGTATAAAGGCCCTGCGTATGAGCTTAACCTGCCTAGCGCACCTAAACAATTTTTACACTATTTTGAAGAAGACAACCGCCCACAAGCAAAGCTTGACAGAGGCTTAGAAAATGGAATGGCTGTATCACTGGGCAGACTTAGAGAAGACAAAATGTTTGACTACAAATTTGTTTGCCTGTCTCATAACACATTAAGAGGAGCGGCTGGCGGTGCTGTTTTAATGGCAGAACTTGTTGCGGCTAAAGGGTATTTTGATTAGTTCAAAGTGGACGATTTGCAGTGCATAGTTAGCTGTACTGGAACGCAATTACCTTTGTAGGGGAGGGGTTTCTCCTACCGTGATTGGTACAGATTATTTATATT
>CAYJEZ010000100.1:0-9278 GCA_964369215.1 uncultured Eubacteriales bacterium
AATCCATTTACGAAAGTTTTTGCAAGCATTTCTTTGATGATTTTTGAATTGGTTTAACTAGAAATGAAGGGAGTGTTAAAGTGCAAAAAAGATTGGTTTTTACAGGCGTGCTAATTACTATAATAATACTTTGTAGTGAAAATGTATATGCACAGTCATTAGGAGTAGATGAACTTTATAATACTATTGATGAAACTACAAAAGATAACTTAGAAGAAATAGGAATAAACTCTCTTGATACTGTAACAAACTTTGATATTAATAGTTTTTTAAAGTTATTACAAAGTCTTTTTCAAGATAAATACTTTACTCCTTTGAAATCAATGGCACTTGGAACAGGTGTAATAGTTCTTTCATCATTTTTAAGTGCTTGGCAAAAAGAGAGTGAGACTTTTTGCCAATTAGCAGGAGTGCTTAGTTTATGTGGCATATACTTGCCCTACATAGTTACACAAATATCTGCGGTTACAATAGTAGCTCAAAGCATTACTTGGTTTTTATTTGCAGCTATTCCAATATATGTAGCTTTGCATGTAGCTTCGGGTTCGGTTGTTTTAGGCACTACTTATGGGGGTATATCTATTCTTGGTGCAAACATATTTTCTCGAATATGCATCGATGTAATAATACCTTTGCTTACTGTTTTTTTAGGATTATCTGTTTCTACAGCGTTGTCTCATATGAAAACAAAAGAGATAACCAAGAGTGTTTATGATTTTGTTAAAGTAGTTTTAGTATTTTGTGTTACTGCTTTCTCAGGAATAATATCTGTGCAAGCGGCTGTTGCCGGTGCATCAGACATTGCAGCTACAAAAACTCTAAAATTTGTTGCTGGGGCTACAATACCGGTTGTAGGCACTGCCTTTGCAGACGGAGTAACTGCTATTAGGCATAGTGTAGGCGTGTTAAAATCTGGTGCAGGGGCTTTTGGTATTTTAGCAATTGTTATTATGATAATGCCAACCTTAACAGAGATTTTGCTTTGGATTTTTAGTTGTAAAGTAAACTCTATAATCGCTAATTTGTTTTCTGCCGATAAAATAGTTGATGTTTTAAGCATTCAAGTTATTGTTTTAAAGACTTTATTAGGAATTTTATTATCACTTTCAATAATATCAATAATAATTTCTGCCATAACTTTAGTAGGTGGTGCATAGAATATATGGAAGAGATAAAAAATATTGTGCTAGGACTATGCACAGCATTGGTAATAGGAGAGATAATATATTTAATAACACCTAAAAATAAAGTTAGCGACTGTGTATATGCGTTAATATACAGTGTAATAATTATTAACTCGGTTTTTACTTTAATTGGTGCAGACTTTAACTTGGATTTTGAAGATAGCCAATTTAGTATAGATGAAATGAATGAAGACATAAATGACTACTATATAAGAGAAACAGAAAATGAAATGATAAGAATAGTGTATGGCTACCTTGATGCTATAGGCGTTCAGTATGTCGAAGCTACCCCGATAGTTAGCATTGTTGAAGATAGTGTTATTGTAAGTACTATTAAAGTACAGCTTTTATATAAGTCTGACATAGCAAATGCTAAAACAGTGTTAGAGCATGCTTTTAATGAACAGATACCCGTGGAGGTAACAGGTGAAAGATAAATTTGACTTAAAAAAGTTTTTATTAAATAAAAATGTAATGAAGGTAATAACTGCCTTAGCGTTTTTAGGAATAGTATTAATTGCTTTTACTGATTTTTTTGTTCCTAAAGAAGAAACAATTGAAGAAAGTGTAAACTACGATTATTCATTAATACTTAAAGGACAATTAGAAGACGTAGTGAAAGCAATAACAGGCGAGACTTCTCCTGAGGTTATGGTTACACTTAGCTCAGATGAGAAATATGTATATGCTACTGATAGTAAAGAAAGTATAGATAATGAAAAAAAGGAGAGTGAAGAAAATTATATAGTGGTAGAAAATTCAGCTGGAGAGGAGCTTGGAATGATTGTTACAAAAATTCAACCAGAAATAAAAGGTGTGGTAGTGGTGAGTCAGGCAGGTTACGACTCTGTTTTGAAAGAAGATATAATTAATGCTGTGATGACTGTTCTTGACATACCCGGTAACAAAGTTTGTGTAGTGGGTAAAAATAACTAGTAATAATGAAGGGAAGAAAATTTATGAAAACTACTAAAAAACAAATAATTTTAGGTGCACTAATACTTGCACTAGGAGCTGCTGTTTACTTAAATTGGCAATTTTCAAGCTCAATACCTGTAGAGCAACCAGTAAGTGCACTGCCACAAGAAGAAACTGATATTGAAGATGAAGACATAGGAATTGCTCAATTGGTTAACAACTCATACATAGAAACTGTAAATGATGAAGCTGTAACACCTAACACTACAAATGTTGAAGCAGATACAACAGCAATTGACAACGTAGCTCAAGTTATGAGTAATGCTAGGGTTACAAGACAAAGTACTAGAGACGCAGCACTTGAAATATTAAGTGATGTTCTTGATAATGTAGAAAGTAGCGACGAAGCTAAAAAAGTTGCAGTAGAAGAGTCTGCCCAAATAGCACAAGACATGATAGAAGAGTCAAACATCGAAAATCTTCTTAAAGCTAAAGGAATGGACGATGTAGTTGTATTTATTAGCGAAGATAACTGTAATGTTGTTGTTAAAGGCCTTGAGGGAAATACACTTATTGTTCAAGAGATTGTTACGAATGAAACTGGTTTAGGTGTAGACAAAATTCAAATTATAGATGCAAATTGACATTGAGTGATTGTAATTGTTTTTAATTTGTGATATACTGTTAACGCAGTTAATAAAAAACCTTAGAAAAGGACTAAAATGTCGCTAAATAGGTTTATTGAGAGTTCACTGCGGTGAACTCTTTTTAGTTAAAAATATAAGCTTTACATCTTGTAAAGCTTCTTTTTAGAGAGGAATATACAAATGAAAAGAAGAGAACAAAGAGAAATAGCTTTTGCACTTATATTTGAGCAGGCAGTGAGTAAAGAGGACATTACTGATATAATAGAATGTGCTAGAGAATGCAGAGATGTAGAAATAAGGACCTTTGCCACTACTTTAGCAGTAGGTGTGCAAAATAACAAAATAGAAATAGACGAAATAATAGAAAAATATAGCAAGGGTTGGTCTGTAGAAAGGCTAACCAATGTTGCTGCTGCAACATTAAGGCTTGCTGTGTACGAAATGATGTATGAAATAAGCATTCCTGTAAGTGTAAGTATAAACGAGGCAGTAGAGCTTGCAAAAACGTACGGAAGTAAGGACGATGCACCTTTTATAAACGGTATTTTATCAAGTGTTGCTAAAAATGAAGCTGTTATAGAAGAATAATTTGCCTTATTAGCGTGCAAGCTTTACTTATAATTAGAAAGAATTAGGTATAAATGAAAACTTTTTTAGGATTAGATACTAGCAACTATACTAGTTCGGCAGCACTATATTTTGAAAACGGAGAAGTTTTTCAAACTAAAAAACTTTTGCCAGTAAAAGAGGGGACTTTAGGGCTAAGACAAAGTGATGCTGTATTTCACCATACAAAACAATTTCATGAAGTAGTAAGCAGTCTTATGCCAGCAGACATTAAAGCGGTAGGAGTGTCTGATAAACCAGTAAATAAAGTTGACTCGTATATGCCTTGTTTTTTAGTTGGAGTGAGCGTAGGAGAGATTTTGGCATCTGCTTTTGATGTGCCCATACATAGGTTTTCACACCAACAAGGGCATATAGCAGCAGCTTTATACGACACAAAAAAAATAGGTTTATTTGAAAGTGAGTTTATTGCTCTTCATCTATCAGGCGGAACAAGTGAAGTGCTTTATGTGGACTCAGTTTTAGGTGACATTACCGTAATAGCAAAAAGCATTGACTTAAATGCGGGTCAAGTAGTTGACAGAGTAGGTAACATGTTAGGCTTACCTTTTCCGTCTGGCAGATATTTAGAAGAGTTAGCATTAAAAAGTGAATATAAGCATTGTATAAAACCAAGTTTAAAAGGCTATGATTTTGCTTTGTCAGGTATTGAGAATTTATGTGCTAAAATGATGTCAGACGGAAAAGATAAAGAAGAAATAGCCTCTTTTTGTTTAGAATATATTATATTAACAATTGATAATGTTCTTGAGAAAGTTACAAAAGAGTACCGAGATGTTCCTATTATTTTCTCAGGTGGTGTTTCATCTAGCTCAATTATGAAAAAGAGGTTAAGGGCTAAATATGGTGCTAGCTTTGCTAGTCCACAATTCTCTTCAGACAATGCTGCAGGAATAGCTGTTCTTACAGCGTTTATGGAGAAATCACTCTGATTTTATAGAATTTTTTACTTGTAAAATAAAATATAGCGGTCACAATGTATAAGCCTGTTAACATTGTGACTGCTATTATAATTCTTATTATTTATGTTATATGCGCATACCAAATAACTTTATTGACATTGTATAAACAACATAGTAAAAAATATAGCTTAAAGAAATATAGTATATAAGCATTAATAATTCACTACTAAATGGACAGAAAAGGTTTGCAGAAATATAAACACATATAAGTGCACAAGGAATTTGTAGACTAAGGTTTCTAAAAAAATTAAGCTTTAGCTTGGTAACTTTTATCAATTTATGTATGCTTATAGAGGCATTAAATATAACACTAAAAAATAAGATTACTATATATGCATTTATTCCAAAGCCTTCCATAAAAATTAATATAAAAACTACCCTTAACAGTGAGTCAACTATATTCAGTTTCATAGATGAGAGTTGCTTATCTAAACCTTTTAGAATGCAGTCTACAACAATATCAAGGTACATTAAAGGAACAAGAGGGGCTAGAATTTTTATTAAATAACCAGCGTCTTCATTTTGATAAAAAACAGTTGATATCAGATTTGGAAAGCCTAGAAAAACAGCTGAGGTAATGACTCCAAATGCAATAGTTGTATTAAGTGCTTTAGCCGAAATATGAGCTACCGCATTTTTGTGATTAAGCTCATATTCTTTACATATTTTTGGAATTAACAAAGAAGCAAATGAGCCAATAAATGCAGATGGAAAATACAAAACTGGTATAGCCATTCCTTGAAGTAAACCATATTGGACCATTGACTGGCTATATGAGTAACCACTCAGTCTAAGCTGCCTTGGTATAAGTAGATTTTCAGTGGTAGAAAGAAGGCTTCTAGCTGCAGAACTAAAAGTACAAGGTAAGGCAATTCTTGTCATAGCTTTAAAAACACCCTTTGCTTTGTCTGTTTTTAAAGGAGTATGTTTATTTAAACTATATTTACAAGATATAATGTCTATAATGAACGACACAGACTCTCCTATTGTTGAAGATACCATTGCATAAAAACAAGCCTCCTCAATTGTATTAAAAGGCATAACTACAAAAATAATTACAGTAAGCCCTATAGTAATTGCTTGTTCACAAAGCTCTGCTAATGCACAACTAACGCTTTCATCTACAGCAAGAAAATAACCCCTCATACAAGTGCAAGAGGACATAAAAACCAAGCCAACCCCCAAAATTTTTAAACTGTTGGCTGCATTAGAATTCCCTAAAAACACAGTTGCACAAAAATCAGAAAAGAAAAAGAAAATTAAAGATATTGTAAAACTTAACGAAAAACAGAAAAAGAGACATTTTTTTACCACTGAGCGTATCTCGCTACGTTTATTTTGTGCAATGCAAGAACTTACAAGCCTAGTAACAGCTAAGCTAATCCCTGATGTAGACAAGGTAATTGCCAGTATAAAAATTGAAAATATAAGCTGATAAAGACCTAACCCTTCTGCACCAATTTTGCTAGATAAGTATGAGCGATAAAACATGTTCGAACTTTTCATTATAAGCGATATTACAGTTAAAATTACACCCTGTACTAAAAACTTTTGCTTTGTCATTAAGTAAGACCACCCTTTAATAACTTTTTATTTATTTTAAATATTTATAATAATAACTCTTGTAGAGTTAAGTAAAAAAGAAAATAATATAAGAAAAAATTGTCGTAAAATAAAGATATTATGATTTTTCATATTAGCTGAAAGGAATTTATATATGATAACTAACGAATGGACAGAAATTATTATTCAGATAAACCCTAAAGATATTGAATTAGCAGGGGCAATTGCAAACATGGTAGTCCCCTATGGAATTTATATTGAAGATTATTCAAATTTAGAAGAGGAAACGCTTGAAATTGCACATATTAATTTAATTGATGAAGAACTTTTAGCAAAAGACAGAACAAAGGCATTTATTCACATCTATATCTCACCTGAAGAAAATCCTAATGAGGCTATTGCTTTTCTAGCTGAGAGATATGATGCAGAGAATATAAGCTTCAATATAGATTCTGAAAGATGCAAACAAGAGGACTGGATTAACAATTGGAAGAAATATTTTAAACCTATTGAAGTGGGTGAGAGGTTTCTAATTCGCCCATTGTGGGAGGAAAAGGTTGAAGCTAAAGGTAGGGTTATTTTAGACATAGAACCAGGTATAGCTTTTGGAACTGGCACACACGAAACCACAAGGCTTTGCATGGAGCTTATGGAAAAATATATGCAACCAAAAAGTGAGGTATTAGATATTGGCTGTGGTAGCGGTATTTTATCAGTAGCTGCACTGCTTATTGAAGCCGAAACTGCTACAGGAGTTGACATAGATAAATTAGCTGTAAAAACTGCTATTGAAAATGCAAGGGTTAACAATGTTGAAAGCAAATTTAATGGAGTTTGGGGTAACCTTACAGATAAAATAGTTGGCAAGTTTGATTTAATATTAGCTAATATTGTTGCTGATGTACTTATTGACTTATGCGATAATGTAAGTGATTTTATGAAAGATGATACTATTTATATTATAAGTGGTATTGTTGATATTAGAGAAGATGAAGTAATTGCAAAAGTAAGCGAGAAGTTTGAAGTGCTTGAGAGAAAAGAAGAGAAAGGGTGGGTAGCCATGGCGCTAAAGCAAAAGCTTAGCTAATTGGCAGGTGTTATGAAAAAACTAGTAACTGAAAGGCTTATATTGCGTCAATTTAAAATATCTGATTTAGACGATTTTTATGAATATGCAAAAAATCCAAAAATTGGGCCAATGGCAGGATGGAAACAACATGAAAACATAGATGAGAGCAAGCAAATTTTGAATAACTTTATTATAAGTGATGAAATTTGGGCTATTTCTCTTAAAATGGGTGGAAAAGTCATAGGTTCAATTGGTCTACATAAAAATGATAAAAGAAGACCTGATGTAGAAGGCGTATGCACATTAGGCTATGTTTTAAGTGAAGACTATTGGGGTAATGGCTATATGCACGAGGCATGTGAAGAGGTAATAAGCTATGCTTTTGAAGAACTGAAAATTAACCTTTTAGCAGTGTATCATTTCACATCTAATGATAGGTCAAAAAGAGTAATTGAAAAATGTGGATTTACATACGAAGGAATAATGCGACGTGCATGCAAAAGAGTATATGACAACATAGTTTTTGATCAAGCTTGTTACTCAATGACACCAAAAGAATATGCTTCTAAAAAAAAGATAAACAATTTAGAAATGGAAGAAAATTTTGGTGTAGTTAATATGAGTGTTGAAAATGCCAGAAAATTTATCTCTTGGAAATATGAAGGAGACATGAGCATATATAACTGCCCACCTCATTTATATGAAAACACTGTAAATGAGGTAATGAACCCAAAAGAAACCGACAGTTTTTTTGCAGTATACGATTCGTTGGGTCAGTTTTTTGGTGTTTATAGATATGAGTTTAATGGTACTGACTTAGGTATTGAGTTCAGAATTCACCCTGAGAGAATGGGGAAGGGGTACACTAAAAGTTTTATTAATGAAGCTATTAGATTTGCACGACAAAAATATCACTTTAGTAATGAAATAGTGTTAAAAATTCCGATTGCATATTCGCGAGCTAAAAATATTATTGATGATAGAGGAGCGGTTAAGCTTAAACTAATAAGTGAAGTTCTTTACGAAACAGTAGTTGAGTTTATTTATTATAATGTGAAATAATGCATTATTCATAAAATTTATTGACATTGCTAAAAAACAATCGTATAATTATATTAATAAATAATAAAGTATATTTATTTTTGTACTAATTGTGGATTAATTTTATGAAAGGCGGAAAAGAATTTGGAAGATATTAAAAAACTAGGTTTTGGATTTATGCGCTTACCTATGAAGGAAGAGGTAATAGACATTGAGCAAACTAAAAAAATGGTAGATGTTTTTATGAGTAATGGCTTTACTTATTATGACACAGCTTATGTGTATATTGGTGGTAAATCTGAAGTGGCAGTAAAAGAGGCTGTTGTTGAGAGATATCCAAGAGAGAGCTTTCAAGTTGCGACCAAGTTACCTATGTGGCCAATTAAAGAGCCTGCAGATATGCAAAGAATATTTGACAAGTCTTTAGAGCGTTTAGGTGTTGATTATGTAGATTATTATTTGCTTCACGCTTTAAGCAGTGATAGAATAAAAGATTGTGATTCTTTAAATGCATGGGGATTTATATCAGATAAAAAAGCAGAAGGTAAAATTAAAAATATTGGTTTTTCTTTTCATGACACAGCAGATGTTTTAGATGAAGTGCTATCAAAACACCCTGAATTAGATTTTGTACAGCTTCAAATTAATTATATAGACTGGGAAAGCAATGACGTACAGTCAAGGCTATGTTATGAAGTTGCTATGAAGTATAATATACCTGTAATAATAATGGAGCCTGTCAAAGGTGGAACGTTAGTTGAACTGCCAAAAGAAGCAGAAGCCATATTAAAGGCAAAAAGAGCTGACTTGTCAATACCTTCTTGGGCAATACGTTACGCTGCTTCTTTTAACAATGTAATTACTGTTTTGAGTGGAATGTCTAATATTGCTCAAATTGAGGATAATGTATCATACATGAAAGACTTTCAGCCAATAAATGAAGAAGAAAATGAGTGCATTGCAAAAGTAGTAGATTATTTAAATAAAATCCCTACTATTCCTTGTACAGATTGTAAATACTGTGTTGATGGATGTCCTCAGAATATCGATATTCCAAGACTGTTTAATGTAATGAATAAGCACAAGAAATTTGGCTCTGACGAGAATAAACCAGATAATATTCGTCAATACCAAAACACAGTTAAAGATAAAGGTACTGCTTCTGCTTGTATAGAATGTGGGGCATGTGAAGACAAATGTCCTCAAAAAATTGAGATAATAAACGAGCTTTCAAATATCGCAAAAATATATGAAATTTAATTAAAAC
>CAYJEZ010000101.1:0-9167 GCA_964369215.1 uncultured Eubacteriales bacterium
CAGGTCTTATAGTAGCACAACTTTTATATTTAGAGGGTCAAGACCCAGAGAAAGACATTTGCCTTTATATAAACAGCCCGGGTGGTTCAATAACCTCTGGTATGGCCATTTATGATACCATGCAATATATTAAATGTGATGTTTCTACAATTTGTATCGGCATGGCTGCAAGCATGGGTGCATTCTTATTAGCAGCTGGTGCAAAAGGAAAACGCTTTGCGCTTCCTAATAGTGAAATAATGATACATCAACCAAGTGGCGGTGCAAAAGGCCAAGCCACAGACATTGAAATTCAAGCACAAAGAATTCTTTCTATGAAGAAAAAATTAAACACTATTTTAGCAGAGAGAACAGGTCAAACTTATGAGACTGTAGCAGCTGATACAGAGAGAGATAATTTTATGAGTGCTGAAGAGGCTATGAAATACGGTCTTATTGATAAAGTTATAGATAAAAGATAAATCTTTGTTTTTTTGAAAGGCGGTTCCATGGATAAAAAATTCGGAAACGATGTGTTTTGCTCGTTTTGCGGTAAATCGCAAAGCATGGCAAACAGAATAATTGCAGGTAACTCAGTATATATTTGTGATGCTTGTGTGGCGATTTGTCAAAGCATTATTAATGGAAGTGCACCTGAAACTCTTGATGCTCAATTTGAGGATGAGAATGAGTTAGAGTATAAAACGCTATTAAAGCCTCATGAGATAAAAGAAAAATTAGATGAATATGTAATAGGTCAAGATGAAGCGAAATTTGCTTTGTCTGTAGCTGTTTACAATCATTATAAAAGAATTGCATTTGGTAGTACAAGTGAAGTTGAACTTGGTAAAAGTAATGTTTTGCTACTAGGTCCAACTGGAGTAGGAAAAACCTATTTAGCTCAAACACTAGCAAGAATTCTCGATGTACCCTTTGCAATTGCTGACGCCACAACATTAACAGAGGCTGGATATGTAGGCGACGACGTAGAGAACATTTTATTAAGACTTATTCAGTCTGCTGACTATGATGTTGAGCGTGCTGAAAAAGGCATAATTTATGTTGATGAAATTGATAAAATCTCAAGAAAATCAGAAAATACTTCAATTACCAGAGATGTAAGTGGCGAGGGTGTTCAACAGGCTCTTCTTAAAATTTTAGAGGGAACAGAGGCTTCTGTACCGTCTAAAGGAGGAAGAAAGCACCCACAACAAGAGAATATCCCAGTAGACACCTCTAATATTTTATTTATTTGTGGTGGTGCATTTGACGGCATTGAAAAATTAGTAGAGAGTAGAGCAAATGCGCTAACTGTAGGATTTACAGGTTCGGTAGCTGAAAGGCTTAAAGCTAAAGATAAAAATTTATATGCAGATGTAACCCCACATGACTTAGTAAAATTTGGCTTAATACCTGAATTGGTGGGTAGGCTGCCTGTAATTACTGCGCTCGATAAGCTTGATGAAGAGGCGTTGGTAAAAATATTATCTGAACCGAAAAATAGCTTAGTAAAACAATATCAAAGTCTATTTTCATTAGATACTGTAAATCTTGAGTTTAAACAAGAGGCACTTAAGGCTATTGCTGAGAAAACTTTAGAGAGAAAAACTGGTGCAAGAGGTCTTCGTTCTATAATGGAAGAAACACTTATTAAATTAATGTATGAAATTCCACAAGATCACAGCATAGAAAAAGTAGTTATTACTGAAGACTGTATCAAAAATAAAAAAGAACCTAAAATTATAAGAAATGCAGAGAAGCTTCCTGCAAAAATACAAATTTCTTTGAAGCCTCAACCAAAACCCCAAACAAAAAAGCGTAAAAGAGCAGTATAACTAAAAAATATACAATGGGGGTAGTGGCTTAGGCTATACCCCCGTTTAATTTTATTATAGATAGGAGTTGTTGAGAATGGAAATTATTGAAAATACCTTTATGCCGGTTGTGGCAATGAGAGGTTTAGTGGTTTTTCCTGGTATGTCAATTCAAATTGATGTAGGTAGAAAAAAATCTATACAAGCAATAAAAGCCGCTTTAGAAGATGACATGAACATCTTTTTGGTAGCTCAAAGAGACTATGAAGAACAAGACCCTAATGTTAACGGTATTTATAAAATTGGTGTTGTTGCAAAAATTAAACAAGTAGTTTACCACGAAAATACTGTAAAATTGCATGTTGAGGGAGTTGATAGAGCAGAGTTAGTTAATTTTGTAAAAGAAGAACCGTACTTAATTAGCGAGATAAATGTTTTACCTAAAACTATTTGTGAAAATAGTAGTGAGACTGTTGCTGCTATGCGTGTAGCTCAAGATAGATTTGAAGAATATGTATATTTAGTAAGACAAGTACCTCCAGATATTTTCATGGGTGTAATGAAAGAAAAAGATTGTGGAGTGCTAGCCGATTTTATAGCAGCAAATATTCCTCTTGAGTATGAGCAAAAACAGCTTGTTTTAGAAGAAATACAACCCCTAGATAGATTGCTAACCCTTTGTGATATTTTAAGTGAGGAAATAAAAATACTTAAAATTGAGCTTGAGATTAGTAAAAAAGCTCAAACTCATTTAGAAGAAAATCAAAGAGAATATATTCTACGTGAGCAAATGAAAATTATTGCAGGTGAGCTAGGCGAAGACAGTGACCCAATAGAAGAGTCTGAGGAATTAAGAGACAAAATATTATCGCTTGAGTTGTCTGAAGATATTGAGAAAAAGCTGTTGAGTGAATCTAGCAGACTTCAAAGAATGCCACAAGGCTCACATGAAGCTAGTGTTTTAAGAGTTTATTTAGAAATATGCTTAAGCCTACCTTGGAATACTAGAAGCAAAGAAAAGTTAGACATAGCAAAAGCAGAGAAAATTTTAAATAGAGACCACTTTGGAATGGAAAAAGTTAAAGAGAGATTTTTAGAGATTTTGTCTGTAAGAAAGCTTAATGAGAATAAATCTAACTCTCAAATTGTTTGCCTTGTAGGACCTCCCGGTGTTGGTAAAACTTCTATTGCTAAATCAATAGCTCAAGCAATGGGAAGAAAGTATGCTAGAGTTTCTTTAGGTGGTGTTCAAGATGTGTCTGACATAATGGGGCATAGAAAAACTTACGTTGGCTCGATGATGGGTAGAATTATGGCAGCTGTTAAGCAAACTGGTGTTAAAAACCCACTAATATTACTAGATGAAATTGATAAGCTTGGCAAAAGCTTTAGGGGAGACCCGTCTTCATCATTATTAGAAGTTTTAGATAGTGAGCAAAATAAAGCTTTTCACGACCATTATATCGACTTACCTTTTGATTTAAGTGAAGTTTTGTTTTTAACAACTGCAAATAATCCTTCATATATTCCAGGTCCACTTTATGATAGAATGGACGTTATTACTCTTGGAAGCTACACAGAGTATGAAAAGCAACAGATTGCTAAAAAGCATTTAGTTCCAAAACAATTAAAAGTTCATGGAATTAAAGCCAGCCAACTTAAGTTTAACTCTAGCGTAATGGCTGAGATAATTAACGGTTATACAAGAGAAGCGGGAGTTAGAACACTAGAAAGAACTATTGCTAACATTTGCAGAAAAGTAGCTAAAATAATAGTAACTGACGAAATGTTTAAAAGCTACACAGTGAAAAAAGACAACTTAGAAGAATTGTTAGGGCCTCGTAAATTTGGCAAAGACGTAGTATCTAAAGAAAATGAGACAGGCGTAGTTAACGGTTTAGCTTGGACAAGTGTTGGCGGTGAGCTTCTTCCAATAGAGGTAGCTGTTATGGATGGCACAGGGAAAATTCAACTGACAGGTTCGTTAGGCGATGTTATGAAAGAGTCTGCTGGTGCTGCTATTACTTGTATTCGCTCAAAAGCTGAAAAACTAGGAATAGACCCACAGTTTTATAAGAACAAAGACATTCACATCCATGCTCCTGAAGGCGCAATTCCTAAAGATGGACCATCAGCAGGAGTGGCTATGTCGGTCGCTATTTGCTCTGCATTAACAGATATTCCAATTAACCACAATGTTGCGATGACAGGTGAGGTTACATTAAGGGGTAGAGTGCTTAAAATAGGCGGCTTGAGAGAGAAGTCTATGGCAGCATATAGGAACAATATTGACATTGTATTAATTCCGAAAGAGAATGTACCAGATATAGCAGAAGTAGACCAAATTGTGAAAGATAATGTTAAATTTGTACCTTTGAAAACTGTAGACGAGGCTTTTGAAGTAGCTTTAAGTGAAATACCTAAGCCGAAAAAAAAAGAAGAGGTTGAAGAAAAATAATGAACTATAATATAGCAGAATTTGAATTTGCTGTAGGAAATATTAGCCAAATACCTGAAAGTAATTTACCCGAGATAGTTTTCTCGGGTAAATCTAATGTCGGAAAAAGTTCGCTAATTAACAAATTGCTTAATAGAAAAGCATTAGCAAGAACTAGTGCAACTCCGGGAAAAACAGCTACTATTAACTCTTATAAACTTGATAAATGCAGATTTATGGACTTGCCTGGGTATGGTTATGCAAAAGTGTCGCATAGCGAAAAAGAGCGCTGGGCTAAGCTAATGGAAGCTTACTTTAATAGTGATAGAAACATAAGGCTAGTTGTTCAAATTGTTGATATTAGACATGAACCCTCTAGAGATGATTTTTCGATGATTAATTACCTTATAGAGACAGAAATGCCTTTTATTGTAGTATGTACAAAAAAAGATAAGCTTAATAAAAGTCAATTTGAGAAGCAAATGAAAATGTTTGAAGAGCTTTTTGTAGAGCACGAGATTACGTTTATACCTTTCTCAGCTACAAAAGGAGATAATTTAGATGAAATAAAAAGCATTATTGAAGAAGTTTGTGAAGACGCAGAAGAAATGCCGACAACCGAATAATTTTTTAATTAATTTATTATAATATTTGACTTTTACACTTTCGTGTGTTAAAATGTTGATATTATGAGATAGGGGGATGTTACCATGAATAACAAACTTTTTGATGCAAATATTGATTTTTTATTTGAGACAATATTAAAGCTTGAGAACAAAGGAGAGTGTTATAAATTTTTTGAAGATTTGTGCACTGTTCCTGAGCTAAAAGCTATGTCGCAAAGGCTTGTAGTGGCTAAAATGCTCAGTGAGAAAAGAGTTTATAGTGATATTGTTACTCAAACAGGAGCCTCTACTGCTACTATTAGCAGGGTTAACCGCTCGCTTATATATGGCTCAGACGGTTATGAGCTTGTTTTTAATAGATTGGACAGCGATAAAGATGAGTAGTTACGAAGTTTTTGCCTCGTATTATGATAGTCTTACAAAAAATGTTAATTATGCCGACAGGGCGATTTATCTTTTAAGCTTACTTGAAAGACTTAATCATCGTGTCGGTATTGCCTTAGATTTAGCATGTGGAACAGGTAGTTTAACATTTGAACTATTTAAAAGAGGTGTAGATATTTACGGCGTAGATTCTTCAGAAGCAATGCTTAATATTGCATATGAAAAAGCATATGACGAAGAAATTGAAATTTTATTTTTAAAACAAAAAATGCAAAATTTAGATTTATACGGAACTGTTAATACAGTTTTTTGTAATTTAGACGGCATTAATCATTTACCTAATTTTGAAGATATGCAAAAAACCTTTGATAAAGTTAGCTTTTTTATGGATAAAGACGGTTATTTTATTTTTGATTTTAACACACAATATAAGCATAAATATGTATTAGCAAATAATTCTTTTGTGTACCAAACAGACGAAGTTTTTTGTGCTTGGCAAAATAGTTATTTAGAAAAGAATAGCAAAGTAGATATCACTCTTGATTTTTTTGTAAATAATGAAAGTTCATACGATCGATTTACAGAAAATTTTTCAGAAATTAGTACGGACTTAAATACATTGGAACATATGCTTGTAAAAGCAGGTTTTACAGATATTGAATTTTTTGAAGATTTAACTTTTGATAAACCTAAGAATGATACACAAAGAGTGATAGTAGCGGCAAAGAAGAAAGAGAGAACCAATAATTTATGGATAGAATAATTAGAAATATTAGCCACGACGGCAGTGTTATGATAGCTGCAGTAGATACAACGGATGCTGTGAGAGTAGCAAGGCAAGTTCACGGTCTTACACCTACTTGCACAGCGGCTTTAGGAAGAACGCTGACAGCTGCATCTATTATGGGAGCAATGTTAAAATCTGAAAATGCTAGTGTAACTATAAAATTTGCAGGAGATGGGCCTATAGGCTCTATTGTGGCTTTGTCTGACGCAAAGGGAAACCTTAGAGGTTATGTTCAGAACCCAAGAGTGGAGCTTCCTTTAAGGGTAGATGGAAAACTTGATGTGGGTAGGGCAGTTGGTAAAGAAGGTAGACTTTGCGTTATTAAAGATTTTGGCCAGGGTGAGCCCTATATAGGGCAAACAGAGATAGTTTCTGGTGAAATTGCAGAGGATATAACAAGTTATTATGCTATAAGTGAGCAAGTTCCTACTGTGTGCGCACTTGGAGTATTAGTTGATAAAAATGACGGTAGCGTACTTTTATCTGGTGGAATTTTAATTCAAGTGTTACCTGGCGCATATGAGTCTGACTTACAAAAGCTTGAGAAAGACTTAGAGAGCCTTGAACCTATGACTACAATGCTTGCAAAAGGCATGAGCCTAGAAGAAATTTGTGCTTATGTTTTAAAGAGTTTTGAAATAGATAAGCTTGATGAGAGCAAGGTTCAATATGCTTGCACTTGTTATAAAGATAAATATGCAAGAGCTTTGATGACCTTAGGTAAAAAAGAGCTTGAAACACTTCCTCTAACAAATGGCAAAGTAGAGACAGTGTGCCCTTACTGTGCAAAAAAGTATCTTTTTAGTGAAGAAGAAATAGCGGCTTTAATAGAAAAGGCGGTTATTCGAGATGAATAAGGTAATAGTAGCGTCTAAAAAGGCTTTTATATTATTCTTTTGCGCATGTGTGTTATTGGGTGCTGGGTTAGGCTTTCTTTTGAGTTTTTTAGAAGAAAAGCAAATAATGACTTTTAGCTTTACTTTAAGTGATATCTCATTCATAGATTTAGCAGTTATTCTTTTAATAGTTACAATATCTGGATTTGTTTCAATAATAATTCATGAACTTGGACATTTAGTTTTTGGGCTTATGAGTGGATATAAGTTTTTGTCTTTTAGGATAGGGAATATAATGATTATGAAGACAAAAAAAGGTATGAAGATAAAGAGATACTCCATTCAAGGAACTGCGGGGCAATGCCTTTTAGCTGCTCCGAAACGCTTTAGAAAAAACACTCCTGTAATTGCTTATAATTTAGGTGGTGGGATTTTTAATATTATTTTTGCACTTGTATCAGGATTGTTAGCTTTTTTAGTTTTTTCTGATAACGGAGTTTTTACTTCGTCTTTATTCCTTTTTTCTGTTGTAAATTTATTTTTTGCAGCTACAAATTTAATTCCAATGGGTAATATTAACCCAGTGCCGAACGACGGAAGTAACATAAATAGCATAATTAAAAATAAAAATGACCGATATTATTTTTGGTTACAACTAAAAGTGCATGAGTATATGGCAAGAGGAAAAAGGTTGTCTGAAATGCCTAGTGAATGGTTTGAATATCCCAGTAAAGAAGATTTAAATTCTGCTCTTTCGTGTGCAGTTGTATTAAATGCATACTCAAGATTATTAGATGAGAAAAATTTTGAAGAGGCAAAAAATTGTATAGCTTACATAAACCAAAATTCAAAAAATTTACCAGCATATTATAGAAATATTCTTGGAGTAGAAAGAGTGTTTATTAGTGTGATATTAAATGAGGGTAATGAGTATACAGAAATGCTATTTAATAACGATATAAAAAAATTTATGAGTAAAAATACTTCTAGCTTAGTAGTGTTAAGAACTTCATATACTTATGAAAAACTAATAAATAACAATAGGCATAATGCTAGAAAGTGTAGAGAGCAATTTAACAAAATAGCGAAATCTTATCCTTATAAAAGCGACTTGGATATAGAAATTGAGCTGATTGAATTAGTTGATAAAATGGCGTAAGTCATCTATTATTATATTAGAAGTTATATAAATTAATAATAAAATGCCAAATAAGAAATATAGCTTCTGCTTTGTATTGAAAGGATTGTGTTAAAATGAAAGTAGGAATGTGTGCAAAATTTGAGAAAACAGAAGAAGGATTTGTTTTAGTAGACGCCGAAGACATTATAAAATGCGGATTTGACTACATAGAACTCGGCCTTGTTCCGATTGCAAATTTAGAAGAGGAAGACTTAGAAGACTTTGGTCAATTTTTAAAATGTACAGGTTATGAACCTTACGTATGCAATTTGTTTTTTCCAGGTGATATTAGGTTAACAGGTCCTGATTTTGATAAAGACAAAATAGCTACATATGCAAAAAAAGCACTATCACGTGCTGCAAATCTCGGCTTTAAAAAGTTTGTTTTAGGTAGTGGTGGCTCGAGAAATATACCATCTGGGTTCTCAAAAGAAGAGGCAAATAAACAATTGTTGCTAGCTATTGACATTATTATTGAAATTTGCGAAGAAAATAACGTACAATTAGTTTTAGAGCACTTAAATAACTTTGAGAGCAATATTATGAATAGGTTCGAGCAAACAGCAAAACTTAGCAAAGAGAAAAATTCTCCTTATTTTAAATCAATTTTAGATGTTTATCACTTTAATGTAGGTAACGAAAACCCACAATTAGTAATTGATTACGGAAAAGAGATAGGACATGCTCATTATGCAATGACAGTTAGAAGAGCGTTCCCAATTTCTACAGATTATGAGGAATTCTCTGCCGATTTACAGTATTTGAAAGACTGTGGCTATAATGCTACTATTTCAATGGAGTGTGCAAATGTTAATCTTTCAGATAATATAGAAGAATATAAAAAATCAGTAAAAATGTTTAGAGATTTTTTTAATTAGTCAAAAAAGCTTTGTGCGTCGAACTATCGATATACAAAGCTTTAATTTATTTTTGAAAAAGCCAAAGCTTTGCTATATGTTGTATTTAAAAAAGTAATAGCTTTCGTATGTGTGATTTTTGCTTTAGATTTGTTAGTAGTTCGAGGATAATCGTCTATATATACTTCAAGCGGGTAATATTAAATACAATTGCGTAAATATATTACAGTTATTTTGACATAAGAATAGGAAAAATATTTTATATTT
>CAYJEZ010000102.1:0-9055 GCA_964369215.1 uncultured Eubacteriales bacterium
TTCATCAATACTTCCTCCAGACCATTTTGTTTACAATGCCGGTATAACTTTGAATTATTTTAACTACCTTTGTAGACACATTCTCGTCTGTGTAATTTGGCACAGGAACACCGTTATCACCATTTAAATTCATGCTTACAGCAGTATCTACAGCTTGCAGTACTTGCTCTGTTGTAATTCCCGCAATAACAAAATTTCCCGTGTCAAGCGCTTCGGGCCTTTCGGTAGATGTTCTTACTGCTATAGCAGGAAAAGCTTTTCCTACGGATAGAAAAAAGCTGCTTTCCTCAGGCAAAGTTCCGCTATCCGATACTACTGCAAAAGCGTTCATTTGCAAATTATTATAGTCATGAAAACCTAGAGGTTTGTTTTTTATCACTCTTTTATCAAAAACAAACCCGCGCTTATTAATAATGTTTTCGCTCCTAGGGTGGCAAGAGTATAAAATAGGCATGTCATATTTTTCTGCCATCGCATTTACGGCATTCATTAAATTAACAAAGTTGCTTTCAATGTCTATATTTTCTTCTCTGTGTGCCGAAAGTAAAATGTACTTTCCTTTTTTTAAGCCTAGTTTATTTAAAATATCAGATTTTTTAATACTATTATAGTTCTCTTTCAGTACCTCTGCCATTGGCGAGCCTACTACATATGTACGCTCTTTAGGCACCTCGGTAGAGTTTAAATACCTTCTAGCATGCTCGGTGTAGCATAAGTTAACATCGCTAATAGTATCTACTATTCTGCGGTTAATCTCCTCGGGTAAATTTTCATCAAAGCATCTATTTCCTGCCTCCATATGAAAAATAGGTATTTTCAATCTTTTTGCAGAAATAGTAGCAAGGCAAGAGTTTGTATCGCCAAGCACAATTACTGCATCAGGCTTTTCTTCCACCATTAGATTATAAGATTTTGCTAAAACATTGCCAAGCGTCTCTCCTAAGTTGTCACCAACTACCCCTAGGTACCTGTCAGGTGCCCGTAAGCCTAAATCTTTAAAAAAAACTTCGTTTAAAGTGTAATCATAATTTTGCCCTGTATGAACAAGGATTTGATTAAAATATTTGTCGCAACTTTTAATTATTGCCGACATTTTAATAATTTCAGGTCTTGTGCCAACAATTGTCATAAGTTTTAGTTTATTCATAAGTATGATAATGTCATAGGTTACGCTCAAAACTTGGTTGAAAACTTTAAGCTACCTCCCGTGACTATCCTTTCTTTGTATTTCAAACTCAATAATTATACATCTCTTTATGATTTTCAATCCACTCGGCAAGTTCTTTTATCATAACTTCATAGCTTGGAATTATATAGTCAAAATCAAAATTTGTTCTAATTAAAGCTTTATTAGCATTAATGCCATCTACAGCTGTAATATCTAATGAGTTGTTTTTAAAATACTTATTAAATAGCTGCAATAAATCGTATTTGTTTATCGAGGTATCAGGCACCATATTCACAAGTCCGTGTGCATTTTGCAGTATGGCACGCTCCATAGTTTTTGCTAACTGCAAAGTAGTTTGGCCTGTCCAAATCGACTTAGTATATCCGCTGATTTTACCATTTTGCTTCATAAACCAATTTAATAAGCCTATACCGTTTTCATTAATATCGGGGCCTATTATAGAGTTTCTTAAGGTAATGTTTTTGTCGTCGTTCAACTCGCCTAAAGCTTTGCTTCTATCGTAGAATGTCTCTCCGTCGGTAAAATCTTTTTCAGTATAATTGCCTTTACTGCCCGAAAACACGCAGTCTGTACTCATATGCACAATTTTTGTTTTCATAGTAGCAGTTATTTTTGCAAGGTAGTGTGGTAAATATGAGTTTAAAAACACAGCATTTTCTTTATTTTGCTCTGCAAATTGGTTTAGTATTCCTATGCAATTTATAACGGCGTCAAACTCGCCTTCGTCAATTACATTTTTAAGCAAATCAAGATTTTTTACATCTATAACTACCGAGTTAACGTAAAAAGATTTCTCTTGTGCAATGCCTAACACCTCATGTCCTTGCTCTTTAAAATACAGTGAAATTAAGTGCCCCGCCATTCCGTTGCAACCCAGTACTAGTACTTTCATTTTGCCTACCATCATAAACATTACACCATAGCAAAAAGCCTTACATAGCCAAAAGCCTTAGGTCTAACATTTAGCCTTTCTATTGTTAATAACACTTGCGTTATTTTAAATATTATTTTGAATATACTCAAGTTTTAGCAGTTTTTCTTTTACTTGATGTGTGTCTAGTAGTTCTGTGTTATTAGAGTTAAACTCTATTAAAACATTTCTATCAACGTCACCATCGTTAAAGTATTTATCGTAATTTAAGTCCCTTTTATCGCAAGGTACTCTATATATATTTCCTAGGTCAATTGCATTAGCACATTCTTCATTTGTAAGTAAAGTTTCATACATTTTCTCGCCATGTCTTATACCAATAACCTTTACAGGAACTTCAATTTGCAGCAATTCTTTTACAGAGCGCACAAGTACATCAATTGTACAAGCAGGAGCTTTTTGAACCATAATATCTCCTGTTTTACCGTGTTCAAACGCATAAATAACTAAGTCAACAGCCTCTTCAAGGCTCATAATAAATCTTGTCATATTAGGCTCTGTTACAGTTATTTCGCTTCCGTTTTTAATTTGCTCTACCCATAAAGGCACAACAGAGCCCCTAGAGCACAATACATTGCCGTACCGTGTACAGCAAATTTTTGTTTTATCTTCTGAAATAGTTCTCGACTTTGCTACAATTACCTTCTCCATCATAGCTTTTGATGTGCCCATTGCATTAACAGGGTAGGCTGCTTTGTCGGTAGATAAACAAACAATGCTTTTTACGCCATGATTAATCGCAGAAGTAAGAACATTTTCTGTTCCTAGCACATTGGTTTTAACAGCCTCTATCGGAAAAAACTCGCAAGATGGAACCTGCTTTAGTGCTGCTGCATGAAATATATAGTCTACCCCGTGCATAGCATTGTTTACTGAGTTAATGTCTCTTACGTCTCCGATATAAAATTTAATTTTATTAGAGACCTCAGGCATTTTAACTTGAAACTCATGCCTCATATCATCTTGTTTTTTTTCATCACGAGAAAAAATTCTTATTTCTCCAATATCTGTTTTTAAAAACCTGTTTAGTACAGCGTTACCAAAAGACCCTGTTCCGCCAGTTATTAATAAAGTTTTATTTTTAAACATTTTAACCTCTTAACTTTTATTAGTATAAATTATATTCTCAAAGCAATTTAAAAGTGCTTTAATATGTATATCTTGTGTATAATATTTTTTAAAATACTCTCTACCGTTATGCCCGTAATTTTGAAATATATCTGGATTTTTTACAAATTTTTTAATAAGCAAGCTATAAGATTTACTATCGCCTGCGTCAACACATTCTCCACACTTAGAAGCCTTGATTATATCGTTTGATGCGCCATTAATTGCACCCAAAATAGGCTTTCCGGCACCCATATAACCTTGTAGTTTTGATGGAATAGTATCACTGATAGACGAATCTCCTGCCAAAGTTAGTATAAGGGCGTCGCATTGCTCGTAGTAGTGTTTTAATTCTTCAAAGTTCTTTTTACCATGAAAAACAAACAAATGACTTAAATTCAATTTGTCAATCTTGCTTCTTAGTTCTGTTTCATAAGAGCCTTCGCCTAATATATCTATAATTATTTTACTTTTAATTTCATTATCAAGCAGGCTAACTGCATCTACTAGGGTGTCTAATCCTTGAACCTTACCTATATTGCCTGCAAACATAAGGTGCTTTTTATTGTTATTACTTTTAGTATTATCTAAATCGAGGTAAAAGTTCTCAGCAAAATTTGGAATAAAAGTCATTTTGTCTTGTTTAATACCACAAGTACGAACTAAATAATTAGAAAACTTAGGAGAGGAATTTACAATTAAGTCGCATTTTGAGTATAAATACTTACTCATTTTTTTTATTATTTTAAATATTAAAGACCGCTCTTTTATTCCATATGCTTTTATAGATTCTGGCCAAAGGTCTTGACAATTTAAAACTATTGGAACTGATTTTCTTTTTTTTAATACAATTGCAGGATAAGCTTGAGTTACAGGGGAAGTCCCGAAAACAAATGAAACATCAAAATTTTTATTTATTTTTTTTACTTTATTACCTGCAAAAAACGCATAAGATAAATAGTTTAAAGATAGACTTATTGGATTGTTGTGTCTTTGGAATAAGTTAGCACGAATAACATTTACACCTTGTATGTTCTCTTGTTTAATTTTCTTATCTTTGTATTCGTCAAAAAAGTAACCTTGTGGATAATTGGGGTAACCTGTTAACACTGTTACATTGTGGCCTTGTTTGACGAACTCATAAGCAACTTCATTAATACGAAAACTTTCTGGATAAAAGTATTGAGTTACTATTAGTATGTTCATAAAGTTCTATCCTTTTTCTTTATTTCATAAGTTTGCATATTAGCAAACTTATTGTAAGTGATAATATGATTGAATTAAAAAATATTATCATATATAACTTCTATTTATGTGAAAATTACTTTCTGCTAACTCTATATTACTTATATTGATTATAGCAAGTATATTGGTAATCGAAAATGAAGTTTCGGTTTTTACATATTCGCCATCATTTTTTTCATCTATAGATGACTTGCTTTAAAAATAGTTTAAGCACAAATACATTTTTAGCTTATTGGTTAAACGTAATAAAACAACGCAACAAAACTATATTGTTTTATTACGTTATAATGCTTACTATTATTATTCTAGTAAAATTAATTTTAACATATAAGTAGAAAATGTGCAAGTCTTTTTAATGGTTTTTTAGCAAAGTATACTTAGCCACTAGGAACAAATACGAATCTGATTTTAGCTATTAAAGATATTACAAATAAGCATGTATAGTCAAACCAATTCAAAAATCATCAAGTAAATGCTTTCAAAAGCTAAAAGTCAAACCAAAGTTTGACTTTATTTATGGGTTTTGTGAGCATAGATTAGTTGTAATTTTTGAATTGGTTTGACTATATATAAGCTGTAGTAGATTATCGAGTAGTTTGCTTTGTTTTAATAGAATTATACACTTCTGTTTGATACATTTAATATGTATTGAAGGAGCGGTTGCTTTAAGCTTAATTCCGTACTTGCCATTTTGCTTAATAATTTCAGGTTCTTCAAGGCTTAGTTCATCCATGTCTGGCATTACAATTCCGTAGCCTGTTTCAAGCACATCATCATAGGCTGACTGTAGCTTTTTAAACCTATTTTTAATATCTGCCATCTCCATAAGGTGATAATAAAGTGCGCTTTCGTCTTTAAGCTCTATGCCTGTTTTTTCTCCTAATACTTTAAAGAAAAGCTTGTTGTCTAAAATAATATCTGCAAAAACTTCACCTGTACCAAGCTTTATTTCTTTTAAATTAAGGTTTTGAATATATTCGCATTCAGAAACTTTTTTTAGCATTTCGGTAACTTCGTTAACTTTTTCTATTCCTGAATTTTTTCTTATTTCTCCTACTAATGCATCTTTTAACCAATGTTTATTGTCAAGGCTTAACACCCATGAAGGCATTTTATACTCAACTTGAGCAACAGGAAACTGGAATAACAATGTGCCAATAATCTCTTTAATGCTTTCTTCAGTAATATCTACACAGTTAACTGCAAGTACGGGCACACCATATTTTTCGCTTAATTCCTTTGCTAAATCTTTGGCTTTATCAGAGTTTGGGTCTACACAGTTTAGTAGAACAATATAAGGCTTGCCTGTTTGGTTAAGCTCTTCAATAACCCTCTCTTCTGCCTCTTCATACTCTTCTCTTGCTATGTCTGTAATGCTAGAGTCTGTTGTTATTACAAGCCCAATTGTTGAGTGCTCTGTAATAACTTTTTTTGTGCCAATTTCTGCCGCCATATTAAACGGAATAGGCTCATCAAACCAAGGTGTTTTAACCATTCTCGGCTCTTCGCCCTCTATGTAACCTATAGCCGAGGGAACTATATAGCCTACGCAGTCGATAAGCCTAACATCAAAACTTGCAGAATTTTCTATTTTAACTGTTACTGCTTGCTCGGGCACAAATTTAGGTTCTGTGGTGGTAATAGTTCTGCCAGCTGCAGACTGCGGACTTTCGTCAATTGCTCTTTCTTTTTGAGCCTCGTCCTCTATGTTGGGTATAACCACAGTGTCCATAAATTTTTTAATAAATGTAGACTTACCACTTCTAACAGGGCCTACAACTCCTATATATATTTGCGACTTAGTCCGTCTTCTTATATCTTCATATATACTCACAAATAATACCTTTCCTTTCTTAGAATATCACTAAAGCTCCGCCGGGTGACATTTCTTCGTCTATAAGTCCGTTGCTCTCTATAATAGACGCCACAGGCACTCGGAATTTTTTGCCTATATCCCACAGGCACTCCTCTTTTTCGCTGTAATATACTTTAACATAAGCCTCGTCGCCTTTTTCTTGTTCTTCGGTTGAGACATTTGCGTCTTTTAGTATTTTTTTATTTTCTGTCGTGTATTCGTCTGCGCTAAGAACACCCTCACAATTAAATTCAACATTATTGCCGTCTGTTATTTTATAGTCTTTTATACTCATACTGATTTTAGGTTCGCTTTTTCTTTGTAAGCTTTCAGAAAATTCTCGTGGTATAGTAAAATCAAAAGTTTTGATTACACAAAAAACTTGCTTGCTTTTGCCTAAGTACATAAGGCTAATATTATATTTTCCTCTGTAGTTTATTCTATTTTTCTCACAGTAGGCGGTAACCTCTTCTTCTTCACAATAACAGTCTAACAGTTTTTCTATTTCGTCTTCAGCTAAAAATACTGTTTTAATATGGTTTATTTTTTCTTTGTAGCATTCTTTTAAACAAACAAGGCTTACGTTTTCATAGCTTAAGTCACATTCGTCTTCTGTGTGGTAAGCGTCGGTAATTAAGTTTAAGCTTTTGTTTTTATACACAGTTATAAATGCCTCTAGCTTTATGTAAATTTGGCAAACCGTGTTGTCGCCTATCGAGTCTTCTTTTGCTGTTACACTGAACTCACAAACCTGAATGTCAGCACAGGCTGTACAGTCTGTATCACAGCCGTCTATGCTAATAAACTGATTTATTGGTATGCTGTAATTCATTTTTTCTATTGTAGAGTTTTCGGCTAGTGAGCGGTAAATTACACAAATGTCTGCAAGTGCCTCTATTCCAACCTTATCTGTTAAAGCACTTACTTTAACATTGTTTATACTAAGCGATTTTCTTAAAATGCTCTCAATTGGCATAGCACTTTTTGAGAGTTCGAGCTCTTGCTCAATTTCAAACCTTTGGTTAATTTCGTCTACAGCGTGTGAAACCATAAACTCTTCATGTTTTTTCTCTAAATCTTCTACGTCTTGTGTCAATTTGCCTTGTTTGTGGGTGCACATGCTAAGGTTTAGTATAATAGGCACGTGAACATCTAGTTTTCTTGCGCTTACAGCACGGCATACTATATGCCCTGTTTCAGCTTTTACCCTGCCAATGGTTCGCTCTGCGTTTTGTGAGATGTCTTTTGCTTGCGAATATTCTTTTACTATTTCGCATACCCTTAAGCCACCGCTTTTTTCGTCGGTGTACTGAACATACAAAGTAAGCTTACCTTCACACATAAATCTGTCTTGTGTAAAAGAGTAAGTACTTATGTCTACATAAGGGATGCACTTTAGTATTTTTCGAATATCCGGGCAATAGTCCGGCAATGAATACTCTATATCTATAGGGCATTCAATGGTTTCGTTGTTTGTTGTCTCAAAACAGTTGTACCCGGTGTAAGATAGCTTGGTCTGCATAAGTTTATTCCTCTCTTTTTTTCTCTTTGCCAATTTATATGTGTTTGTTTCACAAGTTATTCCTTTGCTGCAAAAAACTAAAAGTATGATATAATCAAAAGCAAAATATTTATGCAAAAAATAAATTATTATTGTTGTTTTTTGTAGTTTATAATGTTATGATATAGTTAAGGTAACCGTTATTGGAAGTTAATAAAATATATTATTATTTACGGATTTTTAATTGAATATATTAACTGATGTGTTTTCAGTTTTTATTATTTATTAAATAGTAGGAGGTAAAATTATGCGCCATATAAATAATAGCAATAAAATAGAACTAAGATTGATTAGTAAGAAAAGCTCATCTGCTATTTTAAAAATATTTAGGCTTATTTTTATCTTTGTTATGGTGTTTACTTTAGGCACTTTTTCGGGGCAAACGGTGTCTTACACAACACCTTTGTTAGAGCAATCTTCTTTAAAATTTGCAGTAAAGCCTGTGCCTACACGCCCTGTGGCAGTTCTTAGCAATGAGGTGCCTAAGACAGATGGTGTAGACATCTCTTGGGTAGACCCCGAAAGACCTGTTATAGCATTAACTTTTGACGATGGACCGTCAAAAGGGCCAAGTAGCCATAGAATATATAAATATTTAGCAGACAATGAAATTCATGCTACATTTTTTTTATTAGGCTTACATTTAAATGGCAAAGAAGATAGAATTCCTCTTATTTTAGAGAGCGGCTCGCAAATTGCCAACCATACATATCATCATTACGACTTAACAAAACGCTCTGTAGAAGAGATAAAGCATGAAGAAAAAGTAATTTTAGATATGTTCAAAAGCTATGGTTTAGAGGACAAGCAATATGTTGTTCGTGTTCCGTATGGTGCATTTAATCAAACTGTACTCGATAATATTTCTGCTCCAATAATTCAGTGGAATAGAGACAGCAGAGACTGGGCTACCGACAATGCGTCGCAGTCGATAGCTAACCTTGGAGAGCTTCAAGATGGCGACATTGTTTTATTCCATGACATATACAACCGAACGGCAGAAGCTATTGAAATATTAATACCGTCGCTACAAGCTAAGGGTTTTCAGTTTTTAACCATAGATGAGATGTTTGCATATAAGCAAATAGAGCTTTTACCGGGAACAGTGTATTATAATGCACAATAAGCCTTAAAAAATTTGCACTATATACGACTGACAATAAAAAA
>CAYJEZ010000103.1:0-6098 GCA_964369215.1 uncultured Eubacteriales bacterium
TTATTATGAAAGAGATACTTGAAAAAGCCGGAAGCAAAATGGATAAAACTATACACGTTTTAGAAGCAGAGTATGCTGCTATTAGAGCAGGCAGAGCAAACCCTGCAGTTTTAGATAAAATTACGGTAGATTATTACGGAACTCCAACTCCAATAAATCAAGTGGCAGCGGTTTCTGTTCCAGAGGCTAGACTTTTAACTATTCAACCTTGGGACGCAAGTATTTGTGGAGCTATAGAGAAAGCAATTCAAAAATCAGATTTAGGTGTTAACCCACAAAGTGACGGAAAAATGATTAGACTTAATTTCCCGCAACTTACAGAAGAGAGACGTAAAGACTTAGTTAAAGAGATTTCAAAAATGGCTGAAGAGGCTAAAGTAGCTGTGCGCTCAATTAGAAGAGATGCAAATGATAAGCTAAAAGACAAAAAGAAGACTAGTGAAATTACAGAGGACGATTTAAAATCTGCAGAGAAAAAGGTTCAAGAGTTAACTGATAAAAAAGTTAAAGAGGTCGAAGCAGTTTTAGCAAAAAAAGAGAAAGAAATTCTTTCTATATAATTATTGGAGATTAAATGAAAAACAGCGATAAAAATATTCCAGACCATATTGCAGTAATTATGGACGGCAATGGTAGGTGGGCTAAAAAGCGTGGGTTGCCTAGAACGTCAGGGCACATTAAAGGAGCTGCCAATTTTAGAACCATAACGAAATATGCCTCTACAATAGGTGTAAAATATTTTACAGTTTATGCATTTTCTACAGAGAATTGGAATAGACCTTTAGAAGAGGTAAGTGCGCTTATGAAGATATTTAAAGATTATTTAAGCGAAGCACTTGCAGATTTTATGGATGAAAATATTATTGTAAAATTTATAGGAGACACCTCTGCCTTTTCTAATGATTTAAGAGAACTTATAGCTAGAGTAGAGAGAGAATCGTCGGTTAAAACTGGTATGGTTCTCAATTTAGCTATGAATTACGGTGGAAGAGACGAGATTACTAGAGCTGTTAACGAGTTAGCAATACGTTACAAAAATGGAGAAATTAAAGATATTACTCAAGAAGACATAAGTTTGGCTATGTACACAGCAGGGCAACCAGACCCAGACCTAATTATTAGACCAAGTGGAGAGCAACGCATTTCTAATTTTATGCTTTGGCAATGCGCTTACTCTGAGTTTGTTTATTTTGATATTTTATGGCCTGATTTTAAAACTCAAGACTTAGATAAGGCGATAGAGATATATAATAAAAGAACGAGAAGGTTTGGTGGAATTTAAGTATATTCAGAAATAATTTTAAGAAAGGCAGGCTTATATTAGTGAAAGATAGAGTGATATCTACCATTGTTATTATTTTGTTAATTATTGCAATGTTCTTTTTTGACGACAGTTTTCCTTTATTATTAAATATATCTATTTCTATTATATCTATGTTTTGCGTGCACGAGATAATAAAAGCATCTGGATTAACAAAACATAAATTCTTTTATTACCCCAGTATAGTTGTAGCGTTTTTAGTTCCACTATTTACAGTGGTAATAGATGAAATAACGCTAATTATTTATGCAGCTTATTCTGTTGCAATGTTTTTAGGTTTAATGTTTCATCATACTCAAATTACATTTAGAGATTTGGCTACAATTTACAGTATGTCAGTATTAATTCCTTGTGCTTTGCAAACAATAGTATTAGCTAGAGAGTTAGACCCTGTTCATGGTGCGTTTTATTCAGTTATAGCTTGTGTTGCGGCTTGGATACCAGATGTTGGGGCGTTTATTGTAGGCACATTTTTTGGTAAGCGTAAACTAGCCCCAAAAATAAGCCCTAAAAAAACTGTTGAGGGGCTTATTGGTGGCGTTGTAACTAATATCATTGCCTTAGCAGGCTTAGGTGTTATATTTGCTTTTGTTTATACCGATGCTGTGATTAGTGTTTCTAACTTAATGATTTTAGGGGTAATAGGTCTTTTTGGAGCATTAGTAGGAACAATGGGGGACTTAAGTTTTTCATTGATAAAAAGAAGCTGTGGAATTAAAGATTTTGGGCAAATAATTCCTGGTCACGGAGGTTTGCTAGATAGATTTGACAGTGTAATTTTTACTGCTCCTTTTGTGTATATTTTGTTTATTTTTTTACCGTTAGTATCTTAAGAGAGTAAGTAAAATATCATAATAAGAGAAATGAATAGGATGTTTTATATATGAATAGAATTACATTACTGGGTTCAACCGGCTCCATAGGAGTTCAAGCTACAGATGTAGCCGATTTGCACAGTGATAAATTTAAAATAGTAGCTTTAGCGGCTTATAGTAATATAGAGCTGTTAGAGACACAAATTAGAAAATATAAACCGCAATTAGTTGCGGTTTTTGACTTAGAAAGTGCAAAAGAGTTAAAAAGTAAAATAAAAGATACTAACACAAAAGTGCTAGAGGGAATTGATGGACTTTGTGAGGTTGCCAGTTTTAAAGAGGCGGACACAGTACTTAACTCTGTAACAGGTATGGTGGGTTTAAGACCTACCTTAGCCGCTATTGAGGCAAAGAAAAGCATTGCACTTGCAAATAAAGAGACACTGGTTGCAGGCGGTGCCTTGGTAATGGAAAAAGCAAGGCAAAATGGTGTGAAGATTTTGCCTGTAGATAGCGAACATTCTGCGGTATTTCAATGCCTAGAGGCTTGTGCTGACAGAAAAGAGCTTAAAAGAGTAATTTTAACTGCTTCAGGTGGGCCTTTTTTCGGAAAAGATTATGAGTTTTTAAAGTCTGTAACACCTGCTATGGCGCTTAAGCATCCGAATTGGGATATGGGTGCTAAAATAACCATAGACAGTGCTACAATGATGAATAAGGGTTTAGAGATAATTGAGGCGAAATGGCTGTTTGACTTGACTCCTGAAATGATAGACGTAGTTGTTCACCCTCAAAGCATTATTCACTCTTTGGTTGAATTTAAAGATAACTCGGTGCTTGCACAACTAGGTGTACCAGATATGAGAATACCAATTCAGTACGCATTAACCTATCCTTTTAGGTCAAAAACAAGTGTAAAACAGCTCAATTTGTGGGAGTGTGAGAACCTTAGCTTTTATAAGCCTGATATCAAAACATTTAAATGCCTTGATATGTGTATAAAAGCTATGAAAATAGGAGGCCTTGCTCCTGCAACACTAAATGGTGCAAACGAAGAGGCAGTGGCTCTTTTCTTGAAAGGTAAAATATCTTTTACAGATATTGCCGACTTAGTAGAAAAAGCAGTAGAGAATCAAACAGAGTTAAAAATTAACAATTTAGAAGATATTTTAAAAGCAGACAAAAAAGCAAGACGATTTATAACTGAAAATTCTTAGGAGGATTTTAATGGGTGTTTTACTAGCAATTATAGCAATTATTTTATTTGGACTAATAATATTTGTTCATGAATTTGGACACTTTTTCACAGCTAAACTTTCGGGTATGTTAGTGCATGAATTTGCAATTGGCATGGGGCCTAAAATATTTAGTTTTAAAAGAGGAGAGACCGTGTACTCTTTAAGACTTTTTCCGATTGGTGGCTTTTGTAATATAGAAGGAGAAGATAACAACAGCGACTCTGAAAATGAGCGCTCTTTTGCTGCAAAACCAGTTTGGAAAAGAATGCTTGTTATCGTAATGGGTGCTATTTTGAATATTGTTTTCGGAACAATTTTGATGGCTACAATAGTATTTCAACAAGATTTACTACCTACTTCTGTAATTGCCCAATTTGAAGAGGGCTCAAAATTTGAAGAGGCTGGCCTTTTGGTAGAAGACGAAATAAAGTCAATAGATGGTTATGCGATTTATTCTGAGCGCGATTTATCATTTGCACTTGCTATAGCAGACCCAAATGATTTAGACATAGTTGTTATGAGAAATGGGGAGTTGGTCGAATTTTACGACTTAATACTTAACACACAACTAATAGCAGACCAAGAAATAGTAGCGTTTGATTTTTACCTTTATGGAACACCAATGAGTTTTTGGGGCGGTGTAGAGAAAATATTTATTGATGCCTTTTCAATAATTCGTATGGTTTTTGCAACCTTAGAGGGTTTGTTAACAGGTCAGTTTGGATTTAATGAAGTATCTGGCCCTGTAGGGATGACACAAGCTATTACTGAGGTAGCTTCTATAGGTTTAGAAGAGAGTTTTTTAACTGCACTTAACAACATAGTGTTTATTATGGCGGTTATTAGCTTTAACTTAGGTGTATTTAACCTTCTACCTATTCCTGCGTTAGACGGTGGGCGATTTGTGTTCTTACTAATAGAAGGAATATTCAAAAAACCAGTACCAGCTAAATTTGAGACTGCAGTAAATACAGCAGGATTTGTAATATTAATTGGATTTAGTATTGTTATTGCTTTTAAAGATGTGTTTATGCTATTTCAATAATAAATTATAGTTTATTGTTTATAGTTAATGAGAGGTAAAGCGTAATGATTAGAAAAGATACAAAGAAAATTAAAGTAGGCGATGTATATATTGGTGCAGACAGCCCAATTACCATTCAGTCGATGCTTAACGTAAGGGCAGACGATATAGAGGGCAATGTAGCACAGGCTATAGAGCTTGAAAAAGCTGGTTGCGAGATAATAAGAGTTGCAGTGCCTAACATGGAGGCTGTAAAGCTTGTGTCTAAGATAAAAGAGAATATAAGCATTCCGCTAGTTGCAGATATACATTTTGATTATAGGCTTGCTGTAGAATCGGCTCATGCTAGTGTAGATAAAATTAGAATTAACCCTGGTAATATTGGTTCTGACGACAGAGTAAAGGCTGTTACAGATATTTGTAAGCAAAAGAATATTCCTATAAGAATAGGAGTAAACTCTGGCTCGGTAGAAAAACATATTTTACAAAAATTTGGCAAGCCTACCCCTATGGCTTTGTGTGAGAGCGCAATGTACCATGTTAATCTTTTAGAGAAGTTTGATTTTAACGATATAGTTATATCAATAAAATCATCTAATGTTATTAAAATGATAGAGGGTTATGAGATTTTAAGTGAGAAGGTTAATTACCCTCTTCATTTAGGAGTTACCGAGGCTGGAAGTGCTCATATGGGGCTTGTAAAATCGGCTGTTGGAATTGGTGGCCTTTTAGCACGTGGAATTGGCGACACTATTAGAGTGTCTTTAACAGCTAACCCTGTAGAAGAGATTAAGGCTGCAAAAGATATTTTAAAGGCAGTTGGTTACTCTAGCGGAATAAAATTTGTATCTTGCCCTACTTGTGGAAGAACAAATATTGACTTAATAGGCCTTACAAATAAGGTAGAGAGTGCACTAGCTGATTGCAAAAAAAATATAACAGTTGCTGTTATGGGCTGCGAGGTAAATGGACCCGGTGAGGCTAAAGAAGCAGATATAGGCGTTGCAGGTGGCAAGGGCGTAGGGCTTATTTTTAAAAAAGGCGAGATAGTAAAAAAAGTAAAAGAGGACGAAATTTTGAGTGCCCTTTTAAATGAAGTAGATAAATTGTAGTAAGCCCTGACAAATAAAGACATTAGTAAAAGGGAGATAATGTGAAATTAATTACAGCTTTTTTTGAGAACGAAACAAACAAACTTAATTTATCTGACGAGATAAAAAATGCAGAGGTAGTGGCTTTGGACATAAACAAGGCCACCGCCTCTTTGTGTATAAAAGTTAAATTTAATAAATTTTGCGAGTACAGCGAGATATTAAGTTTAGCCAATAGCCTTAAAAAAACACTTAACACACCAAAGCTTATAATAGAGCCTATATTCTCTAAAGAGCTTTTTAGTGCTGAGTGTTTTTCCTCTGTAGCGTTAAAAATAAAAGAAGAAGACGCAACTATTAACGGAACTTTTTCAGACGCTACAGCAGAACTTAAAGATGATAAACTAAGTGTAGAGCTTAAGCACGGTGGGCTTAGTTTGCTTACAGTTAGAAAGGCAGATAAAAAACTTGCAAAAATTATTAAGCAGTGGTTTGATGTTAATGTAGAAGTTGTGTTTTGTGGTAAAACACAAATCACCTCGCAAGAAGAAAGTTCTATAGAGAAGCTTCGCAACGAAGAGATAAAACAAAGACGAGAAGAAATGGTAG
>CAYJEZ010000103.1:6198-8999 GCA_964369215.1 uncultured Eubacteriales bacterium
TCTATAGAGAAGCTTCGCAACGAAGAGATAAAACAAAGACGAGAAGAAATGGTAGAGGAGATTGAAAAGCAAGAGAATATTTTAAAAGAGCAAAAAGAGAAAAAAGCTATTTGTATTAGAGACGAAAATAGCTTAATGCCTAAAATTATTCCAGACACAGTAAAGCCTATAATAGGTAATTTAACAAAGCAACCTTTAGTGCCAATTAGCGACATTACAATTGAGGACGGTATTGTTAACGTGTGGGGAGACATATTCTCATTAGAGAGTAAAACTACAAGAGACAACAAATGGAAGATATATTCTATAGATATTACAGACTATACATCTTCTGTAACTATAAAAATAATTCAAGAGAGCGAGCAGTGTAAAGACTTTGATAACTTAAAAGTTGGAGACACTATTGTTGTAAGAGGAGACCTTAAAAACGACAAGTACGACAGAGAAAATGTACTTAATTTAAGAGCTTTTGGCAAGGTGGACAAAGTTAAAGTAACCGATAAAGCTTTAGAGAAAAGGGTAGAACTTCATTTACATACCAATATGTCTTCAATGGACGGAATTAATGAAATTGGCGACCTTATTAAAAGAGCTGATGAGTGGGGACATACTGCTATTGCTGTAACAGACCATGGGGTAGCACAGGCTTTTCCTGATGCTATGAATGCCTGCGCAAAAATAAAAAAAGCAGGTGGAAACTTTAAAATTATATATGGCGTTGAGGCATATTTTGTAAATGACTTAGTTCACGCTGTTAAAGGTGGGGCAAATACTTCGCTTAAGGGTGAATTTATTTGCTTTGACTTAGAGACTACAGGACTAAGCCCGAACTCTGAGAGAATAACAGAGATAGGCGCAGTTAGAATTGTTGACGGCGAAGTAGTAGACAGGTTTGCAAGTTTTGTTAATCCAGAAAAGCCAATAAGTGCAAAAATTACCGAGCTTACAGGAATTACCGACCAAATGGTAAAAGATGCTCCTAAAGATAAAGAAGCAGTAAAAGCATTTATAGAGTTTTGCGGAGAGAACCCATTTTTAGTAGCACACAACGCAGATTTTGATATGTCTTTTATAAGAGCGGTTGTAAATAGAGAGGGATTTGATTTTGCACCTACATATATAGACACTGTTACAATGTGCCGCTCTATGCTTAAAGATATTAAAACTGTTAAGCTTAACTCAGTTGCCAAATACTTAAAACTGCCTAATTTTAATCATCACAGAGCTGTGGACGATGCAAATATATTAGCAGAAATATTTAAGCTTTTACTAATAAGGCTTAAAGAAGATTACTACATAAAAGAAGTTAAAGAGATAAACACAGCACTAGCTGGTGGAGACCCTAAAAAGCTTCCGTATTTTCATTTAATTATACTTGTTAAAAATTTGGTAGGCCTTAAAAACCTATATAAAATAATATCTGCAGGTCACATCGATTATTTCTTTAAAAAGCCAAGAACACCTAAAAGTTTTTTAAATAAGCACAGAGAAGGTCTGATTATAGGCTCTGCTTGCGAGGCAGGAGAGCTTTTTAAAGCGGTGGTAAGAGGCGATAATTTCTCTGACTTATGCGAGCTTGCCAGATACTATGACTATTTAGAAATACAACCGATTGCCAACAATATGTTTATGGTAAGAAACGGCAGTGCAACGGTTGAACAGCTTAAAGATTATAACAGAACCATTGTTAGGCTAGGCGAGAAGTTAAATCTTCCTGTAGTTGCCACTGGAGATGTGCATTTTGTAGATCCAAAAGATGGAGCATTTAGAAAAACTTTAATGGCTGCACAAGGCTTTAAAGACGCAGAAGACCAAGCTCCACTTTACTTAAAAACAACAGATGAGATGCTACAAGAGTTTGCTTATTTAGGAGAAGAAAAAGCTTTTGAAGTTGTTGTTAGCAATACTAATTTAATTGCAGATATGATAGAGGATATTAGGCCTATACCTCCAGGAGTTTTTCCACCTCAAATAGAAGGTGCAGAAGAGCAACTTAACAGCATTACATGGGAGAGGGCAAAACTAAAATACGGTGACCCACTTCCAGAAATTGTTACAAAAAGGCTTGAGAAAGAGCTTAACTCAATTAACAAACACGGATTCTCTGTTTTGTATATGACAGCACAAAAATTAGTTGCAGATAGCGAGGCACATGGATACCTTGTAGGCTCTCGTGGCTCGGTAGGCTCTTCGTTTGTTGCTAGTATGTCGGGTATATCAGAGGTTAACCCTTTAGAGCCACACTATGTGTGCCCTAAGTGTAAATATAGCGAGTTTTTTGAAAAAGGCGAATACGGCTCTGGTTTTGATTTGCCTGATAAGATGTGCCCTACCTGTGGAGAAGAACTAGAGAGAGATGGACATACTATACCGTTTGAGACCTTCTTAGGATTTGACGGAGATAAAACGCCAGATATCGATTTAAACTTCTCTGGCGAGTATCAAAGCGGTGCACATAGATACACAGAGGAACTATTTGGAAGAGACAATGTTTTTAAAGCAGGTACTATAGCAACAGTTGCAGAGAAAACGGCTATTGGATATGTAAAAAAATATGCCGAGGGCAAAGGCGTTGTTTTACACAGGGCAGAGGAGAAAAGGCTTGCCGACGGCTGTACGGGAATAAAAAGAACCACAGGACAGCATCCTGGTGGAATGGTTGTTGTGCCTAAAGGTATGGAGATTTACGACTTTTGTCCAGTTCAAAGACCAGCGAATGACCAAAAGTCTGAGAATATTACAACGCACTTCGACTTCCACTCTATTCACGATACCATTTGTAAGCTTGACGAGCTTGGGCA
>CAYJEZ010000104.1:0-8726 GCA_964369215.1 uncultured Eubacteriales bacterium
GGCTAAACTTAGGATAATAAGATGGATGTTTACAAAATAATTCATTAAGGATGTGTTTGAATGAGTAAAATTAGAGTAGGAATTATGGGTTACGGCAACTTAGGTAAAGGTGTAGAGCTTTCTGTAATGCAAAATGCTGATATGGAAGTAGTTGCTGTTTTTACAAGAAGAAACCCTGAAGATTTAAAAATTTTAACAGCGAGTGCCGCTGTGTGCCACGTAGACGATGCAAAAGACTATGTAGGTAAAATTGACGTTATGATTTTGTGTGGAGGCTCTGCTACAGACCTACCAATTCAAGGCCCACAATATGCTGAAATGTTTACAGTAGTAGACAGTTACGATACACATGCTAAAATTCCTGAGTATTTTGCATCTTGTGATGAAGCTGCTAAAAAAGGTGGAAATATAAGCGTTATATCTGTAGGTTGGGACCCAGGGGTTTTCTCAATAAATAGATTATATGGCAACTGCATTTTACCAAATGGAAAAGACTATACTTTTTGGGGTAAAGGCGTAAGCCAAGGGCACTCTGACGCTATTAGAAGAGTAGAGGGCGTAATAGATGCAAGACAATATACAATACCTGTACCAAGCGCTTTAGAGGCTGTTAGAGCAGGCAAAAACCCAGAGCTTAGCACAAGAGAAAAACACACAAGGCTTTGCTATGTAGTTGCTAAAGATGGCGCAGATTTAGCTAAAATTGAGGCAGAGATTGTAAATATGCCAAACTATTTTTCAGACTACGACACAACTGTAAACTTTATAAGTGCAGAGGAACTTCAAAGAGACCATTCAGGTATTCCTCACGGTGGTTTTGTTATTAGAAGTGGCGAGAGTAGCGAGGGAGTTAACCATATAATAGAGTACTCATTAAAACTAGACTCTAACCCAGAGTTTACCTCAAGCGTTTTAGTTTGCTATGCAAGAGCAGCTGCAAGGCTTGCAAAAGAGGGACAATGCGGCGCTAAATCAGTGTTTGATATCGCTCCTGCTTATTTATCACCTAAAACAGCAGTAGAGCTTATGACAGAGCTATTATAATCATCCTATTTAAAATCAAACAAGCCTTTGCTTACAAAACCCATAAGCTAAAACTTTTGCAAGCATTGCCTTGATGATTTTTGAAGTGGTTTGACAATATAATCAAAATATTACTATATAAGTAAAAGGGAGAAATGCAAATTAATGCGTTTCTCCCTTTTATTTATAAAAAATTTCACTCATATAGTCAAATAATGATTTGATTATAACTCTAAAGCTCCTAAGTATTCTTTTGCTAAAATACTGTAAACTCTAGCATCAATAATCCCCTTATTACAACGGTAAGCCTGCCTTAAAGTTCCCTCATATTTCATACCGCATTTTTCCATAACCCTACCAGAGCCTATGTTAAGTGGGTCGTGTACAGCCTCTATTCTGTTTGCGCCTACCTCTTCAAAGAAAAACTTTAATAAAGCAGAAAGGGCTTCAGTAACTATTCCCTTACCCCACCAGTTACTAGCTATGCAGTAGCCAATACCTAGTGAGCATACCTTATCGTTTATGTTATGTCCGTTTATTGTTCCTATAGGCTCGTTAATCTCTTTAAGCTCAATAACCCAGTGGTAGTAACTATTACTCTCGTATTTTTCTATCCAAGATTTAAAAAGCTCGTCTGTAACATATATGTCGCCATGTGGTAACCACGTTAAAAACTCGGTTACCTTTTCATCATTTGTCCAGTTTTTAAAGGCTAAGGGTATGTCTCTCTCAGTAATTTTTCTAAGAATTAATCGCTCGGTTTCTATGGTTTTTGTGCCTTGGTGGTTCATAAATTCACCCTCCTCAATTTTCCCGTATTGTTAAGTTAAAATATTAAAAAGTAAAATTTTCTTTATATTTATAGGAATTGTTTTTTTAACTAACAAAGTCATTAATTTTTTATTTCTACATATCTTCCAAGCAAGGGGTATCCGGTATAAACTCGCCGTCAATGCCTAAGTTATTAAAGTACTCTACCATTTTTATAAGCGCGAATTTCTCAGTCGAGTAATGAGTGCCCGACAATATATTCACTCCACATTCTTTTGCTAAATTATGTGCTTGAACAGACGGAGTGAAACCCTCTTGATATTTTGTAATTCCTGTTAAATAAGTATTAATACCTTTTTGTTTTAAATAAGGGTAAATATCTTTTTCGTTTCCGCCACCTGCAACTAAAGCGACCTTACCGTCCTTTATCTCGTTTTTACCATAATCATAATGCACTACTTTGTGCCCTACAGCCTTTTCAAACTCTTTGTGCAACTCATTTATCGTTTTGCATAAAGTAGTTCCTATTACTCCAACAAAAACATTGTGGTACTCAAAAAAATCTTCAGTATAGTCAATGTTAAGTGCTTTAGCAAAATTAACTGTAGTGCTGTACTCACCGTTTGCATCAAGCGGAGCATGATAATTAAAAATAGATATGTTTCTCTCTTTTAACATCTGTAAATCTTCAGCAGAAATATTAGTAAACACAGGATATTTTGTTATATCCCATACCATGGGGTGGTGTAAAAATAAAAGAGCATTGGTTTTGTTGTCTGAGACTATTTTATCCAGTATTTCTTTAGAAGGAAAAACAGCAGTGTAAACATAATCTATAACATTGCTGTTATCGGTAAGTAAGCCCATATAACGGCTTTTGTACTGCTCGGTAATATAATCAAGGTTTCCAATTTCTTCCCAGTTGTCGTCGCATATATGCACAGGAAAGTCTTTTTCTAGCATAAAATACAATTCTTTAGCTTTCACTGGTTTGCACCCCATTTACATATAGATTTTGGTTAATAAAATTACAGTTGCATTTGTTCGTCGTCTCTTTTTAAAAGTGCACCTGTGGCAGGTATCTTCTTTTTATATAGATTTTGATTTTCTATACTAGCATCTTCATAAATGCTTGCATCTATCACTCTATGCCCTTTTTTAAATGTCATTGCCACTACACCTTGAGTGTTTTTAGTAGCTTTTGGCAATACAGTTGCAGTGTTAAAAATAAGCGCCCTACCGTTAGAGCCTGTAAGAATAATATCTGTATCCTCTGCTATATAAATAAGCTTAACCAGCTGACTTTTGTCATAATATGCATTTACAAGTTTTTTTCTGTTTGTTTTGGTAGCATATGACTCAAGCTCTACTTTAGCAACTTTTCCGTTTTCAAAAAAGAACAACACAAATCCTTTGTAGTCTTTTGTAGCAATCATATTTATTGCATTTTCGCCTTCGTCCATTTGCATTTTTGCAGGAATAAACTCGCCTAAAAGGCTAGCTTTTGTATCTGCAAAGTCAGATGCCCTACTTTTGTAAACTTGGCATTTATCTGAGAAAAACAGCAAGTCAGATGCATTTGTGCTCTCAAGCGTTATGTTTATCTCGTCGGTCTCTTTAAGTTTTTGTTCTCCACCCATTCTAAGCGATAGCGGAGTTATTTTTTTAAAATATCCCTCTTTTGTAAAGAAAAGATTGACTGCATAATCAGGAACTTCTTCTAAGTCGTCAAAGTCACCTTCGTTTTCATCAGGGTAAATAAGCATACTGCGCCTTGGTTGACCATAATTTTTAATTACCTCTTCAAGCTCTTTAACAATAATATTTTTAACCTTTGTTTTAGAGGTTAAAATGCCCTCAAGCTCAGCAATATCTTTTTGTAAGCTTTCAATTTCATTTATTCTTTTTAATATATACTCTTCGTTTAGTTGTCTAAGTTTTATCTCAGCTACATACTCTGCTTGTGTTTCGTCAATTCCAAAACCTATCATAAGGTTTGGCACTACTTCATTTTCTTCTTTTGTCTCTCGAACAATTTTAATAGCCTTGTCTATGTCTAAAAGAATTGCTTTTAAACCCACTAAAAGGTGTAGCTTGTCTTTTTTCTTTCCTAGGTCGAAGTGTGTTCTTCTTCTAACACACTCTAGCCTAAACGCAATCCATTCTTCTAATATTTCTTTAACTCCCATAACCCTAGGCATTCCAGCAATTAGAATATTAAAGTTAGCAGAGAAAGTTGCCTCTAAAGGAGTTGTTTTGTAAAGCCTTTGCATAAGCTTGTCTGGGTCTACCCCTCTTTTTAAATCTATAGTAATTTTAAGGCCTGCAAGACCTGTTTCATCTCTAATGTCAGATATATCTTTAAGCTTACCTGTTTTTACTAAGTCTACAACTTTTTCTACTATAGCCTCAACAGAGGTAGTAGGCGCAATTTGTGTTATGTCTATACAGTTTTCTGCTTTGTCGTAGCTGTATCTGCACCTAATTTTTATAGAGCCTCTGCCTGTTTTGTACACTTGTTTCATGGCTGCTTTATCATATACAATTAGACCACCACCTGCAAAGTCAGGCCCTTGTAAAGTGCTCATAACATTGTGGTCAGGGTCTTTGATAATAGCTATTGTTGTCTCACAAATTTCGGTTAAATTAAAAGGACAAACAGAGCTTGCCATGCCTACTGCTATACCTGTGTTTGCATTTACTAAAACGCTTGGAAATGTAGCAGGTAAAAGTGTAGGCTCTTTCATTGTGTTGTCGTAATTATCGATAAAATCGACTGTATCGCTGTCAATATCTTTAAAAAGCTCTCTGCATATTTTGTCTAGTTTTGCCTCTGTATAACGAGAGGCGGCACACGACATATCTCGTGAGTAATATTTACCAAAGTTGCCTTTTGAGTCTACAAAAGGGTGCAACAAAGCCTCGTAGCCACGGCTAAGCCTTACCATTGTGTCGTAAATTGCGGCATCTCCATGTGGGTTAAGTTTCATGGTTTGCCCTACTATATTTGCAGATTTTGTTCTTTGGTTGCCCATAAGTCCCATTTTATACATGGTGTATATAAGCTTTCTATGCGAGGGCTTAAAGCCGTCTATCTCAGGTATAGCCCTAGACATAATAACGCTCATAGCAAAGGGCATAAAATTATTTTTTAAAGTGTCTTCAATAAGCTCTTGTTCAATAATTCCTGCTCCACTTATAATGCCTTGTTGTTTTTCTTCTTTGTCAGTATTTCTTTTTCTTTTTGCCACTTGTTATATCAACCTTTCACGGATATTTAAGCTGTATTGTTTGTATGAAAACATGCCTAAAGTCATAGGATTTGTTTAATAAAATTTGCTGTTAATTTTTATTGTCTGTTACCAAACAAATTTAAGAAGTATTGAAGCTCGTTTGTAAAACGAGATAGGTGGAAACCGTCACAAACAGCATGATGAACCTGAATTGCTATCGGCAGTAGCACTCTATCTCCGCTTGTAAAATATTTACCAATAGTAAAAATAGGCAATAGATAATCATAGCCTTTTTGTATGTTTAAATTAAAAGCAGTAAAGCTCGCCCAAGGTATACAAGATACATTAAAAATATTTTTGCTAGTTAACTGTTTAGAATTTTGACAATCATTCTGAAACTCAGCCATATCGATATTATAGTTTTTCACGAATGTTTTAAAGTCATTACTGTATTCGGTCCATACATTTGTAATAGTCTCGGTTTTTGAGTGAAATACAGTAAAACAAGGGTTTGAATGACTGTAATATCCAACATTATTATCTTCATCAAAATCCATTCTAAATTCTGGGTATTTATTTACAAGGTAAGATATAGCAAATAATATACTCGGAAAAAACTTTAAATTAAGCTCTCTGATTTGTGATAAAAAATAAGTTATGTCTAATTCAACTGTCATGCTATAAGTACAAGGAACATCATTTAAGTAATGATTAAAACTCTCTTTTCTGTTCCAGTTTTCAATATCAATTTTATTGAATTTCATAATAACCCCCAAATAATAAAAAGGCAATGTTAAGTTAAAATGTTAAAAAATTTGTCTTTCTCTTTTCTTTTTCCTCAAAATCAACCAGATTATGTTTGACTCGCCGTACGGCGGCGAGAAAAAAGAAATATAAATGTTGTTTTAATATTAACTTAACAAAGCCATAATCATAATTTTTTCACATACTAAGTCTATGATTGCATTATTGTGTAACCAGCCTTGCTCAGTGCATCTTGTATTTCTATCAAGTGCTCTTTATTTTTTGTCTCTAAAGATAAATGCAAATAACAACCGATAATGTCTGTGTTCTCGCCACCAAAGTTGTGCCTTACCTTTGTAACATTTGCGCCTAAGTCTGCTATTATTGTGCTTACCTCTTTTAGCTGACCCGGTTTATCTAGCATTTCTATTTTAAGTTCCGAGGCTCTGCCTGTTGTAAGTAGGCCTCTGCCTATAACTCTTGATAAAATATTAACGTCTATATTTCCACCAGATACTATAGCGCAAACTTTTTTGCCTTTTACATCTATTTTATTAAACATAACAGCCGCTACGGCAACTGCACCTGCACCCTCTGCAACAAGCCTTTGTCTCTCCATTAGGCTTAAAATAGCAGTTGCAATTTCGTCGTCGCTTACTGTTACTGTCTCGTCTACGTACTCATTGCACAAATCAAATGTAATGTCACCAGGGCATTTTACAGCTATACCGTCTGCAAAAGTTTTAATAGTGCAAAGTTCTGCCCTAGCTCCGTCTTTTAAAGAGCTTACCATAGAGCTTGCACCTTGTGCTTGAACACCATAAACCTTGCAGTTTGGGTTAAGCTTTTTAATTGTGTAGGCAACACCAGATATTAAGCCGCCTCCGCCTATTGGAACTACCACGGCATCTAAATCTTCAATTTGCTCTAAAATTTCAAGACCTATAGTGCCTTGCCCTGCAATTACATCTTCATCGTCAAACGGATGAATAAACACAGCACCGGTTTTCATTTGATGTTCTAGTGCCGCAGCATAGGCATCGTCATATACTCCGTCAATAATTTTAACCTCTACACCATATCTTTTAGTAGACTCTATTTTAGACAACGGAGCAACACTAGGAATAAAAATAGTTGCTTTTATTTTCGCTTTTTGAGCCGCCAAAGCTATGCCTTGAGCGTGATTACCAGCAGAACAAGCAATTATTCCTCTAGCCTTTTCTTCGTCGCTAAGCAGGCTAACTTTAAAGTATGCTCCCCTTACTTTAAAAGAGCCTGTTACTTGTAAGTTTTCTGCCTTTAAAAACAAGTCGCAGTCACTCACTAGGTTATAGCTTTTTATAAGCTCGGTTTTTCTAATTATGGGCTTTAAAGTATGAGCCGCTTGGTAAACTTTATCTAAACTTAACAAACCACTGCCCCCTTATCGGCACTGCTTACATTTCTTGCATATCTTTTTAAATAGCCGTGCAAATTGTCTTTTTTCATTATCCTGGTCTCTAGTTTTCTCTTCTCAAGCTCTTCTTCACTAACCATAAGGTTAATTGAGTAATTATTTATATCAATGTGGATTTCGTCGCCGTCCTTTACAAACGCTATAGGTCCACCAGACGCCGCCTCTGGGCTAATGTGCCCAATAGCCGCCCCTCTAGTAGCACCAGAGAAACGTCCGTCTGTAATAAGTGCAACGTCGTTATCTAGTCCCATTCCTACAATTGCTGATGTAGGCGAGAGCATCTCTCTCATACCAGGACCTCCTGAAGGCCCCTCGTAACGAATAACCACAACATTACCTTTATGAATTTCTCCACCGTAAATAGCCTCAATAGCTTCTTCTTCGCTATTATAAACTTTTGCAGTACCTTTAAAATTAAGCATTTGTTCTCTAACAGCGCTTCTTTTTACTACAGATCCATTTGGCGCAATATTACCAAATAAAACGGCAAGTCCGCCTGTTTCTGAGTATTTTTGTATTACCTCATTGTCTCTTGATTTACAGTTCTCTATATTCTCGCCCACTGTTTTGCCTGTAACTGTAATACAGTTTGCGTTTAGTAAGTCTCTTACCTCGTGCATAACAGCGTAAACTCCACCAGCTTTGTCAAGGTCTTGCATATGATGATAACCAGCAGGTGCTAAATGGCAAAGGTTAGGTGTTTTAGAGCTTACCTCGTTTACCATAGCTACATTTAGCTCTATGCCACACTCGTTTGCAATTGCAAGTAGGTGTAAAACAGAGTTTGTAGAGCAACCGAGCGCCATATCTGTTGTAAGTGCATTATAAAATGCCTCTTTTGTCATAATATCAAGAGGCTTTATACCTCTTTCTAAAAGGTGCATAACTTGCGCACCAGCTTGTTTTGCCAGTCTTAATCTACCTGAATATACTGCAGGAATTGTTCCGTTACCCCTTAAAGCCATTCCTAAAGCCTCGCTTAAGCAGTTCATAGAGTTTGCTGTAAACATTCCAGAGCAAGAGCCACAACCAGGGCAAGAGCTATTCTCGATATCTAAAAGCTCTTCGCTATCGATAATTCCAGCTTTTATGCTACCTACAGCCTCAAACACAGTGTTTAAGTCTCTGTTGTCTAAAGATAGCATAGGCCCGCCAGAAACAAAAATGCTTGGAATATTAAGCCTTGCACACGCCATAAGCATAGCAGGCACAATTTTATCGCAGTTTGGAATAAACACTAAAGCGTCAAAACAATGCGCCCTTACCATACATTCTATAGTGTCTGCAATAAGTTCTCTTGAGGATAAAGAGTAGCGCATACCCTCGTGCCCCATAGCTAGGCCGTCACATACACCAATAGTGTTAAACTCCATAGGCGTACCACCGGCGGCTAACACTCCGTCTTTTACTGCCCTTGCAATTGTATTTAAATGTATATGCCCAGGTACTATCTCGTTAAAAGAGTTAACTATACCTATTAAAGGCTTTTTAAGTTGCTC
>CAYJEZ010000105.1:0-8505 GCA_964369215.1 uncultured Eubacteriales bacterium
CAAAACCCTTAAACGAAAGCTTTTGCAAACATTTCTTTGATGATTTTTGAAGTGCTTTGACTATACGTTTGCAAATGGTGGAACAAAAACGCGTGCAGCCAAAATTCCGTCGAATTGATAAAGTGAGGCGGGGCTGTCTTTTATGCGTTTTAGCTGAGCTATAAATTTAGTAGGTGCATCTTCTTCCTCTACTTGTTCTTTAACATACATCATAATAAACTCATAAAATGCATGGTCTTTAACTTCTAGTGCTATGTCTGCCAAATTATTAATGCAACTAGTAGTTCCTTGCTCTGCCTCTAAAGTAGCCTCCATAACTGCTAGAGGGCTATCCCATTGGTTAGGAGGAGATGCAATAGCACTCATAATAGGTGCCTCTCCACGCTCTTGTAGTTGAGATATTAATGTTGTAGCGTGTACAACCTCTTCTTGTGCTTGTATTTTCATCCAATTAGCAAGCCCAGGCCAGTTTTCAGAGTCTGCCCAAAGTGACATAGATAGATACAAATATGCATTATAGAACTCTGCGTTAATTTGTTTTTGTGCTGCTTCAAATAATTTTTTATTCATAATTTATGTTTCCTTTCATATTTTGTAGTAAAAACAATTAATAATGTTTATTATTTTTATTATATTTTAACATTAAAGTTAGCCGATGTCAACTAATAATAGTTTACAAATGAAATTAAAATAAATTGCGTTTATTTGTGATATCGTACATTTTTACTATAGCAAATAGAGCTTGTTCTAAAACAACACAAACAATGCGATGAATTAATAAGTGTTTGCTAAACATATAGCTACTGTTCACAATTATATCACAAACATAGCGTATAATTTTTATTAATTATTAATATAGTTAGGACTGAAATTAAATGTATAACAATAAATTTTGCGTATTAATAGCAGATGATGAAATTCGTTTGACAAGGGGTTTGACAGACTTTTTCAGGGCAAAAAACTTTAATGTATTTTCAGCACATAACGGGCAAGATGCACTTGATATTTATTATAGCAATAACGAAAAAATTGACATTGTATTGCTTGATATAATGATGCCTAAATTAGACGGTATAGCCGTTTTAAAAGAACTTAGGACGAATGAAACTTATGTGCCTGTAATTATGCTTACTGCAAAGTCTGAGGATTATGATGAATTAGAAGGGCTAAATAATGGGGCAGACGATTATGTTACAAAACCGTTCTCGCCCTCAGTTTTGCTTGCAAGGGTAGAGAAAGTGCTAAGCCGATTTAATTTAGGCATAAAAGATGAAATAGTTATAGATAGTTTGAGGTTGAACATAACAAATTTTTCATTACATGTAAATGAAGAAAGAGTGGACTTAACAAGAAGAGAGTTTGACCTTTTATGTTATATGATTAACAATAAAAATATAGTATTATCTAGAGAGACTATATTAAACAGTGTTTGGGGTTACAACTACGAAGGAGAGGCAAGAACTGTTGATACTCATATAAAACAGCTGAGAATAAAGCTTGGAGATAAGGCTGAATTTATTAAAACAGTTCATAGAGTGGGGTATGTTTTTGAAACTTAAGCAGTTAAAGGTTATAAAGGTATCTATTAAAACCAAAGTCATATTCTCTTTTTGTTTGCTTATAGTTTTAATGTTAATAGGTCAAATAATTTTTAATATCTATTTTTCAAAAGAGTTTTTCTTGGCAGAAAACAAAAACGATTTAGAAAGTTTGTTTAACGAGATTAAAACTTCGTACAGCGACGACCCTGAAATGCTTTCAGCTTTAACAGAAGAGGGAGATTTAATTAATGGCTTCTCTATACAAATATTCTCTGATGAGAGTATGATTTATACTTCGAGAAACTCTCCTAATATTGTACAAGGAATTAGATTTGACAAAATAGTAATTCAAAGCCTATTAAAAGAGCTTGAGTTTAGCCAAATACCTGTAGCTAAAGAAATGCCGTCTAATGACGAACAAAGGCAAATGCTTTTTATAAGTGGTATGTTTGAATATAACGATGAATCACGCTATGTTATAATATCTAAACAAGTAAAAAGTATAGACGAAAGTATTAGTGTTTTTACGCGTTCAAGTATTTATATATCAATAATCATTCTATTGGTGGGTATAGTTGTTATATTTATTTTAGCAAGACAAATATCTAAGCCTATTTATAATATTGAGAAAGTGTCTAAAAAGCTCTCAGATTTAGACTTCTCTTATTATGCAAACGAAAAAAGCTCTATAAAAGAGTTATCTAGCCTTGCTATAAGTATTAACTCTATGTCATTACAGTTAGAGAAAAATATGACAGACCTACAAAAGGCGAATGTTAAGCTTGTTGAAGACATTGAATACCAAAAAAAGCTTGAAGCGAATAGAAAGCAGTTTATTGCCAATATAAGCCACGAGATGAAAACACCTCTGGCACTTTTACAGCTTTACTCTGAAAATTTATTGAGCGATATAGCTGAGATAGATAGAGATGAGTATGTTAACATTATTATTGAAGAGACCTTAAGGCTTGATTTAATTGTAAAAGATATGTTGAATATTTCATCTGTGGAGAATGGACTTGCCAAAGTTAGAAAAGAAGTATTTAATTTGTCTGATAGCGTGAAAAATTTCACAAGCAATATGTTGCCACTGTTATCAGACTTTGATATAACTATAGATATTGAGCCTCAAATTGAAGTTTTCGCAGACCAAAAACAAATAGAAGAGGCTATGAGAAATTATATAAACAACGCAATTTCTCATACTGAAAATGGTAAAAAAATAGTTGTGTCTTTAAAAAAATCGTATCACGATGTAATTTTCTCGGTTTATAACGAGGGTGAGAGAATCGAGCATGAAGACATAGAAAATATATGGGAAAGCTTTTATAAATCTGACAAGGCAAGAACAAGAAACAGTTCATCAAATGCAGGTTTAGGCCTTTATATTGTTAGGCTTGTGTGCGAAAACCATGAAGGAAAATACAAAGTAGAAAATAAAGAAAGTGGAGTGGAGTTCTCGTTAGCCCTCACAATTACATCATAAATAGCGTTTAAACTGAGTACACTATTTATGAAAGGCATGGTTTTTTATGTACGTAATTAAGAATGCACTTAGAAATATTACTAGGGCAAAAGGGAGAAATATACTGATTTTTATTTTGGTGTTGATTATAGCAGTATCTGCATGTGTGGCACTTAGTATAAAAAGCAGTGCAGACAAAACAAGAGAAGAAACATTGGCAAGCATGAATGTTTCTGCACAAATAACACCGGATAGAAGCTCAATGATGGAGCGGGTAAGAGGAGATTCAAGCTCGATGCAAGACTTGATGACCCAATTCTCGCAAGGTATGAGCCTTGATGATTATACTTTGTATTCACAAGCACAGAGCGTAAATGACTTTTACTACACAGCCTCATTTGGGCTTAATACCACAGAGGACGGGATTGAAACATATAGCACAGGCAGTAGTAATATCTCAGGTGGAGCCCAAGGAATGAAAATGGGCGCAGGCATGAGCATTGGTATGGGTGGCGGAGATTTTACAGTTACTGGTTATAGCTCACACGACGCTATGACAAACTTTGTTAACTCTACAATGACAATAACAGAAGGTGCTATGTTTGACATAGATGACGAGACAAACTCTGCATCAATTAGTGAAGAGGTTGCAATATTAAACGAGCTTGAAGTTGGCGACACATTTACTTTAGTTAACCCAAATAACGAAGAAGAGCTTATTGATATTACAGTTTCAAGCATTTTTGCTTGCGAGTCTACAGATGCTTATGCTAACGATATTTATATGAGCTATAATTCTATGGCAAATATAGTAGCAAATTCTGAAGAGGTAGCTACAACTTATACAGAAGAGCGTACAGGCATGGAGATGAGCTCGGCATTAAACCTTATGACAAATGCAACATATTTGCTTGACAGCCCTGAAATGTTAAGTGTTTTCGAAAGCGAAGTTGTAGCTTTAGGGCTTGATAGTGAACAATACATTGTAACTTCACTTGATTTAGTAGAGTTTGAGCAAGTTATGTTGCCTTTAGAGAATTTAAGCAACTTTACAATGATATTCTTTTGGGTAGTTATTGCAATTGGTGCGGTTATTTTGATAGTATTTAACCTATTTACAGTAAGAGAGAGAAAGTATGAAATAGGTGTTTTGGCAGCTATAGGAATGCAAAAATCAAAAGTAGCTTTACAGTTTTTAACAGAAGTGTTAGTGGTTACTTTTGTGGCTGTATTGGTAGGAGCGGTTGTTGGTGTGGTAATCTCTCAACCTATTGGAGATGTTTTATTGGCAGAGCAAATTGCCCAAACTAGTGTAACAAATCAGCAAGTAAGCGATAATTTTGGTGGTAACTTTACTGGTAGAGCAGGCATGCAAATGGTAGGAATGACACAAGGCTTTGGCCAAAACTCTGTAGATTATATAGACAGTATTGCCACAAGTTTTGATTTTAATGTTTTACTTCAATTAATGGGTGTAGGCATAATGTTATCATTATTTGCAAGCATTATGGGAATGATAGCAGTTTTAAGATATGAGCCACTAAAAATACTAAGTGAAAGAGCTTAAAGAAAGGATTTGTGAGTTATGGGTATATTTAAACTAGAGAATGTAGACTATTCTTACGATACAAATAAATATGTTATAAAAGATTGCAATTTTAATTTTGAAAAAGGAAAGGTTTACGCAATTGTAGGCAAGTCAGGAGCAGGCAAAACTACTTTGCTGTCAATGTTGTCTGGCCTTACAAAGCCTGTAAGTGGGCAAATATGCTATAGTGGAGAAGATATCTCTAAAATAAATCAATACGACTATCGCTCAAAATATGTAGGTGTTATTTTTCAGGCATACAACCTTCTTCCTCATTTAACTGCTTTAGAGAATGTAACTTTATCTATGGAGATAAGCGGTAAAAATATAGAAAATAAAATTGAAACAGCAAAAGATTTGCTTGAAGATGTAGGGCTTTACCACGACCTTATGAATAGAAAAATTCTAAAGCTCTCTGGCGGCGAGCAACAAAGAGTAGCAATAGCAAGAACATTGGCGTACGACCCCGAGGTTATTTTAGCAGACGAGCCTACAGGCAATTTAGACGCAGAGACGCAAGACAATATAATGGATATATTCTGTGATTTAGCGCATGAGCAAGAAAAATGCGTTATTATAGTAACGCATTCACCTGAGGTTGCAAAAAGGGCAGACGAATGTTTTGAGCTTAAATCTTTAAATAAACCGAGCAAGAAAAGAAGAGTAAAAAGAGAAAAAGAAGTGGGCATAAACGGAAAAGCTTCTACTATTTTCGGGTAAGAATAAAAAATACAGTATATATAGTTTTTTAAATTTAACAACTATAGTCATTCAATCTTTAGTGTTTTCTAAGTTTATTAACTATAATAAGGCGACAACTTTGCTAAAATTACTTGCAAAGTTGTCGCCTTTTGTTTAGTTTATATTGAATTTACAGAGTTAATTTCGATTTCATCATTATAGCCGGGTAAGGTTTCGTCGTACCAATAACCTGTAATGTTTTGAGTAATAAGCCCACTGTCTGGGTTGTCTGGTAACTCCATTTTTGGGTAAGGTAGCCATTTTCCGTTTTTACTTAGTAAGTTCACTCCATCTTTTTCTATGTACTCCATAAGTTTTAGTTTTAACTCGTTTTGAATTTTTGCACAAGACGGAACTCCGGCGAGGTTACGTGTTTCAGTATCGGTAGTTTTATCAAACAAAAATTCTTTTCCGTCAGGAGCAGAGTATATATATTTATATTTGTCGGCAGTTATCATAAAGTTAGAGAATGCCGCTCTAAATTTGTCTATATCAGAACTTATTTCGCTTGGAACATACTTGGCACTGCCATTTCTAGCCTCTTGATAACAAGAGTAAAAAGAGTATACATAGTCGTGCTCAGCCTTTGATATATCTACGCCGTCAGCGTCAAACTCAGGGCAATCAATACCAGCGGCAGATAGAAAGGTAGGACCAATATCTACAAGGCTAACAGGAGCGCTGTTCATTACTCCACCCTCAAACCTATCTTTTTGGTACACAATAAAAGGTATTTTAGCACAGCTGTCGTGCATAGACCTTTTTCCAAAACAGCCGTAGTCGCCCAATAATTCTCCGTGGTCTGATGTAAATAAAATCATTGTGTTATCTAGCTGATTTGTACTTTCTAAGGCATTAAGTATTTTACCAATTTGAAAGTCTACAAATGATACACAAGAGTAGTAATAAGCCTTCATACAGCGCAAAAGATTAAGGTCTTTTCCAAGGTCTCTGTATTTGTACCTGTTTTGCACTTTATTAATAAACATCTGTAAGCTTTCGTCGTCGTGAGTATATTTGGGCAAAGGCATTCTTACAGGGTCATACAATTTATGCCAAGGAACAGGAGGAGCAAAAGGTGGGTGAGGGTGAATAAAGCTTGAGAATAAATACCAAGTTTTGTCTGAGTTTTCATTAATAAACTCTACTGTTCGCTCGCCTATCCAATTAGTTGGGTGCAAATGAGAGGGTAACCTTGACGGTTGAGGCAAATAATACATAGGGCCCCTAACACCGTGTGCCTCGTAAGCATAGCCGTAATTGTTTTCAACTAAGTCATTATAGTAAGGTTCTTTTTTAAGATTATCAGAAGGAGACTCCTCTTGGCGTTCTCTAGTTTGAAAACCTCTTAATGCGTCGCCGTCTGGCGTAAAATGACATTTTCCTATTCCATGTGTTCTATATCCGTTAGCTGTTAAAATATCCATAAAGCTAGGAATATCCTCAGGCATTTTATCGTTACTATAGCAGTTGGTTTTTGTAGGGTATTTTCCTGTTATCATAGAGCACCTAGCCGCAACACAAACAGGAGAGGGCGTATATGCATTATTAAAGCTTACACCCATTTTTATAAGCTTATCAATATTAGGCGTTTTAATATGTGGGTTTTGATGAGCCGCTATAGCGTCAAACCTTAGCTGGTCGGTGAATATATGTAAAATATTCGGTTTTTTCATAAGTAATATGCTCCGTTCTGTTCTTTATTGTTTTAGTTAAAGATAATAGGTAAGTAAAAAACTAGTCTAATACAATTATACTGCATATTATGATTTGTGCAATAGAAAATCAATACTTATCGCTTGCTTTTAGATATATTGTCGTGTTTTATAGCAATATTTATTGTTTTACTGTGTTTATACTTGGGCTAATTACCTTGATTTTTGTTAAAGTAAATGATATAATAAGCTATAGTTTGCAATAGGTAACTGAGCGATATATTGCTTTTGAAATTATTTTGTATAGTACATTAAATTAGAAAACACAACAGAAAGCGAGAGAAATAAGCTAAAAGTCAAACATAATTTGACTTTGCCTTTGCGGTTTTTATTTTGAGGGCTGTTAGTGTTTTTAAGTTGATTTACTATACTTCTATTTGAGTGGATGTGATTGGCTTATAGGCGAAAATTTAAGCTGCATAAAAATAGTGTAGCAACTAAAGTCACTACACTATCAAGTCTAACTTTTGGGGGTCACATCATTGAACTGGCGCAGCTATTAAACTTATTATAATTATTTTATTATTAGTTTGGTGATTGGTAATGGTGAGAACAAATATGAAAACTATTCTTTTAAATTGTTATAGACTTTTTTAGAATACCCAATCACAAAAATAGTGCTGAGTAAAAGCATAACTATCATAGAAATACCAGCTATTTCTACACTAAAAGCATTAATAATCGCCAAAATAAATCCCATAGCAACAAACATTCTACCACAAGCACGATTTGCTTTTGTCCAAACAACTTCACTTTTCAAAGTCCACTTGGTTCTTGCACCTATTACCGAATTTTGTTTAAATTTTGGCATTAAGTTACCAGTAAGAATTAATATAAGGGCAAGACCGAAATTGACACAAAATAATATAATATTGCTATTCATCGCTGGGCTTATTTCGCCATTAGTATTGTTAATAGCATTAATAAACCAAGAAACATTAATTGCACCAAAAATAAATACAGTAAGAACACCCATGTAGCATAATATTTTTTCGTTTTGACGTAGAGATTTAATCTCTTTTTCTTCAGTTGATTTTTCTGCTTTTTTTCTCATTGATAGAATACTGAAATAAAATATTAAATTCATTAAAAGTGTAGTTAAAGGAAGAATAAACATTTCGTATTTTGAACCATATCTTGTGATATTTCCTGCGAAATCAAAGTGTGCTGGTATTTTTTCTGGTAAAAAAACAAGAGCTATTCCTAAAGTTACGATATATATAAAAGTAGCTGTCCACATAAGTTTTGTGCTTGATTTTTTCATAACTAATTCCTCTCTCCAAATTGGTTTATCCATAGTATAAGCTCATCAAAAACACTTGCGTTAATTTCATAGTATATGAAATTCTTTTGCTTATATTCCATAACAAGGTCAGCATTTTTTAGCAATTTTAAATGATAAGAAAGTGCAGCAGGAGTAATATTAAACTTTTCAGAAATTTCACCTGCGGAAAG
>CAYJEZ010000106.1:0-8402 GCA_964369215.1 uncultured Eubacteriales bacterium
TTAATGGAAGATTTGATAATTTGCAGATGCAAAGAAGTCACAGAAAAAGAGATAAAAGACGCAATTAAAGACGGTGCAACTACTGTAGATGGGGTTAAAAGGCGTACACATGCATGCATGGGGCTATGTCAGGGAAAAACATGCTCAAGGCTTGTACAGAATATAGTAGCAAAAGAGACAGGTGTTTCTCCCTCTAAAATTGAGCCGCAAAAAAGCCGTATGCCTGTAAGGCCAATATCTATGGGCACGTTTAAGGGAGAGAATAATGAATAAGAGTGATATAATTATTGTCGGCGGCGGAATTATGGGTAACTCTGCCGCGTGGCAACTCTCTAAAAGAGGAAAAAAAGTTGTTGTTATTGAGAGAAGCGACGTTGCCTCTGGTGCGGCAGGCGCTACAGACGGTGTTGTTGGGTACCACACAAAAAAACCTGGAGCTCAGCTAGATTTAGCTGTAGAGTCGATAAAAATGTTTGATAGTTTGCCGAGTGAATTAGGCTACGAAATAGAGTTTCACAAAAACAGTGGAGGCATGCAGCCTGTAGAAGATAAAGAGCAGTGGGACATGCTAGAGGCTTTGGTAGAAGAGCAGAAAAAGAGTGGCGTAGACATTAAAATGATAAGCGCTGAAGAAGCTATGGAGATAGAACCTCAAATAGCAAAAGATATTTACGGTGCGTTATACTCAACAACAGGTGCAAAAGTAAACCCAATAAAATTAACAATGGCTTTCTCAAAAGCGGCTAAAGACCTTGGCACTGTAGTGCATACAAATACCGAGGTGTATGAGTTTATTAAAGTGGGAGACAAATTAACAGGAGTAAAAACAAGTAAAGGTGAGTTTTATGCAGATGTTATTCTAAATTGTGCTGGAGCATGGGCGGGTAAAATAGCAGAACTTGCAGGGGTTAACGTGCCTATAAAACCGCGAAAAGGCCAGCTTGCCGTAACAGAGCCTATAGCTCCGTTTATGACAGCAACAGTGCAATGTGCTCTTTACAATATAATTAAATTTAGGCCTCATACAATAAAAGACAAAACTGTTTTAAATTTAGGCTCATCATTAAGCATTGAGCAAACAGAAGACGGAAGCATGATAATTGGCGGAACAAGGGAGTTTGAAGACTTTAACGACGGAAATACCTTTGAGGCAATTACTGTTATGATGAACAGAGCTATTAGATTTTTTCCTTTATTAAAAGATGTAAGTGTTGTTAGGTTTTTCTCAGGCTTTAGGCCGTTTACCCCTGACGGGTTGCCACTTATTGGTAAAATAAATAAACTAAACAACTTTTATATTGCCGCAGGGCATGAGGGAGACGGAATTGCACTTGCTCCTATTACAGGCAAACTTATTGCAGAGATTATATGCGATGGCAAAAGCTCTTATGGTTTAAGCGAATTTAACCCAAATAGATTTGAAGAGGGGGCGAATACATAATGGTACGAATACTAATACCAATGGCAGTACTGTTGATAATAATATTATTTAAAAAAATTCCGATAATAGGCGGAAAAATAAATGTTGCACTTTTCACAACAGGCATTTTAGTGCTTATTTTATCTGGCATGTACAATCCTGCCGAGTGGGTAAGCGCTTGGGCAGACGGACTTAACAGGCTATCTTGGATTATTGCTTTGTCGATTACAGGTAGCATATTTGCAGAGATATCTTCAAGGCTTGGAACTATAGACACAATTATAGGTGCGCTTACTGCAAAGTTTGGAAAGCGTCCTAGAATACTCATTGTATGTATTTTATTTGCGCTTACTTTAGCTGGCTCGCTATTAGGCGATGCTATTGCTGCCGCAACAGTTATAGGAATGTTGACAATAGGCATACTATCATCAATGAACATTCCTTATGAAAAAATTTGCTCTATTATAGTAATGGGAGCATGTATTGGCTCAATAATGCCGCCTATGACTCAAGCACTTGCGCTTTCGTCATCTTTAGTTGAGGCAAACCCAGACAGCGTAATAAATATAGGCTATGTTACAGTTAGTTTTGTATTTTTAGTTGTTGCATTTTATTGTGCATTCTTTCTTATTAAAAAAGAAAATGTACCTGGTGTAAATAAATCGGTTGAAATAAAATATTCAGGCCAAAAAGCAGGACAAATATTACGAAAAAATTGGAAATCACTTATTCCGATGAGTGTATTAATTGTAATAGTTTTGCTGAGAACTATAGATATTCCATTTATTTCAGTTGACTTAGGCCCAGCAATTTTAGACAGCATTACTGTGTTTGTTCCAGAGAGTGGTGAGCCGTTAACATTACTAGCATGGATGAAAAACGTAAGCATATTAAACGGACTAACTAACGGAATTGTGCTATCGATTATTTGTGCTATATGTGTTGCTTTCCTTTTCCCAACTGTAAAACATAACGGAAAAGACATTATCGTCCAAGCTATGGGCAAAGTAAAAACAACCGTTATTCTTCAAATAGCTTGTGCGTTTATGTTAGGCTCTTTTTACTCTTCAGGAGCAATTGAAGAGGTGTCTGTTTTTGCACAAAGCCTAGACAGTAATTTGCTTAAAATAGGCGGAATTGCCGCTATGATGTTAATAGGAATGTTAACAGGTTCACAGTCTACTACTCAAAATGTTATTTTCTCATTCTTCGGACCTGCGCTTGTTGCGGGCGGATTAGACCCTGTTTTTGCTGCAGTTGCAGGTGCAAATCTAGCGGCAGCCGGTCAAGGGTTACCACCTGCTGACCTTACAACCTTTGTAGTGGTTGGAATAGTATCTGCTCAATTTGGCAAAAAAGTAGACCCTATGAAATCTATGATTTATTCAATACCTATGTGCTTAGCTTTCTTAGCAGTTGGAGTCTTTTTCTTGTTCTTTTAATTAAGAAAAAGCTAGGTATGAAAATTTAATTAATATGAAAGGGTTTTCCGAAAAGATGTGTAATAAATTAGGTATATTAATGCTTGATACAAAATTTCCAAGAATTATTGGGGACGTCGGAAATGAAAAGTCTTTTTCTTTTCCTGTCGAAAAAAAAATTATTAAAGGGGCAGACCCTAAGGCTGTTGTAGTAAATGCTGACAAAAATCTACTTAAACCATTTATAGAAGCTGCAAAAGAGCTAGAGAGTATGGGGGTAAGTGCTATTACAACCAGTTGCGGTTTTCTTGCAATGTTTCAAAAAGAACTTGCAGACGCAGTGGGTATTCCTGTTTTCACTTCTGCACTTTTATGGTTGCCTACGGTAAGTGCAATGTTACCAAAAGGTAAAATAGTAGGAGTTCTCACTGCAGATAGTACTAAGCTCTCACAAAAACATTTTGACGGTGTTGGAATTAATAACACCAACAAAGTAATTTACGGCATGGAGGGAACGCAGTTCAGCAAAGTGTTTGTCGGTAATAGCGAGACTTTAGACAGTAAGCTTGCTGAAAAAGAGATGCTTAAAAAAGCTGATGAAATGGTAAAGGCTCACCCAGAAGTGGGAGCAATAGTGTTTGAATGCACTAATATGCCACCTTATGCAAAGGCAGTTGAAGAGCTTACCGGAAGAAAGGTTTTTCATATTATTAATTTAAGCGAGGCCGTAATGTTTACTTTATAACTTAATAATACTAGAGTATAAAAATAGGCTGTGACACAAAGAAAAATGTGTCACAGCCATATTTTTAAAGCGATTTTTTATAGTGATTGATAAGACACCCGTCTGCAATTATTTGTCTTTCGTCATCTGTTAAGTCTCCTAGTCTTAAAGTGGTGGTTTGCACGTCGCTACCTCTAACTATATAAGCTGTTATCTCATCTGTCTTATTAAATATTGCACTACGAATTTTAGGAACAAACACCCAATCATTAATTGCTAGCTTCTCAGGCTCGCTTGTTAAGAAAGGCACTATGCCCCAGTTGATGCAGTTTGAGCGATAACGCTTTGTGGCGTAATCTACAGCTATATTAGCAGATGCACCAAGAACTCTTTGGCAACTAGCAGCTTGCTCTCTAGCAGAGCCGTCGCCCGGGCGCATTGCAAAAATGGTGCTACCTATGACAGTGTTTTTCATATCTGTGCTAATGCCTTGAGCTTTTAATGTATTAAATAGCTCGTCGGTTTCGTTTGCTGTTTCACCCTTTAATCTAAGAGCCTCAAGCTCATTAACTGCCTTTGCTTTACTTACGTACTCAGGGTCTTTTCTAGACAATGTAAACTCTGCAAGCCTTAATGGGTTAGAGCGATAACTGCTTGCCTCACCTGACGGAATTAGCTCATCAGTAGTTGTAACAGGGTCTGTTATATAAGATACTATTTTAATTGCTAAATCTTCACTTAACTCTGGTTGTTGTGGCCAATCTTTAATATTAGGACCCATAACAAGGTTAATGTCATCATTTTTTTGGTTAAAACGATTAAGGATTCTATTATTATAAATAGATTTATCAAAATAATATTTAGGGGTGCTGTAATTTACATCAATTTCAGTAGCCGCTGTGAGCCTACCACCGTTAATTGCAGTAGCAGCAATACTTCTTGCGTCCATAAGTGCAACACCTGCCATTTGTCCTTCACCCGGTTTAGAGCCCTCTCGATTAGGGAAATTTCTGGTAGTGTGCCTTATGCTGAGCTCACCGTTTGCTGGTGTGTCTCCTGCACCAAAACATGGGCCACAGAAGCACTCTCTAACTATTGCTCCAGAAGAGATAATATTTGCTATTGAGCCATTTTTAACTAGCTCTAGGTATGTTGGCATACTTCCTGGGTAAACACTCATTGTGAATGCTCCGCTACCACAGCTGTTTCCTTTTAGTATGTCGGCAACAGCAACAATGTTATCAAATGTTCCACCAGAGCAACCTGCAACAGTTCCTTGGTCTACATAAATATCTTTGCCTTTTAGCTTGCTCATAAGGTCTAACCTTGCTGTTTTTGCTATTTGCTCGTTAGCGCGTTTTTCTACTATATTTAAAATATCTGCTGGATTCTCTTTTAGCTCTTTAATAGTATAGGTGTAGCTTGGATGCATAGGCATTGCTATTGTACATTCAACTTTAGATAAATCAACATATATACATCCATCATAATAAGCAATGTTTTGTGGTTTTAATTCTTTATAATCGTTAATTCTTCCGTGCATTGCTAGGTACTCTTGTGTTTTATTATCTGTAACCCAAATGCTAGATAAACAAGTTGTCTCTGTTGTCATAACATCTATGCCATTTCGGTACTCGATAGGAAGTTTTGAGACTCCTGGGCCTACGAACTCCATAATTTTATTTTTTACATAGCCGTTTTCATATACCTTACCAATAATTGAGAGAGCAACGTCTTGAGGACCTACACCAGTTTGTGGTTCACCATCTAAATAAACAGCAACAACATCAGGTTTTTTTATGTCGTAAGTTCTGCCTACTAGTTGTTTTGCAAGCTCACCACCGCCCTCGCCTATAGCTATAGTGCCAAGTGCACCATAACGCGTGTGGCTGTCACTACCTAAAATCATTTTGCCACATCCAGCCATCATCTCGCGGTTGTAGCTATGAATAACAGCAATGTTTGTAGGTACGTAAATACCGCCATATTTTTGAGCGGCAGAGTGCGCAAACATATGGTCGTCTTCGTTAATTGTGCCGCCTACTGCACATAGGCTGTTATGGCAGTTTGTCATAACATAAGGCATAGGAAATTCTGTCATGCCAGACGCCCTTGCAGTTTGAATTATGCCTACGTATGTAATATCGTGGCTTGTCATAGAATCAAACTTAATTTTAAGATTTTCTTCATCGCTTACTGTATTGTGAGCTTTAAGTATATCGTAAGAAATAGTTCCTTTTTTTGCCTCATTTTTACTAGCCAATAAACCTAGTTGAGAAGCAGCCTCGCTCTCGTCTACTATTTTATTGCCATCTACTAAAAACACTCCTGAATCATATAGATTTACCATTTGAAATCTCCTTTGCCTTTGCCTAATTATAGTTTTAGTGAACTATAGTTAGTGTTATTTATATTAAAACTGCTAAGAAATTAGCTTATTGTATTATACAATAAAAGTAAAAGAAAAGCAATAGAGATACAATATTTTACTTTAGCACAATAACTTGGTAGCAGAACGATGAAGATGTAAAAAAGGATACTATAATAGATTATGAAGTGACTTTATTTTATGGGAGCATAGACTGGGATAATAAAAGCCATAAAACACAGAAATGGTCTGCGTTTTATGGCTTTTGAAATTAAGTTAATACAAATAATTTGAGTTATCTTTAGGTAAATTAAATTGTTCAAGTGACTGCTGTAATCCTGTTGCTTGTGATGATAGTTGATTGCTTAACATGTCTCCCTGATTGGATACAATAGTGTTTTCCTCTACTATTTTTGTGATATTTTCTAACTCTTGAGATACTCTTGAAATCGCCTCAGATTGTTCGTCAGAAGAGCTAACAACTTGTTGCATTAAGGAGGTTAGTCTGTTTGAGTTTTCTCCCACTTGCATAACTGTACTTGTTGTTATCTCAGCCTTTTGCAAACTACTCTCAATAGATGCACTAACTGTTCCGATAAGTTTTGAAGTATCTTGGGCAGCCCCTGCACTACTTTCAGCCAAAGTTCTTACCTCGCTGGCAACAACTGCAAAGCCTTTGCCAGCCTCACCAGCACGCGCTGCCTCAACAGCGGCATTAAGTGCCAAAATATTTGTTTGAAAAGCAATTCCATTTATGGTTTTTACAATGGCTTGTATTTCGTCTGATAATTTTTTTGTATGTTGCATTTCTTCTAATAAAGAGCCTATTTGTCGTTGTCCTTCGCCTAACATTAAGTCTGTTTCAGCAATAACTTCGCTAGTTTCTGTCACAATATCTTTACTGTTGTTTACTTGGCTAGAAATTGAACTTACGGCATCTGAGAGCGAGTTTAATGCCCGTGTTTGCATTTCAACGCCGTCGGTTAAGCCGCTAGAGAAAGAACGCATATGATTAGCTCCTGAGTGAACCTCAGCAGATGCAGATTTAATTTGATGAACTACATTGCTAGTAGCCTGTAAAACATCTGAAATTTTAAAAGCTAGGTTATCTTCATTAGATAGTGGTGTAATTGTAGCAGTATAATCTTTTTCAGCCATTTGAGAAACTACACCAGTATAAACATTAAGCCTATTGCTAAGTTTTTTTGTAGATGTGAAAATTCTTCCTACTTCGTCTTTTGTCAAATATTCATCAGGAATTTGAACTTGCATATTTCCTGTATCTGCTATTAGAGAAACGGTGTCTGCAACAACTGTAAGTTTGTCGCCAAGAGTTTTTACTACGCGGCGAATCATAAAGAAAATTAAAACCAAAACAACTAAGGCGAAGCATAAGTTAAAGATTATTGTAGAAAGTACAAGAGCATCTTTTACTACAATGGCTTCGTTGGCTTTTTTATTTTCTTCGGCTAATAAATCTTCCATACTGCCAAAAAAGTCATTCGCTACAGGAGTAACACTTCGAAGTGCAGCCAAGGCTTCATCGTCTTGGTTACCCTCGTTTTTTAGGTCAGCAGATAAAACCATGGCGTCAGTATACTGATCTTTCCAACCTATAATATTGGCAAAATCAGTAGCGTCTTGTCCGCTGAGCTTACTATGGTAAGCAGTCATTTTTTCATCCAAAGAATCAAACGCATCTATATATCTTTCATACAATTCCATACGAGCTTCTTCGTCTTCTTGAAGAAGAATATCACGACCAAGAACACGACAAAGGTACATGTTTTCAATCATTTCGTAAACTTCAAGTTCATTAGCAACATTGTGACTAAGAATTTTGGTGTAGTTTGAGTCAACAAGCATGATTGCAGAAAGTGATGAAATCATTAAAATAAGCACTACTGCAGAGACGATAATTTGCACCGGTCTAAATTTTGCTGTTAAGTTAGCGTTTTTTTCCCAATTAGAGTATTTTTCCTTCATTATTTTGAATCCCCCTTATTCGTCTACTTTTAATGTGATAAAAAAATAGTAAAAAATTTGCTTAGTAAGGCATATTAAATGCATTATTTAAAGTAAGATATAAGTGTCTACAACAATGATAACACTAAAAAACAATTTTTACAACAAATATTTTGATAATTATGTATAATTTTATTTTTTTTAGGTATTAAAGCAATTGATTGTTAAAAGTGCACATATATAGAATACATAAATATAATAAGCAAAGCCATAAATAACTTTTCTTTTTACCATTGATACTATAAAAAATGAGTTATATAGGTTATGAAAGAGAGGGGATATGATAAAATAAAATATTTACCCAAAAGCAAAAATCCAAACACTCTCTAGTTAGAAAATGTTTGGATTATGTGAGTTTGGTGCTGGTGATCGGACTTGAACCGATACGGTATTACTACCGAGGGATTTTAAGTCCCTTGCGTCTGCCGATTCCGCCACACCAGC
>CAYJEZ010000107.1:0-8327 GCA_964369215.1 uncultured Eubacteriales bacterium
AAGAGAACCCAATTTTAATAGATAAATATTTAGCTGGTAGAGAGATAGAAGTTGATGCAATTTGCGACGGAGAGAATGTTTTAATTCCAGGAATTATAGAGCATGTTGAGAGAACCGGTGTTCACTCAGGAGACAGTATAGCTGTTTACCCTCCTGTACATGTAGACGATAATTTATCTAACGAGCTTTATGAAATTACAAAAAGAATTTGCTTGGCTTTAGATGTAAAAGGCCTTGTTAATATTCAGTACGTACTGCACCAAGGAGAGGTTTACATTATAGAGGTTAACCCTCGTGCTTCTCGTACAGTTCCTTACATTAGCAAAGTTACTGGTGTACCAATGTGCGATATTGCAACTAGAGTAAGTGTAGGGCAAAAATTGCCAGATTTAGGCTATAATGAGCCTATAGCTAAAATTCCACCTTATTTTGCTGTTAAAGTACCGGTGTTCTCATTTGAGAAGTTAATAGACTTAGATACACACCTAGGCCCTGAGATGAAATCTACTGGCGAGGTTTTAGGAATAGGCAGAAACTTAAAAGAGGCACTTTACAAAGGTTTAGTGGCAGCAGGCTACAAAATGCATAAAGAGGGTATAGTGTTTATTACTGTTCGCGATAACGACAAGCAAGAGATTTGTACAGTTGCAAAAGAATATGAAAAACTAGGATTTAGCATATATGCAACAGAGGGTACTGCAAAAGCTTTGTCAGATTACGGTGTTGCAGTTAAGTCAGTATCCAAAATTCACCAAAGCGGTGAAAATAACACTATGTCTCTATTAGAGAGTGGCAAGGTTTCTTACATCATCTCTACATCAGAGGGCGGACGCGACCCAAAAGCCGACGAAGTGAAAATGAGAAGAAAAGCTTGTTTACTAGGCATTCCTTGCTTAACTTCTATAGATACAGCTGCGGCTTTAGTGGATAGCTTAAAGTCTGGCCACACAGAGTTTAATACAGAAATTATAGACATAAACAACCTAAGAGAAGTTAGAATGAAACTTAACTTCACAAAAATGCAAGGTTGCGGAAATGACTATATTTATCTAAACTGTTTTGACAACAAAGCGACAGGTGGTCTTCCGTTAGAGTCTCCTGAGTCATTATCTATATTTATATCAGACAGACATTTTGGTGTAGGCGGTGACGGAGTTGTTCTTATTCTTCCTTCAGAAGTTGCAGACGCTAAAATGAGAATGTTTAACCTTGACGGCAGCGAGGGTAAAATGAGCGGTAACGCTATTCGTTGTGTTGCCAAATATTTGTATGATAATAAAATGGTTGATAATAAAATTGTTCATATCGAGACATTATCAGGAATAAAACAACTTGAGTTAATTACACAAAACAATGAGGTTAGCTCGGTTAAAGTCGATATGGGCAAAGCTGACTTTAACGCTAAAAGTATTCCTGTAAATTTAAACTGCGATGAAGTGGTAAACGAAGAGATAACGACATCTAAAGGCAATTTCAAAGTTACCTGTGTTTCAATGGGTAACCCACATGCAGTTGTTTTTGATTGGGATAAGGGTGTTAGCCTTGATAATTTAGATGTTCACGGCATTGGAAGCGCTATTGAGAATAATAAAATATTCCCTGATAAAGTAAATGTAGAGTTTGCTGAAATCATCTCTAAAGACCGTATGAAATTGCGTGTTTGGGAGAGAGGCAGTGGCGAGACTATGTCTTGTGGCACTTGCGCTTGCGCAGCCGTTGTAGCAGCTATTAAAGCAGGTTATTTCAAAAAAGATACCGATGTAACTGTTGAGCTAATTGGCGGAGAAATGGTTATTAAGTACACCGATAACTCTATTTATTTAACAGGTGGTTGTACAAAAGTATTTGAGGGCGTAGTAGAGATTTAATCTTTATCCAAAAAATATATAACTCTGTAGTTGCGAGAATTAACTTCTTGTAGCTACAGAGTTTTTTCTTATTAATAAAAATAATAAATCTTTACATTTAGTGGTTTAATGTGTTAAAATACTAATAACATTATTAATATATGAGTGTTAAATATATAAATTAAGCTCATTTGGAGGCATTATATGAGAATTGTTGTTAAAGTAGGTACATCTACACTTACACATAAAACAGGTTTGTCAAATTTGAGATTAGTAGAGGCACTTTGCCATACGTTGTCAGACATAAAAAATGCAGGACACGAGGTAGTGTTGGTTTCATCAGGAGCAATAGGCATGGGAATGGGCAAGTTAATGCTTAAAGAGAGGCCTAAAGATATAAAAACAAAGCAAGCAGTTGCAGCTGTAGGTCAATGCGAGCTTATGTATAGGTACGATGAGTTATTTGCAAAAGATAATCATACGGTTGCTCAGATATTATTAACTAACGAAGACGTGCAAGACGAAAAAAGGCGCACAAATATTGAGAACACTATGTGTAGACTTCTTGAGCTTGGGGTACTACCTATTATTAATGAAAACGATACGGTAGCTACAGAAGAAATTGCGGTTGGAGACAATGATACATTAAGTGCTATAGTAGCAGTTAGCGTTAAAGCAGATTTACTTATTTTATTAACCGATATAGACGGGCTCTACTCTGCTAACCCTAAAACAGATGAGAATGCCAAATTCATCAGTAAAGTAGAAACTATTACAGATGAACTTATGAAAGGAGCTCAAGGGGCAGGCAGTAAGCTAGGCACAGGCGGTATGATAACTAAGCTGATAGCCGCAAAAAAAGCTACTGCTAATGGGGTTGATGTTATTATTGCAAATGGCTCAAACCCAAACTTATTGTATGATATATTAGAGGGTAAAGAGGTAGGAACCCTTTTTGTTGCACAGAGATAGAGTGTTAAATATATTAATAATGAAAGGCAGTGTAATTATATGACCACAACCGAAATAATAAATAATGCCAAAAAAGCTAAGCCATTTATTGGTGCAAGTACTACAGAGCAAAAAAATAATTTTCTCATCTCAATTGCACAAAGTTTAAAAGACCATAGTAAAATAATAATTTCAGAGAATAAAAAAGATATAGAAAATGCTAGAGAGTATATATCAGATGTAATGATAGACAGATTAAGCCTTAATGAAGATAGAATTAATGCTATGTCAAATGCTATTTTAGAGCTTGTTGAACTACCCGACCCAATAGGTGAAGAGCTAGATAAAATCGAGCATAAAAATGGTATGATAATTAATAAGTTACGTGTGCCTATGGGTGTAGTAGCAATGATTTACGAAAGCAGGCCAAATGTTACAGCAGATGCAGCTGCACTTTGCATTAAAAGTGGTAATGCTTGTATACTGCGAGGAGGAAAAGAGGCTATAAACACAAATATAGCCATTGTCGACGCCATACAAAATGCTTTGGGTAATGAAAATAAAAACTTTGTTCAAATCATTACAGATACAAGCAGAAACAGTGCACAAGAGCTTATGAGCGCAAGAGGCTTTGTAGATTTGCTTATTCCTAGGGGTGGAGCTGGCCTTATTAAAGCTTGCGTCGAAAATGCTAAAGTGCCTTGTATAGAAACCGGAACTGGCATTTGCCATGTGTACATTGATAAATATGCAGATGAAAAAAAGGCAATAGATATTTTATTAAATGCAAAAACTAGCAGACCTTCGGTATGCAATGCGGCTGAAGTTTGTTTGGTTCACAAAGACATTGCTAGCTCTTTTTTGCCTAAAATGCAAATTGCTTTAAACAAACATAATGTCGAGCTTAGAGCATGCGAAAACAGCTTAATTTATTTAAAACCTAACTGTGTAAAAAAAGCAGAATCAGTAGATTTTGATACTGAATTTTTAGATTATATTTTAGCTGTAAAAATTGTTGACAGTATCGAAGAGGCAGTCAGTCATATTTCTTTACATTCAACTGGGCATAGCGAGGCAATAATTAGCGAAGATAAAAAATCGCAAAACTACTTTGTGCAAAATGCAGATAGTTCAGCGGTATATATAAATGCGTCTACTAGATTTACAGATGGCGGAGAGTTTGGTTTAGGCTGTGAAATCGGCATATCTACGCAAAAGCTAGGTGCAAGAGGACCTATGGGGTTAAAAGAAATAACCAGTTACAAATATTGTATTATTGGAGATGGGCAAGTAAGATAGAACTAGATTTTGTTAAGTTAATATTAAAATACTCTTATATTTCTTTTTCCTACCGTACCAAAGCTTTAAATACCGACTAGGCAACAACCGTGTAAGCATTGTGCTACATATTAGGGCGTGTATGAAATTTGATAAATGCAGTTGTTTTCACCGTAATAAAACCACCGATATTATATATAGCGGCCACATAAAATTTAACATTGCCAAATTAGGTTAATGCCACTATCTTTTATAAACAGTAATTAAGTATCTGACTTAATATTCATTTAATTTTATAACTCCACGTGTTTTACACGTGGATATCTATTTCTAAAAGGAGTTGTTTTTATTGAGTTTGACTATGGATGAAATGAAAAAAGAAAAAGCTAAATTAAAAAATACTACAGAGGCAATTTCTTCTCTTCTAAAAGAAGTTGATATTAGCATTAACACATCATATGATAGTTCATTTGAATTTAGAAAATACTTATGGAACGACAGATTCGACATAGACCACTATGAAATTTCAGTGGCAATGTCAAATATTAATAGTGATATGAGTAAAGCTCAAGAAATTGCAGAAAAAAGATACAAGTTACACAAATCTCTATCAAACCCATATTTTGCACGCATAGACTTTAAAACAGGTGACACAGAAAAGAAGTATTATATAGGTTTAAATGGGGTAATGAAAGATTATATTTTTCACGTGTATGATTGGAGAACACCTGTGGCTAGTCTTTTTTATAATTGCGGATTAGGTCAAGCTTCTTTCGACGCTCCAAAAGGCGTTATATCAGGAGAAATTTCATTAAAAAGACAATTTAAAATCGCTAATGGTAAAATAGAATTATGCTTTGACAGCAATTTAAATATTAATGATGAGTATTTACAAGATATATTATCTAATACATCTAGTAAGCATATGGGCAGCATAGTTACTACCATTCAACAAGAGCAAAATCAAATTATAAGAAATATTACCGACAAAGTTCTGTTAGTCCAAGGAATAGCAGGTTCGGGTAAATCCTCAGTAGCACTTCACAGAATTGCTTATTTGCTTTATAAAGAGAAACATTTAACTTCGGCTAATGTTCTTATTTTTTCTCCCAATGATATTTTTTCAGAATACATCTCAAATGTATTGCCAGAGCTAGGAGAAGAAAATGTACTGCAAACTACTTTTAGTGATTTTGCTAAAGCTTTCGTAAAAGGCTTTAATAAAATAGAAAGCTTCAGTGAATTTATTGAGCGACATTATAATTCTAGAATATGCAAAAAAACTTACAACACCATAAAGTTCAAGTTTAGTGATGAATATACAAATGAACTAAATATTTTCTTAGCAAAACATACAACTGAAATCGCTTTTATAGAAGAAATTGAAATAAAAAATGGAATTTATAGCACCACTTTTCTGAATGAATTTATTCAAAAGACCTATATTCGATTGCCTCTAAATGAACGATTTATCAAAATAACAGAATTTATATGCGATGAGCAAAAAATATCTTACGGCCTTTACGGAAAAGGAATCATAGATTTACTTAAAAGCAAAGTTGATAGAACAACTGATACATTATGTATATACAATTGCTTTTTAAGCGAAAAAATGTACAAAAATATAGAAAATCAAGATATTATTTACTATGAAGATTTACCCCCACTAATTTACACGCAGTTTTTTTTAAGTGGATATCCAAACACTGGTGACATAAAGCATGTTGTGATTGACGAAGCTCAAGATTACAATCTACTTCAATTTAGCTTACTTAAATCCCTCTTTAAAAATGCATCTTTCACTATTTTAGGCGATGTTAATCAAACTATTAATCCATATTTTCAATTCAGTTCTTTTAATATATTAAATAAAATTTTTAGTAATCTTGGTAAATACATTGAGCTTAATAAAACGTATAGGTCTAGCGAAGAGATTATCAAATATTCTAACACAATATTAAACCTTAAAAATGTTGTCTCAATACGTAAAAAAAACTCCAACCCTGTAGTATTAAGACGAGTAGATAATAAAAATTTAGTTAACGCATTATCTTCTGACATAAAATCTTTACTCGAAAATGGCTTGAAAAAAATTGCTATAATATGTAAAAGCAATGAGCAAGCATTATATATTGTTAAAATTATGTCTGGCAAAATAAAAAATATTCGTTATATAGATGATACGTATGTATATGACGAAAAACATATAATAGTTACACCTTCTTATTTATCAAAAGGTTTAGAGTTTGATGCAGTTATTTCTTACACAGATGAGACAAATAAATATGATAGTTCTGACAAACACTTGCTTTATGTAGTATGCACTAGGGCACAACACTCATTAATTATATATAATCCTTAAAATATGAAAGAAGCGGTTCTAACAAATTATTTCGCTTAGAACCGCTTCTTTTATACTCTCTATTATTCAATTTTTATTGTAAATCTCAACAAGAATACAGTTTACTATGTTCCTTCTGTCGCTTCAGCTTCAGCCTGTTGTGCTTCTAACTCTGCTTGAGCCTGTGCCTCTTTATCATTAAGCCATTGCTCATAGCTAGTTCCCGCATAGCCTTTCTGAATTTTTTCTAAATTAATTATACCAGTGCTTGTAGCTAAATTATAAGTATTTTCAGAACGACTATCTTTGTAATAAAGTGTTCCACCTAATTCTTCGAATGCAAATTCATCAGATATCAATTCTCCTAAAGCCACATTTTTCTCAAAAACAAACCCACTAGAATCAGGAATAAAAATATTAACATCAGAAGAAACCGTACTTATTCTCAAATTATCCACTTCTACTCTAGAAACAAAATCTATTTCAGCTGAAACAGAAGTTACATCTGCAGTATATATATCCGAATCAATATTAATAGCTCCACTCAAAGACTTACTTTTAAACTCTGTAAATGTACTTTGCATAATAGTTTGGCTGGCCTTGTCAGAGTTAATGTCGCACGAACTGGCCATTACATTAGTTAAAAAGAGTTCTCCATTATCTAAATCAAGATTAATATTACGAGTAATAATATCTCTTATATCAACCTCTCCTGTAGAAATACTGCAATTAAAATTACTTAATTCAGCAGAAGATATGCTCACATCTGAAGTAACTGCCCTAATATTAAGTTCGCTTATATCCGCAGTTTTTGGTATATTTACTATAAGCATTTTTTGAAATTCTGAAGGTGAAGTAGGTAGTGTTATATAGTCATCTAAAATATTTTCAGACCTATCCCAATATACCGAAATTGTTCCGCCATCATTAACCACATTAGCTCTATTATAAGCCTCAATTTGACCCATTGTTTTTTCTATAACAGTCAACTTTTCTGTATCAGAATAATTTATTCTAATATCGCCTGAGTGCCAAAAAAGATTTAGCTCCTCTATCTCATCCACGTCCTCAGAATAATTATAGGTATTGCTAAATTCGTTTTCGTCCACTTTAATAAAAGCTACTTCATCTAAGCCAAATCTATTATCAAGTCCAAAAGTATAACTAGACCAAAGAAAAATAAAAACAATAATATATACACAAGTAGCTATACCTGTTTTTAGATTAGTAAAATTCCTTTTAAATCGATTTATATAATAATTTAGTCTATTTACTAAATAATCCATACAGTCACTTTCCTCTCTCAAGCTAAAGTAGCACATATTTTACTATGGGTGAAATAAGAACATAACAACTCACACTAATCTTTAAATGTTATTTTTAGGTAAACCAACTTAGAAAACATTAAATAAATCAAATAAAAAAGCTTCAATCAATGCTACTTTTACTTTAAAACTCTTAGTGTTTTGGGATTAATTTACTATATCAAGTGGTAATCTTAAATTAACATGAGCACAAAAAAAGAACCTCGATACGCAAATGCGTGTCGAGGTTCTCGACTGGTGCGGATGAAGGGACTTGAACCCCCACGTCGTTGACACCAGAACCTAAATCTGGCGCGTCTGCCAATTCCGCCACATCCGCAAGAATGCATCTAGCTAAGCTTTTTATTAAACTCAACTGACGACTTACATATAATAACATACTTATTAATAAAAAGCAAGACTTTTTTTTATTTTTTTATAAATATATTTTTTATTTATATATTGCTTTTTTTTATTTTATATTATATAATATAAAACAGTTGTCTAGCTAAGCTATTATTAATATTATTTAGGTAGCGACTTAAATTAGTTGCCGGTGTGATGGAATTGGCAGACGTAGTGGACTCAAAATCCACCGCCAGCGAT
>CAYJEZ010000108.1:0-8310 GCA_964369215.1 uncultured Eubacteriales bacterium
ACTGTTTAAGATTATCATTTTTTCGTTTGTTAGGCCCGATAAATTCATTTAAAAATCTCCTTTTCAATATAAACTGTACCTTTAGTATATACCTTTTTTTGAAATAAATGATTTTCTGATATATATTCACATAAAATTCCAAAAGTGTGAATATATTCACATTCAAATAAAATGTAGAAACAAAAAAGTAGAGGCTTTCTGTGTAATATCGCAAAATTTCGGAAGTTTCCTAAATTTTTATTAAACACAAATTCGCCCCTACAATATTTAACTTTATATTAATTTCTCTACAGCCCTTTATACAATAACATTTGAATAGTCTGTCCAATAATTCTCACAAATAATTCTTATCAGCATCATTAAGCCTAAATAATCCGTAACATTATAATTATTTACTATTCTTTTTTCTCCCCAAAAGCATACTTGCTCATCGCACTCAACGCTCAAAGGATTATCTCCAAAGTGGGTCATGCAATAAACCAAAGCATTTTGTAGTTTTACTTTTTTAGCTAATTCTATCAGCCTTTCGGTTCTTCCTGACGCACTAATTATTACAACCATATCTCCTTTGCTATAATTATTAGCCATATATTCTGCATCATGTATTTGATGAAAATACTCTACATTTTTATTAAAGCAGCGCAAGTATCTTCCAAATAGCTCACAAAAGTAAACCGAATCTCCAACTCCTACAAACAATATCTTGTTTACCTTTTTCATATTTTTAACCATTAACTCAATACTTTTTTCATCGCTAACATCAAGCGTTTTTACTATGTTTTTGGGCACTTTATCAAAAACTTGACTTGTTATAGTTACATACTTCTCGGGCTCGTTCTCATTTTGTAATGAGTATTTAAGCTCTGAAAAACCGCTGTACCCAATTTTTTTTGCAAGCCTCATAATTGAGTTTGGCGAAATGTACAATTGCGATGCAATTTTTTGAATAGAAATGCTGTTTATATCCTCTCTGTTTTGCTTTATATATTCTATTATGCTATCGTCTGTATCATTTAAAAAAAATTCTTTTTCATACACTCTTTCTTCAAATGTCATAAAATTAACAGCCTTTCTATATTATAGTTAATGCACAAACTAATATTTTAAATCAAACCTTTTATTTTGTATAAACTAAAAAAATATGATTAAATTGCTATAGTTTTATTTTATAATATTATAACAAACTTATAGAGCAAAATCAAGTTTTGTGAATAAAATCTAGCTATTAATAGATGTATTATTTTTTACTTGACAATACAGAGTGTTTATAGTATATTAGTAATTGCTAATATACTATAAACGGGAGATGATAAGGTGAGAAGCAAAAACATAGCACAAGTTAACAACTTATGTGTTGCTTGTGGTACTTGCATTAGGGTATGTCCTTTCGGTGCAATACAAATAAAAGATGGAATAAAGGCAATTATCGATTTAGACAAGTGTGTAGGTTGTGGAAAATGTAAAAAAATCTGCCCTGCATCTGTAATTGAAATTATAGCTCGTGAGGTGGAAGATGAAAAATAAAAAATGGTATGATTATCTTTGGATTGTTGAAATCATGTATTATATTTTAGGCTTTTTCAACATTTTATTCGCATGGATTGGTATGATTTTCTTTGTGACGCCACTGGCCATTGCAATTATCACTGGAAATAAAACCTATTGCCATAAATATTGTGGAAGAGGTCAGCTGTTCGCTATTATAGGTACAAAGTTTTCTCGTAATAAGCCACTACCTAAATTTGTTCGTACTACATATTTTAGATATGGATTTTTAACTTTCTTTATGATAATGTTTTTTAATATGATTTTCACAACTTATTTAGTATTTGCGGGTAGTGTAAATTTATCTGAAGTTGTAACCCTACTTTGGACATTCAATGTGCCTTGGGGATTTGCAAATACCACTGTGGTTGCACCGTGGATAGCTCAGTATGCCTTTGGATTTTACAGTGTAATGCTTACTTCTACTATAATCGGAATGGTGACTATGCTGTTTTTCAAACCAAAAGCTTTTTGTGTATATTGCCCTATGGGCACAATGACACAAGGAATTTGCAAACTTAAAAATGGAGGAAAATAATATGGAAGAAATGAAAGTAAAAGCAAAGGAAGTTGCTAATCTACTAAAAGTTATGGCTAATGAAAATCGCCTGCTTATATTATGCGAGCTTGCAAAAGAGCCTATGAGTGTTTCATCACTGCTTGATAAATTGCATATTACACAATCTGGTATTTCTCAACATCTTGCAATTTTAAAAGCAAATGGTATCTTAGATTATGATAAAAAAGCTCAAACTATTATATATAATATTAAAGATGAGAAAATATATAAACTTATGGAAAGTTTAAGAGAATTATATTGTAATGAAGAAAGTGGGTTGTAAAATGGATATGAAAAAACTAATAGTAATAAAAGAAAAATGTCCCCAAAACCACAAATGTCCATCAGTAGGCATTTGCCCTACCCATGCGTTAGTGCAAGATGGTTACAATGCACCAACTGTTTTAATGGATAAATGCATTAAATGTGGTAAATGTGTTGCTTTTTGCCCTAAAAAAGCATTGGCGCTTGAATAATGGAAATGGTATGATATGAGTGGTTGTTAAACACAATGCTTTTGTTATAACTAAAGATTATCTAACTTAATAAAACGCACAGGCTCAATCTTTGCATAATTGTTTAGGTTGAGCCTTGTTTATAAAAAAAATACTTTATGTGAGTATATCTTAAAAGTTGCATAAAGATAGTAAAAATAAACCTTAAAGCCTTGTAACTATGTGTGTTTTTTGATATAATAAAGAAAATTTTGAATGTGGTTCGAGAACCTCGTTACTTATTAATAATCCTAGCTAGTTACAAAAGCGGTGCAGGTATACCGAATGCCGCACTCTTTTCTTTTTTTATTCTAATCAATTGTTAGAAAGATGCTTAATATATAGATAATATGCACCAATGGTTTTTAGGTCGTTCATGACAAAACGAGTGCGTAGGTTATATGAACCTACGGGTAGATTCACCACAAATTTTGCAGACTCGTCTTCGTCCGATACTTTGCATTCATATTTTTTACTCAGTATTAGTAGTTGTGCTTTCTCTATATTATATGCTTTGCCAACAGGCTTTTCTAGGTAAATTCTAGCTGTACCAGCTTCGCTTGGACAGCTTTCATTTAACGCTAGTTTGCTCTCGCGTGGCCACCTACGCAACTCTATTTCGTAGTTTCCACTATGCAAAACGTTTATAGCAAAAAAGGAGTGTATAAATGAAAAAAATACTTATTATAGAAGATGACAATATAATAGCCGCAGCTATCGAAAAGCACTTGATTTCTTGGGGATATGATGTGAAAACAATTAAGGACTTCACTTCTGTTTTGCAAAATTTTGAAGCCTTTGTTCCACACTTAATTTTACTTGATATATCGTTGCCATATAAGAATGGATACAGCATTTGTGAAGAAATTCGAAAGACTTCAAAAGTTCCTATTATATTCATATCTTCGGCAAATGAGAATATGAATATTGTACTTGCTATGAGTATGGGTGGAGATGATTTTATAGCAAAGCCATTTGATTTAGAGGTATTATCAGCAAAGGTTGGGGCAATTCTTAGAAGAAGCTATGATTTTATTAATGAAGAAAAAGTCTTAACTGTAAAAGGCGTTACACTTCATTTAGAAGGCGCTATATGTACCTTTGATGAAAAAAGCACAGATCTTACAAAAAATGAATTTATTATACTCAAAACACTTATGCAGAGTAAATCAAAGATTATATCAAGAGATGAAATAATGAATAAACTTTGGAATACCGATGTTTTTATTGACGATAATACACTTACGGTGAATATCACAAGGCTTAGAAAAAAGCTATCTGACATAGGTGTATTAAATTTTATTGAAACGAGGAAAAACTTAGGCTATGTTATCAATGATTAAAAAATACATCTTACAGAAAGTCCCTCTTTTTTCAGTTATAATAATTACTGCGATAATATTTTTTATAGTTTTTATTACTGAAAACATTCCTATTGATACAGTATTTTACGCATTATTAATATCTGCTTTTGCTTTCTTATTATATCTAATAATAGACTTTTTCTACTATCTAAAAAAAATCAAAAGGCTATACAGGGTACGTAGCGATGTACTTCACAAAACAGATAATTTGCCCAAAGTAACAAATGAATCAGATAAACTATATAGCGAAATCATTGAAAACTGGGAAATTATTTACAATAAATTCGACATGGAACAGACTAAAAAATTATCAGAGATATCTGATTTTTACACAAAGTGGGTGCATCAAATTAAAACGCCGATATTTGCACTATCTCTACTTGTAAAAGATTTGCCGAACAATAACATGATGTTATCTGAGCTTAATAAGATCGAGCAATACACGGGCATGGTTTTATCTTATTTAAGACTTTTTGAAAGCGATAATGACCTTGTTATAAAAGAGGTAAATATAAAAAATATCTCCTCAGATGTCCTCAAAAACTTCACTCCTATTTTCTTATCAAAAGGCCTAAGACCTGTTTTAGAAGTGGATGACCTATATATAAAAACAGATGAGAAACACTTAAAATTTGCAATTAGCCAAATAATTTCGAACGCTTGTAAATATAGCGAAAAAAGTGATATCCACATTACTTTAAAAGATAATGTGCTTAGAATATCCGACAAAGGGATAGGAATTGATTCTTCAGATTTGCCACGAATATTTGACAAAGGGTTTACAGGATTTTCGGGCAGAATAGAAGAAAAATCAACAGGGCTTGGGCTGTATCTCTGTAAAAAAACGCTTGATATCTTAGGGTTTAGTATTTCAGCAGTGTCAGAAAAATGGCAAGGAACTGATGTTTTTGTAAATTTATCGCAACAAAACAGACTTCACGAGTAACCTTACATCATTGTAAGGTTACTTTAATGTTGAGTTATGGTAGCAGAGTTTTCTTTAGTTTATAATAATATCAAATTTAAATATTGTGACTAACTAAGAAGAAAGAGGGGAAAATTATGGAACTATTAAAAGTAAGTAACTTAAAGAAAACATATAGCACGAAATTTTCAGCAAATACTGTAACGGCATTAAAAGATGTGAGCTTTTCTGTAACCCAAGGAGAATTTATCGCAATTATGGGAGAGTCGGGGTCAGGTAAAACTACACTTCTCAACATTCTTGCAGCACTTGATAAAAAAACATCTGGAGAAATATTGCTTGATGGCAAAGATTTATCTAATGTAAAAGAAGCTGAACTTGCAAAGTTTCGCAGAGAAAGCTTAGGCTTTGTTTTTCAAGATTTCAACTTACTCGATACACTCAATACTGAGGAAAATATTATTTTACCACTTGTTTTGTCAGGTGAAAATGAAAAACAAATTAAAAGCAGACTTACAAAAATTGCATATAAGCTTGGCATTGAACTCTTACTTAAAAAATATCCACATGAAATATCTGGTGGAGAAAAACAGCGTGTAGCTGTCGCCCGTGCCATTATCACCGAGCCAAGGCTATTGCTTGCAGACGAGCCTACAGGTGCACTCGACTCAAAATCCACAGATGTTTTGCTATCTGAATTTAGTAAAGTTAATTCGGATGGACAAACCATTCTTATGGTAACTCATAGCGTTAAAACTGCTTCAGTAGCAAACAGGGTTCTTTTTATTAAAGACGGAGTTATTTTTCACCAAATTTATAAAGGGGCAAATACAGAGCAAGAATTTTTTGGTAAAATATCTGACACACTTACTGCAATTCAAAACGGAGGTGTGATAAATGGGTAAAAACTATTACTTTAAATTTGCAGTATCAAATTTAAAGAAAAACGCTAAAACTGTATTGCCCTTTACATTTACCTGCATTATATCGGTTTTAATGGTTTACAACTGTATGAATTTGGCTACAAGCGATACCACCGGAACAGGAAATTTAGCGGCTATTATGGGGGCTTGTCTATTTTTGTTAGGTCTATTTTGTGCGGGTTTTTTGTTTTATACAAACAGTTTTTTAATCAGACGCAGAAAAAAAGAGTTTGGCTTATATAATATTTTAGGGCTTGAAAAAAAGCATATCAGTAAAATTATTTTTACCGAAAACAGCATGATATGTGTAGTTTCAATTATTTTCGGATTACTCCTTGGAATATTATTCTCAAGACTTTTAACTTTTTCTTTATACAGCCTAATTAAATTTGACTTACATTACCAATTTGAAGTGAATATAAGAGCACTAACCTTTACAATGTTTGTATTTGTACTAATTTTTACTGTAATTGGAATAAGCAATATCGTTTCAGTATACCGCACAAACATAATTGATATGTTAAACGCCAATAAGAAAGCAGAAAAAGCGCATAAATCAAGTGTTTTTATGCTTGTTATTGGTGTAGCCACACTTGCTACAGGGTATGGAATAGCGCTGACTATTGAAGATATATTTTCTGCTTTAAATTTATTTGTACTTGCTATATTACTTGTATGTACTGCGACATATTGCTTTTTCTCGGCACTTGGAAGCACAGTTTTAAAAGCACTTAAACACAACAAGAAGTTTTACTTCAAACCTGAAAATTTCACTGCCGTATCTGGTCTTATGTATCGTATAAAGAAAAATGTAGTAGGACTTACGGTGATTTGTATTTTATCTACAGGTATAATAATGGCACTTTCAACTACTATAAGCATGTATGCCGGATTTGATGATATTTTAGATTATAGATATTCGCACGATATAAAATTTACTGTTAAAACCGAGGAGTTAAATTTTCATGAAGTTGATGAAATTAAAGGTAATATTAACACTGCATTTGACGGAATAGAAGATTTAAAAAGCTACTCTCACTTTTATTTTTTCGGAAGTGATACAGGAAATTATAGCTTTTTAACTGAAAAAGAAGTAGGCGCTATGAGCATATATGAACCTGAAGGAGAAATAATCACTTATTTTGTTGCAATGAATGAAACAGGGTATGAAAATATGACAAATATAAATGTCACTTTAGATGATAATGAAATTATCTTGTCAGGCGAATTAAGTGAAACAACTTCATTTTATTTATTTGATACAGATTATTTGGTAGTTAATACTTCTCCCGATTTATTGGGTTTACTCGATGATTACAGCATCTACACAAATGCACAGGTTGTTGTTATGAGTGATAATGAGTATAATTCTTTCTATGAAAAAAGCGGTCAAGCTCAAATGTCACACAGTATATATTTCAATCTTGGGAATAGTACAAATGTAAATAATGAAACATTAAGTGAATTTACACAAGCAAATAAAAATGATGTGTATTCTATCAGTAACACAATCAAATCTGAAAATGTGGACGATTTTTACTCTATTTACGGTGGTTTTTTGTTTGTTGGGATTTTTCTTGGAACACTGTTTTTAATTTTTGTTTTACTAATTCTTTATTACAAGCAGATAGTAGAAGGATACGAAGATAGAGAAAACTATGCGATAATGAAAAAAGTTGGAATGAGTAAAAATATAATTAAAAAGAGCATAAACAGGCAAATTATATTTGTTTTCTTGTTGCCTATTGTAATGGCGATTATCCATATTGCATTTTCATTTAAAGCTATAACTGTTATACTTAAAATGTTTAACTTAATAAATATTCCACTGTTTACAATGTGTACACTTGGCACCATAGGAGTATTTTTTGTTGTTTATGTTTTGATGTATTATTTCACATCAAAAGTTTATCATCGAATTGTAAATGATAACTAAGTAAAAAAATTGAAGGTTGCCAAATAACGCAAATACCGACCAAAGTAGAATAAGAAGAAAGCATAGTGGTGCAATCATAAATGTATGGGACAAACTTAAACGTACTAAAACGCGAAAGTAGCTTTTTTAAACACGAGAGATATGTTAATAAACTATGATATCCATATCTTTATCAAAAACGTTTAAAACATAAATGGCATTTTATTTATTTTTATCTGCCTTTTTTATAGATTTTTTAGTACGCCCGTTTAATACTTTTGCAACAACAGTCAGCCCACCACGCATTACGGGGTTATTAAGAACTTTATGTGCCTCCTTTAGTTTTACAAGAATATTAATGTTTTGTGTCATAACACAAACATATCTTATTTGGCTTCACTTTGCAATTCTTTTTTTCCACTTTGTCCAACATCTATTGTACACTAACATGCTAATTTTTTAAGTAATATAAAATTCTCTTTACATCTGATATGCTTTATGGTATGATGACAAAATAAATATAAACCGTAGATTAAGAGTAGTAGTCGTAAAATGCAAATTTACAGAGAGTTGCCGATAGTGTGA
>CAYJEZ010000109.1:0-8160 GCA_964369215.1 uncultured Eubacteriales bacterium
GTACATTGTGTTTGTTTTGCCCACCACAGACGACCAAAGTTCGCCCCTACAATAGTTTGTTTCATTTCAGCGAAGCTAACTGTGAACTCAAACAATCGGAGTCTGCCCCTCGCTCACAACCTTAAATAAATCTGTATAATATTTATCTCTAATAACACAACCTGCAGTAGAGCCATACCTCATTAAAAGGCTACATCTTCCACAGCTAATGCAAACTTGTTTTGGGTCAAGTCCGTTTCCGTTTACAATATCTTTAGCAAAATCTGGGTAGGCAAAAGCCATTCTGCCAAAGCCCGCAAGGCTAAAGTAACCCTCTTTAATTGCACCAGCAACCATTTGGTCAGAAAATCCTCTTAAATATGTTAAACCAGAGCCAATTACAACCAAGTCTTTGTACTCGTTTTGAATTTCTTTAGCGCAGTTAATAATACGTTCTACACCTACAAGCGGGTCTTCACTTAATGGGTACGGTTGAAAATCTGCTGGTCTGTTTACGTGTGGGTTATTGTATGGGTTGCCTATAGTGATGTCAATAAGCTTCATTCCTAGCTCTTTATGTAAAATTCCAATAAGTTTTTTGCCCTCTGTTAAGTCAGGGGTAAGGTCTCCACCGTCTTTAACACCAAAACCATATGGGTAAGGGTAGCCGTCGTAAATATTAAGCCTAGAAGTAACTAAAAAATCTGGGCTTGCGTATGTATTTGCATTTTTAACGCAGTTGGTTAAAAATCTTGTCCTGTTCTCAAAACTGCCACCGTACTCGCCACTTCTATTATAAGCAGATAATAACTCACTGCCTAAATATCTATGACATGACTTAACGTCTACACCGTCAAAGCCAACTTCTTTAGATAACTTAACAGCCTTGCCCATAGCCTCCTCTACTTGTTTAATATAATCGTCACTTACAATTCTATCGGCAGATAAAGGCCCGTCTTTTTCTAAAATGGGGTTATTATATGCAATTAATGGTGCTGGCTTACCATAAGGCTTTGAATATCTGCCTGAGTGAGTTGCCTGCATAATAACAACAGGCTCAAAACCGTTCTCTTTAAAACATGCGCTTTTTATATCTTCAACAACTTTTTTAAAGCTGTCGAGGTTGTTGTCATTTATCCAAAGTTGCCTTGGGTTTGCTCTAGCTTCTTCCATAATAGCTACAGCCTCAAACCAAACTAAGCCTGCTCCACCTTTAGCAAAGCGGTCGTACCTTCTAATAGGAAGCTCGTCAAGGCTACCGTCTGCTTTACCGTCGCAACCCTCCATAGGTTGAACTACTAACCTGTTATGAATTACTTTATTTTCAATTTTTATACTCTCTTTAAGTACACTTGTGTCATCTGAAAATGGTAATTTTACATTAAGTTCGTCGCATTTATTTGTTAAATCTGCCAATGTTTTGTAATTAAACATAAAATATCTTCCTTTATTCAATAAAATGTGTTAGATTTATAATATATTATTAAAAAGTAAATGTCAATGAAATTACCCAAAATAACTTAATTGAGGTGCTTGTATTTATGAATTTAGGATTAACTTCAGTTACTTTTAGAAGTAAAACAGTTGAAGAAATAATTGCTTTGGCAAAGTCTAGCGGTCTTAACTGTATAGAGTGGGGTGGAGATGTTCATGCCCCGATTGATGATATTAATAAAGCTATTGAAGTGAAAAATTTGTGTGAAGAGGCTAATATCGCTATATCTTCATATGGTTCTTACTACAGGGGTGCAGATAAACACAGCTTTTTACAAGTTCTTAAAATAGCAGATGCACTTAAAGCTCCTATAATTAGAATTTGGGCTGGAGAGAAGTTTGAGTACGAAGAAAGCGAGTACGCTGTAGTTGTAGAGAACATAAAAGCGGCTGCGCAAAGTGCAAGCGAGCATGGAATTAAATTAGCGCTAGAGTATCATAGAAATACTTTAACACAAACTAAAGAGAGTGCACTTAAGCTTATTAAAGATGTTAATCATAGCAATTTATATACATATTGGCAGCCAAACCCAGACATTAGCTTAGATGAGCAATTAAGCGAAATAAAATTATTAAAAGACTATATTATCACTTACCATGTGTTTAACTGGGAGAAAGGCAATGTAAGACTGCCACTAAGTGAAGGGCACGAAACGTGGGTTAAATATTTAGATGAAATTAACCCTATTGAACCTAATTTAATATTAGAATTTGTAAAAGATGAAAGTGTGGAGATTTTTATGAGCGATGTAGTTTCACTTAAAGGAATAGCTCAAAATAAAGAGCTAAAGCAAGCAGTTTTTATGAATAATGGAGATAAAATATTTGATATTTACGATGAAGCTAACTTAGAGAGAATAAGAGAAAATTTTGCTATATCAGACATAGTGGTTTCACACAAAGATTTAGATGCAAATAGAGAACTTTTACTTAATACAGAGTATATTTTTTCTACTTGGGGCATGTGCCAGTTAAGTGAAGATGAAATAAAAACTTATTTACCTAAACTTAAGGCTGTTTTTTACGGGGCGGGTACTGTGCAAGGTTTTGCACGTCCGTTTTTAAATTGTGGTGTTAAAATTTTCAGCGCATGGGCGGCTAATGCAGTTCCTGTTGCAGAGTATACAGTTGCACAAATTGTGTTGTCTGGCAAAGGCTTTTTTACTTGTGTTGACAGATATAGAAAGGACTCAAGAGAAGCTGGCAGAGCGTTTACAAATGCTCAACCTGGTAATTATAATATAAAAGTAGGCTTAATAGGTGCCGGTATGATAGGCAAGCTTGTTATGGATTTACTTAAAAATTATGAGTACGAGGTGTTAGTTTACGACCCTTATGTTAGTGACGAGGTTTTAGCCGAGCACGGAGCAAAACGAGCAAGCCTAGAAAAGATTTTCTCAGATTGCCAAATAGTTTCTAACCATTTGCCTAATATACCGACTACTGTAGGAATGCTTAAGTACGAGCATTTTAGCTCGATGATAGACAATGCTACATTTATTAACACAGGTAGAGGGGCACAGATTATTGAGGAAGACATGATTAAGGCTCTTGTAGAGAAGCCAAACTTAACTGCTCTTTTAGACGTTACATTCCCAGAGCCTCCATTGCCAGAAAGCCCACTTAATACACTGCCTAACGTTTTCTTAACTCCTCACATAGCAGGTAGCATGAATAACGAAGTTGTAAGAATGGGCAAATACATAATAAACGAGGCAGAGTGCTTAATAGCAAACTTACCTTGTAAATACGAAATTAAAGAGCATATGCTTGAGTTAATTGGCTAATCAAGTTAATTTACTGCTTAATAACTTAATAATTATAAAAATAAATAAAAAACAGAAGGGGCATAAAATTATGAAATTAGGCGTAATTGTACATCACTCAGACAAAAACATTGAAGAGAAGATTAAAAAGGTACATGATATGGGTCTTTATAATTGTCAGCTATCTAGCGGAAGTGACAATTTGAGAACCGATGAACAAGCAGAAAAAATCAAAGCATGGTGTAGCGAATATAATGTAGAGATTAGTGCTGTAATAGCAGGTTGGTCAGGTCCTAGTGTTTGGAACTTTATTGAAGGACCTACAACTTTAGGACTAGTTCCAGCTGCTTATAGAGCGAATAGAATAGAAGAAATAAAAAAATCTATTGACTTTGCTGCTAAACTAGGTGCTCGCGATGTAAACACTCATATTGGCTTTATACCTGAGAACTTAAATGACCCTGCATATGCAGAGACTGTAACTGCTGTTAAACATGTTTGTGCTTATGCAAAACAAAAAGGAATAAATTTCTGTTTAGAAACAGGACAAGAAACGCCAATTACACTACTTCGTTTAATATTAGATACAAAAGCTGATAATATTGGAATTAACTACGACCCTGCAAACCTTTTAATGTATGGCAAAGCAAACCCTATTGAGGGTCTTGATATTGTTGGTAAATATGTTCTTGGTGTACATATTAAAGACGGAGAGTATCCTACAAATCCTTACGAATTAGGCCATGAGACAGCAGTATCAAAAGGAATGGTTCATTTTGATAAATTTTTAGCTAAGCTAAAAGAACACGGATATGACGGTGCACTTACAATAGAGCGCGAAATCAGCGGTGACCAACAAGAAAAAGATATTATTTTGGCAAGAGACATTATTAATGATATTTTAGAAAAACTATAATAAAACGGGCACAATGCAAATTATCTTGCATTGTGCCCATTGATATTTTATTTCTTATCAGTTCTCTCATAACTGACATATGCAAATTTCTTACTGCAAGGCGACCAACTGTTTACGTTTATTGTTCCTTGACCACCAAAAAGAGAAACTATGGTTTTCACCTCTCCTCCCTCAGAAGACATTAATCGTAATTCAATGTTTTTATGTGGTTCGTGTTGATGTGATTCTAAATCACCTTTTTTATATGACAACAAAACCACTTGTTTGCCGTCAGGCGAAATATGAGGAAACCATGTGTTTCTATTTTCATCAAAAGTCATTTGACGTACATCAGTGCCATCATTGTTCATTCTGTATGCTTGCATTAAACCACTTCTATTAGAGTTAAACCAAATGTATTTATCGCAAGGAGAATACTCGGGTCCATCGTCAAATGATGAAGAATCGGTAAGCAAAATTTCTTCGCCACCAAAAGAAGGAATGCAGTATATGCTATAATTTCCACCTCTGTTTGCACAATATGCTAGTGTTTTCATGTCATTTGACCAACCATGAAGATAGCTTTCGGGTAAAGCCGTTATTAACCTTGGCTGAGGTTCGCCCTTTAAATTACACACGTAAATTCTAGATTTACCATCTTCTTTCGTACCGTGGCTTAATGCTATATATTTTCCGTCGGAAGATAACACATGGTCGTTATTACAATTATTAACATAGCCTGTGTCAATAATTTTATTCTCACCTGTAGCTATCTTATAGCTATACATATTGCCGTTACTGTTGTAAATTAGATATTTTCCGTCAGAAGTCCAGTTAGGAGCTTCTATTAAATAATCAAAACTTACTAAGTTAACTATTGACTTTTTTTCTATATCATATATATGCAAAGTAGATTTATCATTCATTCTGTTGTATGTCATTTTTTTGTTTTACCTTTCTATAATACACATTTTTTATAATAACAATGAACAAGCTTAGTTACTTACACCAAAAGTTAGCTGTATTCTTTAGGTCGCTAATGTCCATTAAAAACAAGTGATTAGTCTTTGTTTTTGGGTCTCCACCTGTTATTAATGCATATTTTCTGTCTGGGGTAATTCTAGGGTGATAGTGAGAACGCTGACCCATGCCATATGTCTCCCAGTTTCCTGTAAGTTGTTTCCAAACTTGCTCACCATTTGAGTTTAAGTCTTCTAAAAAATACATCTCGTGCCTAGAGCTTACTCTGTCAAAAGTCTCAAACATAACCAGTTTTCCATCTGGGTCTGCTGCTGTGTGGGTGTAACCAAAATAATCAGGCATTACAAATTCTTCATGCTCATGGGTAAAAGGGTTATACATGCCAGACATTACACGAGCACTGCCGTCTGAGTTTATTCCGCCTAAAACCTCATAAGCAATACCTCTTGATGTGCATATGTTATGGCAAATGCAACCTCCAAATTCGTCTTGAGTTCTAAGATGTGTGTACCAACCACCCTTAATATCTGTCATAATCATTCCGTTTTCATTTGTTGGGTGGTTAATTATGAAATGCTCATTATCATAGGCCATTACATGATGTATAGGGCTGTTAATTTTTAAAAGCATTCTGTGCTCACCTGTAACTGTATTGAGTGCACATAGCTCTGTACCTTTAGAGAATTGCCTACAAGACATGTTAATCTCGTCTTCAATATAAGATTTTTTGTCGTGGTGAATGTAAACCAACCATTCTCCGTTTGGAGTGGTGCAGTTTTGCCCAATAGCTACTCTGTCGCTTGGAATTACATACATAACGCTGTCTTTTAGAGTATCGAGCTCTACTTTATGTATTTCATTTCCGCTAAAGTAATAAACTTCGTTTCTCTCTTTGTTTAAAACACTTAAATGGTCATATATACCTGTTGAGGGGCTATAGTCCCAAGGTTTCCATTCAGTGTTTTCTCCAACTCCACTTGAAAGTTTAACAGATGTACCATCTTTTAAATTTAAGAGATATAATTGTACTTCTTTGTCTTTTTTTGCACGATGGTAAACTATGCTTTCGCAGTTTTTTGTAAAAGAGTCAATAAAATAATATAAAGGGTAGCAAGTGTCTTCTCCGTATGTAAGTTGGATTAACTCTCTCCCTGTGGTAGGGTCTAAGATTTTTTTAAATGATTGTGATAAATTCAAATTCATAGCAATAAGCTCCTTAAATGTTATTTTATAAGTTTAGCATATCACTATTTATTTAAAAAGTAAACAAATATATTATTGCTTTTTTCATATTCTTAAAGTTTAGAAAATAACGTGTATATTTACAAAAATATTTTTTATAGATAATATAATATTTCTTGAATTAATAATATTGTTGTTGTATTATAGAGTTGGCATATATAAATTTAGAAATCAAGATATATGAATATAAAATAGGAGAGATGTATATGAAAAGAAGAGAACGTGTAATGAACAGCTTAAACTTTAAGCCAGTAGATAGAATGCCTAAAGATTTAAGTGGTATGGCGTCTACAGGAATAAGTTGTTTTGCTTACAGAGATTTGATTGATTATTTAGGTCTTGAGGATAGGCCGATAAAGGTGTGGGATACAGGACAAATGTTAGCCTTGCCAGACTTAGATGTGCTTGACATTCTTGATTGCGATGTAGTTATGACAAACGGTGTAATAACCAATGCTTTTGAACAAGATGAATTATGGAAGCCATACACTTTTGATGATAGGTTGAAGAGTGGGCACGTGTTAAAACCAGAAAATTTTTCTACAAATGAAGAGGGTACTATTGTTCAGAAACAGGGCACTAGTATATCTACCATGCCTAAAAGTGCAGTTGTTTTTAACACAGAGCACGCAGGGCAACCTTTTGATTTAGACGACGATTTTACGTTTAAAGATTTAGCAAAAATGCGTAAAGATTTAGAGGAATTTGAAGTTAGTGACGAAGAGGTAGAACGATTAGTTAAACATTGCAAAAAAGTAAGAGAAAGTACCGACAGAGCAGTAATGTTTGACGGTTTGCAAATTGGGTTTGGTTTTGATGGTGGTATGGTTCAAGGAACAATGAAGTGCATTCTAGAGCCTGAGTATGTTGACGAACTTAATTCAATTTATTGTGAGTTTGCAAAGAAAAAGTACAAAAAAATAGTGCCTGCTATTGCACCTTATGTTGATATTATTTTAATTGCAGCAGAAGACCTAGGGTCTCAAAATCAATTATTTATTCCAACAGATACTTGCAGAGACCTATATTTTAAATATTTTAAAGAGATTAATGATATAGTACATATGTATGCGCCAGAAGTAAAAACTTTTTTACATTCTTGCGGTGCGATTTATGATATTATTGATATAATTATTGATGCGGGTTTTGATATTCTTAATCCTGTACAATGGTCTGCAGGTGGTCACAGTTATAAAGAATGGAAAGATAAGGCTAGAAATAAAATATCACTATGGGGTGGAGCAGTAAATGCACAACACACGTTGCCACTAAAAACTATACCAGAAATAGAGGAGGAAGCTATTAAGGTAGCAAAGTGCTTTATTGAAGATACGGGAGTGATGTTTAACAATTGTCACAACATATTAGCTGAAATAACTCCTGATAAAGTAGTGGCATTATACGATACCCCTAATAAAATATAGATTTATTAATAAGATTGGATTAATTTATTTGGAGATGTAGCGTAATTATCAACTTTAAACTTTCTTTAAAAAACTACAGTTATAATGAGCCTGTGAAAAAAAGTCTGTAAATATATAAAAAAATAGCTTTCTATGATAAAATAAAAATACATAGGAGGCTATAATTATGGCAAAACCTTTAAATATAAACTAAGATCTGCATTTTTTACTCTTGAAGAAAACTCATTCGCTGTATCAGTTATCGCATCAGAAAGTGAAAAATCTGTTTTAATTAGCTCTAATTTTTCATCAAAAGCTAACCCCAAAATAGTCCGGTTTTTTTAGGGGTAATACGATTTTATTAATATCATATTACCATTATACTACAAAAAACAAAAAT
>CAYJEZ010000110.1:0-1546 GCA_964369215.1 uncultured Eubacteriales bacterium
ACAACAATTGTAGGTTTGTTCCAAAATATTGTAGGACTTATTTTAGTTTTAACAAGTAACTGGATAGCAAAAAAAGCAGACTCAAATTATAGAATAATGTAAGGAGGAAATAGAATATGGTCGGAAAAAAATCATTAGGAAGTAAAATTTTTGACACTGCAAATGTAGTGTTCATGATTATATTTTCAATCACAATACTATACCCAATTTGGGATATGATTGTAATATCGCTCTCTGCGGTTGAAGATGTTACATTTATGAGCATAAACCTATTTCCTAAAGAAGTAATTTGGGACTCTTACATATTTATTCTTAATGATGCTGATTTTTATAATGCGTTTATAGTATCGGTTGCAAGAACAGTAATTGGCACAGTGTATCAAGTTACAATATGTAGTTTATGTGCATTTGCACTTACAAAAACAGATTTACCGTTTAGAAAACTTATTACATATATTTTAATTGTACCTATGTTCTTTAGTGGTGGTCTAATTCCTACTTATGTAAATATTAGAAACTTAGGTTTATTAGATAACTTCTTAGTTTACATTTTACCATATGGTTTTAGCATATTTAACACCATAGTTATTAGAAATTTCATGCTTTCAATAGACAAAGGCTTAGAAGAAGCTGCAGTGGTTGACGGTGCTAACTACCTTAGAGTCCTATTTCAAATAATACTACCTTTATCATTGCCTATTTTGGCAACAGTATCTCTTTGGGCTATGGTAGGACAATGGAACTCATGGTTTGACAACTTAATTTATGTAAGAGAAGAAGGCTTACAAACACTACAATATATGTTAAGGCAAATGATGATGCAAACAGAAATGCTTCAGTCAGAAGCCTTGGGGTTTGCCGCAGATGTGGGAATTGGAACAGACTTCAACTCTGTTACACTACGTGCCGCAATTACTGTTGTAGTTGTGTTACCAATAGTTATGGTTTATCCATTTTTACAAAAATACTTTATTAAGGGTATGATGGCAGGAGCTATGAAAGGCTAAAAGCTCGATAATATCGAGAAAGAAGAATATATAATTAAAAGGAGAGTAAATTTAATGAAAAAGATATTAGTACTTATGTTAGCATTATCTCTATTTATGGCGGGTTGTGCAACAGACACAGGCTCTGACGACACAACAACAGATAACGGTGGAAACACTGGTACAGATACAGGAACTGATGACACCGACACTGCTGATGACGGTGAGAGAATGGAAATCTCTATATTTGATATATGGGCTGTAAATATGGAAGAAGGCAGCTACACAGAGAAGCTTATTGAAGACAAATTCCCTGTAGATATAGTTGTAGAAAGAGTAGACAGCAGCAATACAGAGCAAGTTAACCTAATGCTTGCATCTGGAGATATGCCTGATATTACTTGGATTTCTCGTACAGTAGCCTATATGCAAGAAGAAGAGCTTACAAGAACTATTCCTGTAGAAATGGTAGAGATGTACGCCCCTACTTTTATAGAGACTTACGATGCTAACCCAGCTATTTATTCATCAATAGTAAATGGTGAAGATCCAGCCGTGTT
>CAYJEZ010000110.1:1646-8106 GCA_964369215.1 uncultured Eubacteriales bacterium
AGAAGCAGAATAGGTATGCAAATAAGTGCATTTAATATTGTTGAGGGTGTTAACGAAGAAAACGGCATGGCTCAAATGTATTATGCTACCGAGGGATACAAAGAGTATATTAGATATTTCTCAGATTTATATACTCAAGGTTTAATAGACCCAGAGTGGGTTACACAAACTCGTGACGTTAGTTGGGAGAAAGCAAGACTTGGCAATGTTGGTTACTTTGTAGAGAGCTCAGTTGCTTTAAACTCTTGGGCACTTGACAGACCTCCACTAACACTTTTAGAGGCTGACCCTAATGCTAAAATTCTTGTTACTCCAGGTCTTACAGACAACGACGGCAACTCTACTGTAGCTAAAATTACACTACCTACAAGAGGACCTTTGTGCTTTATTCCTTACGATGTTGATGATGATAAACTTGCTATGATTTTACAAGTTCTAGAGTATATGAACTTTGGCGAAGATAAAACAAGCATGTTCTATGGAGAAGAAGGAGTAGATTGGGAGACAGTTGACGGCGAAGTAAATATTATTAACAACTTATCACCAGGCGAAAAAGGAACTAACTTCTTTGCACAAAACACTCAAACCGGAGCTATCTTTGATGTTATTTACATGCAAGAGACATTTGCAGCTGGTGCAGATTATTGGTTAGACGACTCTATATGGTCTGAGAAAGAGACATATCAATACAAACAAGATTTAAGAAGTGAAACAGACTACGACCAATTATTTGCTGAGGCTAGTGGAGACATTACATCTGTAGTGGATACATATTTTGCTGACTGGATTTTAGGCAACAAAAATGTAGATGAAACTTGGGATGAGTACATAGCTGCACTTAACGCAGAGGGCTACAGCGAGGTTATGGCAGAGCTTGATAAAATTGAGCCACTAGAAGACATAATAGCTTCTTACACAAAATAATAAAATAACTTAACCTTACAGCTTGCCTCACTTTTATTGGTGAGGTAAGCTTAAGGCTACAATATGGTTATATTATTAACTTTTAAAGATTTGGTGATTGAATGATTTTTGATAATATATTAAACTGCGATATTTATCGTGGCATGAATAAAGATTTAGACACAGCTTTTGATATTGCAAAAACTTTATCTGAAAATTCAGAAAATGGAAAATTCATTGTAAACGATAATTTGTATTATATGGTAATGGAAGTTGACACTGTAAAAGAGACAGATAAAGAGTTTGAGACACATAATCATTATGCAGATTTTCAGTTCATTTTAAAAGGCGACGAAAAAGTTAATTTCACTAGTTCAGAAAATTTAGAAGTAAGCAAAGCCTACAATAAAGAGAACGATTGCCAGTTTTACTCTTACAAAAGCAGTAATGGACTAGCTGTAAATAAAGGCGAGTTTTACATAGTTTTTCCTCACGAGGCACATATGCCCACTTGCAAAAATGTGTGCCCTAGTGTAAAAAAAGCAGTTTTTAAAGTTAAAACAAATTGAAAGGATAGTAGATTACTATGAATAATGTTTTTGAAAAGGTAAGAGGTAAGCTAATTGTCTCTTGTCAGGCTTTAAAAGAAGAACCCCTGTACAGCTCATACATTATGGGCAGAATGGCAGTAGCAGCTAAATGGGGTGGAGCTAGCGGAATTAGAGCAAATACAGTTGTAGATATTAACGAGATAAAAAACAATGTAGATTTACCTATTATTGGCATAATAAAAAAAGTTTCTGATGATAGTGACGTTTACATTACCCCCACAGAACAAGAAGTAGACGAGCTTATGGGTACAGGCTGCGATATTATAGCTATGGATGCCACAAATAGATTACGAACCGGAGGCAGAAGCCTAGAGGAGATTTTTACTAATGTAAGAAAAAAATATCCTAACATGATTTTCATGGCAGACTGCTCTTGTGTAGAAGATGCACTTAACGCAGTAAGACTTGGTTTTGACTGCGTAGGTACTACTTTAGTAGGTTATACCGAGGCTACTAAAGGGCATAAGCTACCTGCTACAGACGTTATAAAAACTTTAAAAGAGCAAGTAGAAGTTCCAATTATTGCAGAGGGTGGCATACACTATCCTCATCAGTTAAAAGAGGTGCTAGAGGCAGGTGCATTTTGTGCAGTAGTAGGTGGTGCTATTACAAGGCCTATGGAGATTACACAAAGATTTATAAAAGAGATTGAGTAAGTTATATTTCAGAGAGGCGAACATAGTTATGAAAATATTAACACTAGACTTAGGCGGAACTGCAATTAAAGCAGCTCTTATGAGCCCCGACGGTAAATTAACTGACTTTATGGAATGCCCATCTAACGGCAAGCTTGGTGGCGAAGCCTTTATGAAAGCCGCCATGGAAGTAGCCGATAAATATAGCGGTTTCGACAGAATAGGTATAAGTGTCTCTGGCCAAGTTAATGTTAACGACGGAAGCATACTTTTTGCAAACGAAAATATACCGGGCTTTACAGGCACAAAGGTAAAAGAAATATTTGAGAAAAAATACGATTGTCCTGTTGCAGTAGAGAACGACGTTAATGCATTTACTATTGGAGAGTACGGATACGGAAATGCAGTAGGAATAGACGATATAGTATGCATTACAATTGGCACAGGTGTTGGCGGTGGAATAATTGTAGGTGGCAAAGTTCTTTATGGCAAAAACGGAAATGCAGGAGAGCTAGGCCATATTATTACTCATTTAAACGGCTTAAATTGTGCCTGTGGCGGAAAAGGTTGCTATGAGCAGTATGCCTCTACAACAGCACTTGTGCGAGAGGCAAAAAAGGTTGACCCTACTGTGCAAAACGGCAGAGAGATTTTTGCAGAATTTGAAAAATATAAAGAAGTTATAGATTTATGGGTAGACGAAATTGTAGTAGGCATTGTAGGTTTTGTTCATACCCTAGCCCCTAGTGCGGTAATTTTAGGTGGCGGAATAATGAATGAAGAGTATTTAATTAACTCAGTACAAGAGAAGCTTAATAAACTTTTAATGCCAAGCTACAAAAATACAGTAGTAAAAAAAGCAAAACTAGGCAGCAAAACTGCCTTATTAGGAGCAGGAAAAGCAGCTATTGATTTAGCTTAAATTTGTATAATGAAAGGTTGATTTCTTATGTCAGTTTCACTTAAAACAACACCAGTTTCTATTTTTCACAAAGGACTAGACAACAGCGAAAATTACAGAATCCCTTCGCTAATTAGAACACAAAAAGGTACACTTATTGCTAGTTGCGACTCTAGAAGAGACAAAGACGGAGATAATCCTAATAATATAGATAAAGTTGTAAGAAGAAGCACAGACAACGGCGAGACTTGGGAAGATATTCAAGTAATTGTAGACTTTCCTGGCTACAGTTGGGACGGCGCTGCTGCTTGTGACCCTGCAATGCTTGAAGATAAAGAGACAGGCACAATTTGGATGATTTATAATCATACACCGGGTGGAATAGGCCTAGTTTTATCAGAGCCAGGGGTAGGATTTAACGAAAAAGGCGAGAGACTTCTTTACGATAGAAATAAAGAGGTTTGTGTGCTTGCAAAAGACGGAATTGTTTATAAAAACGGCGAGAAAACAGATTTTAGCGTAAAAGAAAACGGAGATGTATATTTTGATGATAGCAGACTAGTAGGTAATATTTATTTAGTTACTGGACCACTGCTAGAGGCTAAAACTTCTTTTATTCAAGCAGTTAAAAGCGATGACGACGGCCTAACATGGTCTAGCCCTATTGAGCTTAATCCATTTGTTAAAGAAGAGTGGATGAGATTTATAGGCGCAGGCCCTGGTATCGGAATTCAGCTTGAAAAAGGCGAGAAAAAAGGTAGAATTATCTTCCCTATTTACTACAGCAACGAGCCTAAGGCGTGGCGTATGTCTTGCTGTGCTATTTATAGCGACGACCACGGCGTTACATGGAAAAGGGGAGAGTCTCCTAATGACTTTAGAACAATAGACGGTAAAGAGGTTCACTCTAAAACACTAGAAAAAGAAGAAGACATGCTTACAGAGTCTCAAATTATTGAGCATGACGACGGAACACTTGAAGTGTTTATGAGAAACCACTCTGGTAATTACTGCATAGCTAGAGCAATTAGCACAGACGCTGGCGAAACATGGGGTGAAGTTGTTTTTGATGAAGAATTAATAGAGCCTATTTGCCAACCAGCTATTATTAAATATTCAGATTTAGGCGACGGCAAAGAGCGTTTGTTATTTGCAAATGCAGCAAGTAAAAATAGCAGAACAAACGGTACTGTAAGGCTTAGTGAAGACGGTGGAAAAACTTGGGCTTACTCTAAAGTGCTAGAAGAGGGTAGTTTTATTTATTCTTCTTTAGTGGAGCTTCCCAATAATGAGGTTGGCATTCTTTATGAGTCTGAATTCTATAAGCCATATTATGATGTAAAACTATACTTTACAAAGTTTAATTTAGATTGGATAAAAGAGTAATACATTCACTATACAACAAAAAATTTAGGGGCAGCTTAATGGTTGCCCCTAAAATAGTTGAAAGTATTTATAATTAATCTTATAAAGAAGAAAACTCTCAATTCTCATTAGTTAAGTATATCAATATATACAGTTGATTTGAGGTGTAAAAATGGTAAAAGATTTAACCGTTGGCTCTGTGCATAAAGTTATTTTAAAGTTTGCCATACCCATGATAGCAGGCAATATGCTTCAACAAATTTACAATATGGTCGACTCGATAATTGTGGGAAGATTTGTTGGAGAAAATGAGCTTGCTGGTATAGGTGTAACTACCTCGCTTAATTACTTTATTGTAGGCTTTATTATAGGAATTAGTACAGGTTTTTGTATTCCAATAGCTCAAGCATTTGGAGAGAAAAATAATGATAAAATACGCAAGTTTTATGCAAACGCTATAATATTAACACTTATATTATCTGTTGTAATTACTGTGCTTTCTTTATTTTTTCTTGAGGATATACTACTGCTTATAGACACTCCACCACAGGTGATGAGCCACACAATAAGCTATGCAAGCACGATGTTTATGGGGCTTATGGGCATATTTTTTTACAACTTAATGGCTGGCGTTATGAGAGCCTTAGGCGACAGCAAAACGCCTTTGTTTTTCTTAATTTTTTCTTCAGCTTTAAACGTCGCTCTTTCACTAATTTTTGTTATAGCATTTAATATGGGCGTTTTTGGCACAGGCTTAGCAACTGCTATTTCTCAAAGTGTATCTGCAATTTTATGCTTAATAACGGCTTATAAAAAATATAATGTAATAAAAATTAATAAAAGCGAGTTTGTTTTAAGATGGCCTATAATTAAAGTTCTTCTTAAAATTGGCATACCAATGGGCTTGCAAGTTTCTATAACTGCTATAGGCACAATTGCTGTGCAGTCTGCAATAAATTCTTTAGGTGCTCTTTATGTGCTGTCTTGTGCAACTGCTATAAGAGTATCTGTATTATTTATGCAAGGCTTAGAGACACTAGGCCTTGCTATGGCAACATATACAGGGCAGAATATTGGAGCAGGTAAGGTAGATAGAATTAAAAAAGGAGTAAAACAAGCTCTTATTATTGGAAGTGCATATAGTGTTTTATGTGTAATAATAATTTATTTTTTCGGAATTTATGCAGCAGCAATATTTATAAAAAACCCATCACCTGAATTAAGCTATGCAACGTATCAATTTTTAATGGGCAATGCTGGCCTATATATTATTTTGTGCGCATTATTAGTATTTAGAAGCACTATTCAAGGATTAGGCTACTCTTCTTTATCAATGATATCTGGATTTTCTGAAACAGCAATGCGAGTGGTAATATCTTTTGTATTAGTAAATAGCTTAGGCTACTCTATAATAATATTTGCAAACCCATTAGCGTGGTTTACGGCTTTGCTTGTGGTGCTGCCTATGTACTTTAAAATTATAAAAAATTATTTCTAAATAAGGTCAAATAGAGTTTGAAATAGGCTGTGAAGCTTTATATGAATAAGTTTATAGAATTAAAACACCATCTTTTAATCTTAAATTCATTTAAATCTACATTTCTTTCATCAATGTTTTGTAGTTTTCAGTATTTTAATTGCGTTGCTTATTACTTTGTAGGTGATTTCACTTAATAAAGTCTTATCCTTAAGCTCACCTACAATTTCATGAAGTTCATCGTTCCAAATATATCTGGCAAATTTGTATAGAGCGTGATTTTGTGTGCAACTCCTTTTATACTTCTGTTGTCGAAAACAATTCCGTTTAGATATATATTTCTTTTTGTGAGTGTCCATAGGGTTTGGTTAGAGGATAAAATATACACACAAACCATAAATTTGTTCGAATCCACTCTCGATTGAATTTCACTTATCGTCATCTATATAAATTATATCCTAAATCCCAATAAACTCAGGGTTTAGGCGTAAAAAAGAACCGTATTATATCTTGTCCAATTAATTTGGTTAAGATTTAATACGGTTGTTAGGCTTTTACGCCTTAATTG
>CAYJEZ010000111.1:0-8097 GCA_964369215.1 uncultured Eubacteriales bacterium
TCCAAACATAAAGACGTAAGTCAGAGATTGAAATACATAGACAGACAATTGTATAAAGAAGTAAAAGAAATTTTAGAACTAAATAAATCGCAAAGGCATATTAGAGGAGGGCTTGCGACTAAAATAAAGTATGAAACATTGAGAAGCATTAACCAAAAAAAATAAGCTACTTTGGTTATTAGGTAATTGATTTTTTATTTGTGTTTTGAGACAAATTATAGCTTATAAAAAGGCGGTGGATACATAGTTTTTTGCACTTGTATAAAATATAGTTAAGATTATCAATCTTTTTTAAGGGTGATAATCTTTTTTATGGTGAAGGAAAATTGTTTAATTATAGTAAAATACATCCAATTATAAAAGATATTTTTTAAAATACTCCTTGAATTATTTTGTTAAAATAATTCAATTAATGTTTTATTAATTTAATGGACTTTGTTCTAGTTTTATGGTACAATAGCTACGTTGTAAAAATTATTTCTCTAAGCGAAAGGACGAGCAAAATGGATTTTGTAAAAGTAGCAGCTACAAATATTAAAGTTTCGGTAGCTGATTGTGTTGCAAACAGTGTAGCTATAATTAATAAAATGGCAGAGCTTCAATCTGCACACCTTGTGTGCTTCCAAGAACTTTGTATTACAGGTTATACATGTGCAGATTTGTTTTTGCAAGAAAAACTGCAAAAATCTGCCTTATATGCACTGCAAATAATAGAAGCTGAAAGTGCTAAATATAACACAGTTTATGTGGTCGGGTTGCCAATCAAAGTTAAAGGCAAACTTTATAATGTAGGCGCGGTTTTATGTAAAGGTAAAGTACTAGGATTTGTACCTAAAACTCATCTCCCTAATTATGGAGAGTTTTATGAGATGCGTCATTTCGCTTCTGCTCCAAAAGAGCTATGTACAGTTTCTTTTTTTGGTGAAGAAATTCCTTTTGGCACCAATTTACTTTTCAAATGGATTGAACAAGATAATTTTGTATTAGCCCTTGAAATTTGTGAAGACTTTTGGTCTGCTACGCCACCTTCTACTCGTCATACTCTTAATGGTGCTACTATTGTATGTAATTTATCTGCAAGTAATGAGACAGTAGGCAAGGCAGAGTTTCGCCAAGCTTTGGTTAAAAATATTTCTCAAAGGCTTGTTTGCGGCTATATTTATGCAAATACCGGTTTTGGCGAAAGCACTACCGATACTGTTTATGCAGGGCATCAATTAATTGCTGAAAATGGCTACCTATTGGCTGAAACTAAACCATTTGCTGAAGAGCCTGCAGTTGCTGATATAGACTTATATGCAATATCGTACGAGCGTGGCAGAATGAATACTTTTTCAAGCCGTGAAGATAATTATAATGTTATTAATTTTTCTATGCCTAAACAAAACAGCGAGATAACGCGTAAAATAGACGCTCGTCCGTTTATTCCACATAATACAATTGAGTGGGAGAGCCGCTGTGAAATGATACTGAAGTTGCAATCTATGGGGCTTGTTCAAAGGCTTGCTCACACAAAATGTGAAAAAGCAGTAGTAGGGATTTCAGGAGGCTTAGACAGTACACTTGCACTTTTATGCATGTGTCGCGCTTTTAGTCACTTGCAAAAACCATTAAGTAATATTGTTGCAGTAACTATGCCCTGTTTTGGAACAAGTGTAAGAACCAGAACAAATGCAGACCTTTTGTGTGAGGCATTGGGAGTAACACTTCGTGAAATTGATATACATGCTTCAGTAAATCAGCATTTTAAAGATATAGGACACGACGCAAAAACTGCAGATGTAACCTTTGAGAATGCTCAAGCGCGTATGCGCACATTAATTCTTATGGACTTAGCTAATAAAGAGAATGGCATTGTTGTGGGTACAGGAGATTTATCTGAACTCGCCCTTGGATTTGCCACATATAACGGAGACCACATGAGCATGTACGGAATTAATGCAGGAGTGCCAAAAACTTTAGTACGAGCTCTTGTAGAGTATGAAGCATGTCGTTCAGGCGGTAAACTTGAAGAGGTATTGCGCGATATTATTGATACACCTGTAAGCCCTGAGTTATTGCCGAGCGAACAAGGGAGTATTGACCAACAAACTGAGGAGATAGTAGGGCCTTACGATTTGCATGACTTTTTCCTTTATCACACCATTCGTTGGGGGCGTTGCCCAACCCATACTTTTGAGTTTGCATGCCTAGCCTTTAACGGTGAATTTGACAAACCCACTATAAAACATTGGCTAATACTATTTTATAAACGTTTTTTTGCACAGCAATATAAACGCAGTTGTATGCCAGACGGAACAAAAATAGGTTCTGTTACATTGTCGCCTCGTGCAGACTGGCGTATGCCGTCAGACGCATCAAGTGATATGTGGGTTAAAGAAGCTGAGGAGATAACAATTTAATTGTGTTTTACCTTAGAGTTATGGAAATATAAATTTTAACTATTGAATAAATATAAGCGAGCAGTTATTATTTATGCATTTTGTCATTAATATAATTTATATATTGAAATTAATTTGATAGTTGTGCATAATTGTTTTTAGCTAATATCATATATAATTGCTTGGTGTTTGCTAGCTTGCTTTTAATTAAGATATTTTACTTTGGAGGTCACATGAGCAGATGTAACTCGCTGAAAATATGCTTACTAATTATGGCAGTTTTTTTTCTTGCCTTAAATAGCTCTGTAATTTCAGCTTTAGTTTTTATTTTTCTTGATGTAATACTAGTAATAATTGCCCTTTCAACTACTGATAGTTGGAGGCAACGTATAACCACATTTTTATCCTACGGAATACTATTAACCATACAGCTATATTTTTGTCTATTCCTTGTAGATTCAACCCTGATAAATCAATTTGCGCTAGTGTTTATGACTTACTTTTTGTTAATACTGTCATTTATTATCGAGGCATTTATAGAGCTTAAAAATTATCAAATGTACTTTTTTCATGCACCGCTTAACACTGCTTCACTACTTTTTTCAGACTTAGAGCAATTTAGTAGCATGATAAAAGAAAAAAGCATGCAAATTGATAAGGCATTGGCAATAATGTCAAGAGATAATATTCAGACTATAATTGAAGAAATAAGTAGAAATAATTCTTTTGAATACATAAACAGTGGTACTCTTACCAGAGACTATTTTAACGAGGCAGAAAAATCTATGGCAGATTCTTCTGTATACATTGTTTTATCAGATACAGGAAGTATAACAAGCCAAATCGTTTCACTTTTTACTGAAAAATCTCATAATCATGCCTCTATAGCTTTTGATAAGGATTTAAAAACACTTATTAGCTACAACGGAGGAGAGAGAATAAACCCACCGGGCCTGAACAGTGAGATGTTAAGCTATCTATGTAAAAGTGAAGACGCTACTATCTATGTATATAGGTTAAGGGTATCAGAAGAGCAAAAGCGCAAGATGATAGAGAAGGTTTATGAGATAAACAAAAATGGAAGTGCATACAATGTGATTGGCTTAGTATTAAAACGCTCATTTAAGCCTAATATTATGTATTGCTCTCAGTTTGTTTACTCTTTGCTTAAATATGCAGGCACTAATTACTTTGAAAAAAGCATACACGATGTAAAACCTACTGATTTAGTTGAGCTTGATTATATGAGAAAACTTGAGTTTGTGCAAAAAATAGATTTTAGTTAGCTATAGTTTTTTGCCTAAAAACAACTGGATCAATGTCAAATACTGTTTTATACCCAAATTAATAATATAACCACAAAATAATATAGAGGCAACCACATTGCAAATAAAACATGCAATGTGGTTGCCTCTATAATTTTTGTATTATGAAAATCGCGTTACAGCCCTTTAGTATTATTCACTCAACAAAACTCTTTTTATTTTTTCTATTACATTAATTGGTGTGTAGTTTACCTATATTTTCTTTGTAGCTTCTGCCTCTACGCTTAAACCATTTGTATACATTTCAACATACTTTGAGTAACCGTCAATCTCCTCTTGAGTTGCCATAATGGTTTTACTATTTGCGTTTTTAAACACTCTTTCATTTAGGTATTCTTCTAAGCTAGTAGAGTTATTGACCGCATAATCTGCAAGTACTGCTATACCCCATGCGCCTCCCTCTGCCGCTGTCTCCATTACTGACACAGGAGCTTTAATAGCCGAAGACATAACTCTTTGACCTACCTCTTTCGCCTTGAAAAAACCACCATGCCCTAAAAGTGAATTAATACTTACATTCTCTTGTGCTAATATGTCCATACCTATTTTTAGTGTAGCAACTGCAGAGTAAAGCAAATTTTTTGCAAAGTTACTGAAGTTAAAATTTGCATCCGGAGTTCTTAAAAACAGAGGTCTGCCCTCTTCAAGCTCTGTTATTGGCTCACCTGAGAGGTAGTTGTACGACACCAACCCTCCACAATCATTCTCGCCTTTAAGTGCCTCGTAGTACAATATGTCTAGTGCTTGGTAGATAGAAATTGGATTACCGCTAATTTTCGAAAATTCACAAAACAAATTAGCCCAAGCATCTATGTCAGACGAACAATTGTTGCAATGAACCATTGCAACGGGGCTACCGCTAGGTGTAGTTACCATGTCTATCTCTTTATATACTTTGCTAAGCTCTTTCTCAAGCACTATCATAGCAAAAATAGATGTACCAGCCGAAACATTACCTGTTTTTTTCTCAACACTGTTTGTCGCTACCATACCTGTGCCTGCGTCACCCTCAGGTGGGCACATTTTCGCTCCTGGACACAGTTTTCCGCTAGGGTCTAACAATGCCGCTCCCTCTTTTGTCAGCACACCTGCATACTCTCCTGCAGAAAGCACTTTAGGGAAAATGTCGTTTAGTTTCCAAGAGAATTTACCGTCTATTATACTCTCAAACTTATTTACCATATCTTCATTATAGTTATTTATTGTGCTGTCTATAGGGAACATTCCTGAGGCGTCTCCTATACCCAAAACTCGCTCTCCGCTTAATTTATAGTGAGCATAGCCTGATAGCGTTGTTAAAAAGTCAATATTTTTAACATTGTCTTCATTGTTTAAAATAGCTTGATAAAGGTGAGCAATACTCCACCTGTGAGGAATGTTAAAATTCAACTCTTTGCTTAAAAATTCTGCCGCCTCACCTGTATTGGTATTTCTCCAAGTTCTAAATTCAGACAATTGTTTGCCCTGTTTGTCAAATGCTAAATAACCGTGCATCATAGCTGAAAAACCTATTGCCTTAAGCTTAATAATATCTACGCCAAACTCTGCACTTACCTTGCTAGAAAGTTTTTTATACGCCTCTCGAATTCCAGTCCAAGCATGGTCTAACTCATATGTCCAAAGACCATCTTTTAGCTTGTTTTCCCAGTCATAACTTCCTGAGGCAATTACATTATATTCCTCGTCAATTAACACTGCTTTAATTCTTGTTGAGCCAAGCTCTACTCCTAGCACTGCATTTCCGCTTTCAATAAGTTTTTTAATCATCTCACTACTCTCCTTTTAATTTTGTTTATTTTTTTCTGTAAAGCCTGCTTTATCTGCATTTTGTGCATTTTTTCTTGCCGTTTCTTTTTGCACTTGCATGTCTTCTACTGTCTTTTCTTTTATTTTTGCCGCACCTTTGTAATCTCTTTTTGAGTTTATAAATGCACCACTTTCTTTAGCTTTTTCAAGCCTTTTCTTAGCCAATTCTATTTCTGATTTATATTGTGGCAACCACTCTGCCTGTTCTATTAAATATTCGTCTACCATTTGCTCTATTTCTAAAGTATTGCATACAGCTCCTGTTAATGGGTCCATCATCATGGCTTGTATCAACAATTGTCTATCTGCTGCTACTGCAGCTTCAACCGCTAAGCGCTGAACCCATACAGACTGCGAACACACCGCCGCACAGCCTAGCGGTAAGTCGCCAACTTTAGGAACGTTAACTCCATTTCTGTCTACATAAGCTGGAACCTCTACCACACATTCATCAGGTAAATTTGTAATAGTTCCGTTATTCATTACATTAAAGTGACCCCTATATACTCTTCCCGTTTCTAGAGACTCAATTATAAAAGACCCATGCTCGTGGCTTCTATTTTCTTCCTTAAATTTATTGGCTTCTTGTTTCATCCAGTTTGGAAAATCTGCCTCAAACCAGTTTCTTCCCTCACGGCACACTCTTAAATAACCGCCTGTTTCGCCATTTATCCAAGTGTCAAGAGATATCCAATCTTTTATCTCTTCAGGCCTTTTTCTATACCATGCTACATACTCAGACAAATGTCCGTTTGACTCTGTTGAGTAGTAGCCAAAACGTTTGAGCATATCAATTCTAACTTTCTCTTTTTCTGATAGTTCTTCGTTTTTCTCATATGCTGATAATATCTTACTTGTTAGGTCTTCTCCTTTATGTGCTACTTTTAAATACCAAGTTTGGTGGTTAATTCCTACACATGTAATGTCAATTTCTTCTTGCTCAAAGCCTAATGCCTTTGCAATTTGGGCATGCCCACCTTGAACGCCATGGCACAAACCTATTGTATTAACTTTACCGTATTTATTGCATGCCCAAGTTATCATAGCATTTGGGTTAGCGTAGTTTAGCATAATGCAGTCAGGCTTTGCAACTTCTTTTATGTCTTTACAAAAGTCAAGCATTGCCGCAATTCCTCTTTGCCCATACATAATTCCGCCCGCACAAAGTGTGTCTCCTACACATTGGTCAATCCCGTACCTTAAAGCAATTGCTATATCTTTTTCAAACGCTTCAAGCACGCCTATTCTAACAGCATTAATAACATATTTAGCATCTTTAAACGCTTCTCTTCTATCAAGAGTTTTATGTATTTTTATGTTTAAGCCGTTTTCGCTAATATCTCTTTGACATAACTGATAAACCATATCTAAGTTATGCTCGTTAATATCTGTAAAAGAAATTTCAATATCAGAGAATTCTTTCACCGCTAACAAATCGCTTAACAACCTGCGTGTAAAACCAACACTGCCCGCACCAATAAATGCTACTTTAAAACTCATACCGCTACCCCATTTCCTTTTTAACTAATCATAACCTTTTGTATATGTAAATGTGCAAGTTATTTAATAAAAACAATTTAAATGCAATATATTGTGTTATTAAATTTTACATGATATAATATTATAAGCGTTTTATTTTTTATGTAAGAGGTATTTTTGATGAATAACAACATTGACATTTGTGCATACTATGCACTCAATTTAAATGAGTATAAAATGGATGCACACAAGCATGATATGTATGAAATTATGTATGCTACTAGTGGCGAGTGCACTGTATATTTTGAAGATGAGATAATAAAGCTTAAACGCGGTGAATTTATTGTAATTCACCCTCAGGTTGAGCACAAACTTCAAATAGTAAACCAATCAAATTGTTCGGTGTTAAACCTAGAATGGGTTTTAGGAAAAGGCTTTATTAATTTGAATGACGCCTATAATAATAGCGTATTTATTAAGAATTTTTTTAAAGAGCGTTTTAAATATAAAAAGTTATATGACGAGGGTCAATTTGGATTCGCTTTAAAAGACTTAATTCAAGTGCTGGGTAGCACTGCTAATGATAAATATTTAATTCAAGTTATTTTTATTCGGTTACTACTTGAAATGTCTAAAGCTTTCGAGAACAGCTCTTATTATAGCTCGGTTAAGTATATAAATTTAGCAAAAAAATATATTAAAGAAAATTTATCTAGCGACTTAAACGTCGAGCTAATAGCAACTAATGCAGGAATAAGCGGTTATTACTTACAGTCACTCTTCTCTAAATATCTAAATAGCGGTGTAATAAATTATGTTAATGATTTAAGAATTCAAAAGGCTTGTTACTTACTTAAAAACAGCAATTTATCGGTAATGGATATTGCGTTTGAACTAGGATATAACAGCAGGCAACATTTTTCTTACACCTTTGAAAAGCGGTGTAAAATGAGCCCACAAAACTATAAAAAACTGTATAAACAAACTTTGCAACCAAACACTAAAACATTTAAGACTATAGTTCTTAAATAAAAAGGGGGTGTGACGAAATCAATGTCATTAAGATAAGAAAAAAGAAAGCGGAAGCAGAATGTATCAGAAAATAA
>CAYJEZ010000112.1:0-7910 GCA_964369215.1 uncultured Eubacteriales bacterium
AAAGAATGGTGCAAGAGGCAAAAGAAAAAGGCTTTATTATAGATGCAAGCCAAGGAAAAAAAACAAAATCTGTTATTATAATGCAAAGTGACCATGTAGTATTGTCCGCATTGTCTACCGATAAGGTTGCGGCAAGATTTGCAGGTGACGAAAGCGAAGATTTTGAGGGAGACGATACAGATGAGTAAAGGATTGCTTATAGTTGTGTCTTCACCGTCTGGTGGAGGAAAGGGCACAATTTTAGGAGAATATTTTAAGTGTTGCGGACATGACGTAAAGTACTCGGTTTCTGCCACTACAAGAGCACCCAGAGAAGGCGAAATAGACGGTGAGCACTATCATTTTATTACTAAAAAAGAATTTGTTGAGATGATAGACGCTGGAGAGATGCTAGAGTATGCAGAATATTGCGACAATTACTATGGCACGCCAAAGGCACCTGTGCATAAAGCACTTGATAAAGGAACCGATGTACTGCTTGAAATAGAGGTGAAAGGCGGAGCACAAATTAAGGCGTTAGAGCCTGAGTGCGTAAGCATTTTTATAACACCCCCGTCTTTAGAAGTACTTGAAAAAAGGCTTAGAGGAAGACAAACCGAAACAGAAGATAAGATTAAGCTAAGGCTAGAAACAGCAAAAGAAGAAATGGAATGTGCAAAAGACTATGACCATGTAATTGTAAATGACATTTTAGAAAAAGCCGTAGAAGATTTTATTAGAGTAATAGAAAAAGAGAGAGAGTACCGATAGCCAGTAAGAGAAGGGTAAATATAGTAAATGAACTGAAACCACTAAAGCTCTAGAGTAAAAGCCACATAGGTATAGTCAAATCAATATTTGACTTAAAGCTTTTTACTTTATTTCTGCTGTGTTTTCTAAGTTAATTTAATATAATATTAAATAAACTTGAAATCACTAACAGCTCTAAAGTAAAAACCACATAGATTAAAGCTTTTTACTTTATTTCTGCTGTGTTTTCTAAGTTAATTTAATATAATATTTTTATTTTGGATATTAGTATTATACGCGTAATTTGAAAGGAAGAAAATCATGCTTAAACCAAGTGAGAACATTATTAAAACACCACACAACAGCCATTACTCTTTAGTTATTGCGGTAGCCAAAAGAGCGAGAGACATAATAGACGAATGTGAAGAAAGAGGCGAAATTTTAATTGAAAAACCAGTAGACTTAGCAGTTAAAGACTTTGTAAAGGGCAAATACAATATTATAGAGCCAAACCCATATAGCTACTGATTTGTTAGTAGTAAATCATCACAAGTTAATAGTAATACGATAGTATAAGTCAAAAGGAGCAACAAATATGGAAATACATGATATATATACAGACCCACACCTCGGTGTGGCAAATGCAATGAAACTTCGTGAGGATATTGAGGGCTTAGGAATTAACAAACTTTGTATGACAGAGGTTTTAAATGCGGATTTATCAATTGCTGCATACGGAGAAGAAACTTATTATTTAGGGGTAAAAGATGTTTTACAAAACGCACAAGCAGGCCTTGTAAACTCAGGGCTAGACCAACTTATTTACCTTTACAGTTTTAATTACAAAAACTTTGTTTTAGCGGGAACAAAAGATTTACCAAAAGAAGACTTTTTAGCCATTATGAAGCAGTTTTACAATCAATTCGAGTCTGCAGCTTCTGCACAAGTAGAGGTGAGTGCCGTTTCGCGTTTTGTCGTAGTATTGCAAGAAGATAGGCTTATAGAACGTGCGCTTCATGCACATTTATTAGCAAAAGAAACACAAGAAAACTTTGTTTTATCTCCTGATATTTTAGACGTTGTTAACACTGTAAATGAGGACGCAAAAATACTAGACCTTATTAACTTTGCAATGGAGGAAGATAGAATAATTCCGTACTATCAAGGAATTAGAAACAACAAAACAGGCAAAATAGACAAGTACGAGGCGTTAATGCGCATCAAAGGCATTGACGGTAAAATTTACCCACCTGGTATGTTTTTAGATATTGCTAAGAAATATAAAATTTACAATCGCTTAAGTCAATTGATGATAGAAAAAGTGCTTGATGAATTTAGTATTAGAGAAGAGAAAGTTTCAATTAATGTATCTGCGTACGATATATCTAGCGAGGCTTTTAGAAAATGGTTTATAAACAGACTTGCAAAATATCCAAACTCAGACCATATAGTTATTGAGTTTGTAGAAACCGAGAACTACCAAGAGGGAATGCTTTTTGACTTTATTCAAGAAATTCGTGCTCATGGTTGCAAGATATCAGCAGACGATTTTGGCTCTGGATATGCTACTTATACAGCAGTTATTGCTCTTTCTCCCGCATACATAAAAATTGATGGCACAATTATTAAAGACTTGGCTAAATCAGAGAACAACGTTATAATTCTGAGGTCTATATGTTTTATGGCAGAGCTGATTGGTGCTAAAACTGTTGCAGAATTTGTAGAAAACGAGGAGATACAAGCAGTGCTTGAAAAGTACGGTGTAGACTTTTCGCAAGGTTACCTTTACAGTAAACCACTTCCACTAAGTGAACTACCTAACTAATTGTACATAGTATTTGACCAAAATGCTTATTAAGCAGGAGGATTATATGCAAAATAACAATTTAGAGATTAAGAGTATTAATACACTAAAGAAGATAAGTGTTGCAGACGCAATTGACAAGAATAGTGAGCCTTGGACAAACAAAACACTATGTAAGGCAAACGACTCTCTATTGCGTGTTGCAGTGTTTGAGGGCGAGTTTAAAATGCATAAGCACGAGCATGAAGACGAAGTGTTTTTCGTGCTTGAGGGTAGTATAGTTATAGAGACAGATAAAGGCAGTTTTTCTTTAAAAGAGCAAGAGGGCTTATGCGTGCCAAAAGGCATTATGCACAGACCTATTGCAGAAAAACGGGCGATAGTTTTAATGGTAGAGAACGACTCTATTAATATTACAGGGGATTAACACCCAATTAATAATTTTAGGTTATGCTTATTTTTAGAAAGGACTGAGAGGAAGCTTGCAAGTAAGTGTAGCGGTAGAGAACACCGCATATAGTTTTGATATGCCTTTTACCTATATGGTGCCACAAAGCTTGCAAGCTGATGTAAGACCTGGAGTAAGGGTAAGTGTGCCATTTGGTGCAGGAGACAAAACAAGGGTTGCAATGGTTTTAGAGTTAGTAAAAGACAACTCGGGAGCAAGGCTAAAGTATATTAGCGATATTTTAGACACTGAGCCTGTTTTGACAGATGAGATGATAAAGCTTGTGTTTTGGGTAAAATCAAGATATTTTTGTACTCTTTTTGAGGCAGTAAAACTAATGTTACCTGCCGGAATAAGCTACAAAATAAAACCAGAATATAAACTGAGTGAAGATGCTGACGAAATTGAATTAAATGACGAACAAAAAAGAATAGTAAGCCTAATAAAAAATTGTAAAAAAACAGTAAATGAAGAAGTTTTGTCTGAACTTTTAATAAGCGACAAAGACAAAAACTTCTCGAGGCTTATAGATTTAAAGGTAATTATACCTTACGACACCGCCAAAAGAAAAATGGGCGATGTTACAGAGAAAATGATTAGCGCAAAAGAAAATTTTATAAGAAAACTTACCCCAAGGCAACAAGAGGTATACGACACACTTATAAGTTTAGGTGCTATAACGGTTAAAGAGTTAAGCTATTTTACAGGTGCTTCTTTAGGTGTTATAAGGTCGCTTAATGAAAAAGGTGCGGCGGATATTTTCGAACGAGAGGTTTATAGAAAACCTCAATATTTAAAACAAAGTTTAGAAGACGAGACCCTTAGCTTTAATTTATCTATAGAGCAGGCTAAGGTGTTTGATGATATAATAGAAGAATTTGAAGAGGGAGAAAAGCCTGTATCTGTGCTTTACGGAATTACAGGAAGTGGAAAAACCTCTATTTACCTAAAGCTTATTGACTATGTAATTGGCAAAGGTAAAGACGTAATTTTAACAGTGCCAGAAATAGCCTTAACTCCCCAAACAGTAGAGATTTTTAAAAGCAAATTTGGAGATGACATTGCTGTTTTTCACAGTGGGCTCTCGGTTGGCGAGAGAATGGACCAATGGAAAAGAGCTGCAAGAGGCCAATGCAAGCTTGCAATAGGCACAAGGTCGGCAATATTTGCGCCTTTTAAAAATTTAGGCCTTATTGTTATGGACGAAGAGCAAGAGCACACTTATAAATCTGAGACAAGCCCGCGCTATAGCGCAAAAGATATAGCACTTTTTAGAACAGCGTACAATAAGTCTTACTGCTTGTTATGTTCTGCAACCCCCTCTTTAGAGTCTTACTACAAAGGGGTAAAGGGCACATACGGGCTACACACTTTAGATGTGCGTTACTCTGATGCAAAGCTTCCCTCAGTTAGGCTTATAGACATGAACGAAGAGGAGCTTTTTGGCAATAAAACCGACATTAGCTTTGCTCTAAAAAAAGCCCTAAACACTAATTTAAGAGAGGGCAGGCAAAGCATTATTTTATTAAACAGAAGAGGCTACCATACTTTTGCTAGGTGCAAAGAGTGTAAAAGCGTGGTAAGTTGCCCAAACTGTAGTATATCTCTTACCATGCATAGCGCAAACAAAAGGCTTATGTGCCACTACTGTGGATACTCTGTAGAGTTTAGCAACAAATGCCCCGAATGCTCTAACGAGAGCGTGGTTTACTCGGGCTACGGAACTCAAAGGGCAGAAGAGAGCATAGCAGAAGCTGTGCCAAACGCTAGAATTTTAAGAATAGACGCCGACTCTACAAGTGCTAAGTACTCGCTTGAGAAAAAGCTAGACGCATTTGCAAAAGGAGACTATGATATTATGGTAGGTACTCAAATGGTTGCAAAAGGACTTAATTTTGAGAATGTAACCTTAGTAGGAGTTCTCTCGGCAGACCAAAGTCTTTATGACGACGACTTTAGAAGCAGTGAGAGAACCTTTGACTTGCTTACCCAAGTAGTTGGTCGCTCTGGCAGAGGAAGGTATGAAGGGCAAGCAATAATTCAAACCTATATACCAGAGAACCCATACCTCAGCTTGGCGGCATCGCAAGACTATCCAACGTTTTACGACATGGAGATAAGTTATAGAATGGCAATGCTTTACCCTCCTTTTGTAGATATTTTGGTTATTGGTTTTGTTGGAGAAAATGAGAGCAAGGTTAAATTATCGGCAGAGTATTTTCTTTTTGAGATAAGCGCTAAAGCCACTGAAAATAAAAAGAAGTTTCCGCTTAGAATATTAAGGCCGTCTGCAGCAACAGTTGCTAAAATAAGCGGAAAGTATAGATATAAACTTATAATAAAATGTGTAAACACCAAAGAGTTTAGAGAGATGGTGTCTGGCATAATGATAGGATTTGCAAAGAACAAAGACTACTCAGATGTAAATGTTTTTGCTGACCCAAACCCCTATTCAATAATGTAAATTTAAAAATTTTTCATACCCAATGAAAGGACTTAAAAAATGGCTATTAGAAAGATTATTACTAGCGAGGATCAATCGCTTTATAAAAAGTCGAGAAAAGTCGAGAAATTTGACGATAGGCTTCATACTTTGCTTGACGATATGTACGACACCTTAATAGAGGCTAACGGCATAGGCTTGGCGGCGCCTCAAATAGGTATTTTAAGAAGCATTTGTATAATTGAGATTATAGAGGAAGACGGCGAGGGCGAAGAGGGCTTACTAGAGCTTATTAACCCTGAGATAATTGAGACAGAGGGACTTCAAAACGAGGTAGAGGGCTGCCTTTCTTTCCCAGGAGAGTTTGGAAAAGTTGATAGGCCTGCATATGTAAAAGTTAAAGCACAAGACAGATTTGGAAATTGGTACGAGGTAGACGGAGAGGGCTTATTAGCCAGAGCATTTTGCCACGAGATAGACCACTTAAACGGCGAGGTTTTTATAAATAAAATTACTGAAAAAGTAGAAATAGAGACATCACAAGACGAAGACTGATAACTATATTTACTCTTAATTATTAGCGAAAGGATTTTAGCATGAAGATAGTTTTTATGGGTACGCCAGATTTTGCCGTGCCGTCGCTTGAGGCATTAATAAAAGAAGGTCACGAGATTTTGGCGGTTTACACAAGAGAAGACAAGCCAAAAGGCAGAGGTCATAAAATGCAGTTTACGGCTGTTAAAGAGTGCGCATTAGAGCACGGCTTAAATGTTATTCAGCCACAAAACTTTAAAAGTGAAGACACAGTAAACGAGCTAAAAGCCTTAAGCCCAGATTTAATTGTTGTTGTCGCCTACGGCAGACTTCTTCCAAAGTCTGTTTTAGACATACCCCCTAAAGGCTGTATAAACGTGCATGGTTCTCTTTTACCTAAATACAGAGGAGCAGCGCCAATTCAGTGGGCAGTTTTAAACGGAGACAAAGTTAGTGGCGTTACCACAATGCTTATGGCAGAGGGTATGGACACAGGAGACATGCTTTTAAAAAGCGAGACAGAAATAGGAGAAATGGAGACCTCTGGCGAACTGTTTGATAGGCTAATGCACATGGGTGCAGAGCTTTTAGTTAAAACAATAGACGAGCTAGACTCAATTACACCTATTAAGCAAGACGAAACACAGGCAACACACGCACCTATGATAAAAAAAGAGATGTCTTTTATAGATTTTAACAATAGTGCCAAAAGCCTAAGAAGCATTATTAACGGACTTAACCCATGGCCTAGTGCCGTGTGTGAGATAAACGGTAAAAAGCTTAAAATACACTCTGCTAAGGTTATTGATGAGAGTGGAGAGGCTGGCAAGTTTTATAATAATAAGGGTAAACTTTGTGTTTACTGTAAAGAGGGCGCATTACAGCTTGTAGAAATTCAAGCCGAGGGAAAAAAGCGAATGAGCGGCGAGAGTTATTTGTTGGGAAACACTATTTAGTGCACAGTTCACAATGCATAGTTCACAGTTAGCTTCGCTGGAGTGAGAAGTCTCGTGTTTGGTGCGGATTATTTATATAATGATTGGAGCAAAGAGTTATGAAGAAATTATTTAGTTTACTAATTGCTTTTACCTTGATAACTACACTTGTTGGATGTAGTAAAACTAACGTTGAAACAGATTATCCTGCTGCAATAATGGTAGATGATTTAATTTATCTTTTACCAGCTGAGCCATCGCCAATAGAGATTGATGACAGTGCAATTATTGGCTATACACATTCTTATACAGATGAATTTCCAGAGAATAACGGTGAAACAAATTTTAATAGAGAATTGGAAATGCCTTATGCAAAGGTCGAGGGTGGCATAGCTGTTTTACACAACAATGAATGGTATATTTGTACGCCAAAAGAATAAAAGATTATGAGCATTTGACGAGGTGATTTATGGAATTGCCAAAACGCAAATCAATTCGATTAAAGGATTATGATTACAGCCAGAATGGTGTGTATTTTGTGACAATATGTGTTCAAAAGAAAGAATGTTTATTGGGTACGATTGTAGGGGCGGTCATCGGCCGCCCGATTGTTCAATTAAACGAATACGGTGAAATAACAAAAACAGCGGTAGAACAAATATTATTGCATTATGAAAAAGTTGTTTTGGATAAATATGTAATTATGCCAAATCATATTCATTTAATCCTAAGTATTTCAAACACCAACGACGGGCGGCCACTGACCGCCCCTACATTATCGTGGATTGTAAATCAACTGAAAGGTACTATATCTAAAAAAATAGGATTTTCTATATTTCAAAAATCTTTTCACGACCACATAATTAGAGACGAAAAAGAATATCAAAAAATATGGGAATACATTGATACCAATCCATAAAAATGGGAAGAGGATTGTTACCACACAAAATAAGCATAATACCAACCACAAAATCAAGCACTTCAATTAAGAAAGGTAAAAATAAATTTATGACAAAC
>CAYJEZ010000113.1:0-7845 GCA_964369215.1 uncultured Eubacteriales bacterium
ACAATGAAATGGACAGTGATTTGTTTTCGTCGTGACCAATTTTCAAATGTGTATATGATGAATTAGGTGACTTTTACATCTGTCCTAACGAAAAAAAACTGAATTATACTTACGATAGCAAGAGAAAAATCCGATGAAAATATTATCTCTGAACAAGGCATTTTGCTTAGAACTAATCGTTCCATACAAGTCGAGGGAGCATTTGGTGTAATCAAACAAAACTATCATTTTACAAGATTTTTAACAAGAGGCAGACAAAAAAATCAAACTGTTTTTCTCTTAATTGCCTTTGCTTTCAACATTAAAAAACTATGTGCTAGAGAAAAATCAGGTTGTTTTGGCAAATCTTTATTCGATAAAATGATTGCTTAAATTTCGCAAAATTCAATATTCACACAAAAATGAGAGTAGTTTTTTCTACCCTCTAATTCATCTTGTAAAGTTTTCAACAATTTTTGCACTTATGCATACTTTTCCACACAATTTTAAAGATTTTGGGGCTGTCTCAAATGGGGAAAAACATTTGAGACAGCCCCTTTTTCTATATTGATGAATCATTCTTTAAATATAAAGCAAAAATCCGAACACTTCTCCAATTATAAAGAAGTGGTTCGGATTTTGTGCGTTTGGTGGACCAACAGGGACTCGAACCCCGGACCAACCGGTTATGAGCCGGTTGCTCTAACCAGCTGAGCTATTGGTCCAGATGGTTAGTGTCAATTTGACGTCTGTAGAACATATTATCATAAATATAATTAAAAGTCAATACCTAAAACAATGTTATAAAAAATAATTATTTACTCCAATTAATTTGTTATTGTCACTACCAAGCAAAAAGCACTTTAATTTGACGAAGATTTTGAGTTTACTCTTTGCATAAACTTCTCATTCGCTATAATAAACCTCTCGTGTGTGCCCTCGCCAATAAGCCCAGCCTCGTCAAAAGCTTGAATATTAAAAACCAATCTTTTTCCGTCTACCTCTATAAGCTCACTTTTAGCACAAACTTTCATATTAAGAGGAGTTGCGGCCACGTGCTTAATGTTTACAAGTGTTCCTACCGTGCCTTGACCTTCCTCTAAAAAATCTTTTAGGCTGTCATTTGCTGTGCCCTCCATAAGTGCAACCATGCACGGTGTTGCAAAAACATCTAAGTCTCCACTACCCATGGCTTTTGCCGTGTTTGTGGCATTTACCACACTCTCTTTTTCGCCTTTAATTCCTACTTTTATCATAATAAATCATACCTTTCATTCTTCTTAAAACACAAAAAGGATAACCTGTGCCCCTTATAACCGAGCACAGGGCTACCCCTATTATCTATTACATTTTAGGCAAATCTGCAACGCTTCTTGCAATGTCCTCGTCTGTTGGAATAAGGTCTTGCATTTCTCCGTCGTTAAATCTTTGGTAGGCTGTTAAGTCGAAGTAACCTGTGCCAGTTAAACCGAATAGAATTGTTTTTTCTTCGCCTGTCTCTTTGCATTTTAAAGCTTCGTCTATAGCGCCTTTAATAGCATGTGCACTCTCTGGTGCCGGTAAAATACCCTCGACTTTAGCAAAGTACTGAGCAGCCTCAAACACTTGAGTTTGCTCGTACGATTTTGCCTCCATTAAGCCTTGGCTGTATAGCTCTGATAAAGTAGAGCTCATTCCGTGGTATCTTAAACCACCTGCGTGGCTAGGAGCTGGAATAAAGTTGCTACCTAATGTGTACATTTTTGAAAGTGGGCAAATCATGCCTGTGTCACAGAAGTCATATGCGTATGTTCCTCTTGTAAAGCTAGGGCAAGAGGCTGGCTCTACAGCTATAAATCTATAATCGTTCTCGCCTCTTAATTTCTCGCCCATAAAAGGAGAGATAAGTCCGCCTAAGTTAGAACCACCACCGGCGCAACCAATAATAATATCAGGTTTTATTCCGTATTTATCAAAAGCAGTTTTGCACTCAAGACCAATAACAGATTGATGTAAAAGCACTTGGTTTAAAACGCTTCCTAAAACATAGCGATAGCCTGGGTTACTAACTGCAACCTCAACAGCCTCTGAAATAGCACAGCCTAGGCTTCCATTAGTTCCAGGGTGTTTCTCTAAAATTTTTCTTCCTATCTCTGTATTCATAGAAGGAGAAGGAGTAACGTTTGCGCCGTAAGTTCTCATAACTTCACGTCTAAAAGGTTTTTGCTCGTAGCTTACTTTAACCATATAAACTTTACAGTCTAGCTCGAAGTACGCACAAGCCATAGATAAAGCTGTGCCCCATTGTCCTGCTCCTGTCTCTGTAGTTACACCTTTCAAGCCTTGTTTTTTGGCGTAGTAAGCCTGTGCAACAGCTGAGTTTAACTTATGGCTACCACTTGTATTGTTTCCCTCAAATTTATAATAAATTTTAGCTGGAGTTTGTAACTTCTCCTCTAGGCAATATGCTCTAACAAGTGGAGAAGGTCTAAACATTTTATAAAAAGATTGAATATCTTCTGGAATATCAAAGAAGGCTGTTTTATCGTCAAGCTCTTGCGCTACTAGCTCCTCACAAAATATTGCAGACATTTCTTGTGCGCTTAAAGGCTGTTTTGTGCCCGGGTTAAGTAGTGGAGCAGGCTTTTTTTTCATATCTGCTCTAACATTGTACCAACTTTTAGGCATCTCGCTTTCTGATAAATAAATTTTGTATGGAATTTCACTCATTTTAATACACCCTTTCAAATAGTTCTAATTACTTATATCGGGAATAAAAAGAAACTCTCGCTTTTATCCCCTTAAACATACAACACAAATACAAAACATTTATATTGTAAGGGACAAAAGCCAGAGCTTCTGCGGTACCACCCTAATTCGCCTTAATTACAGTTAAAAACTTAAGACGCACTCACGATATACTAGCATATATCTACCCCTGTTACGGTGGGCATCCGTCTCCCTTACTCGCCATTTAAGCTTTAAGTTCGCCCTCACAAGTCCATTCATCTATTCCTTTGCTACCTCAATTACACTATCTGAGGCTCTCTGAAAGTAAGCATAATAGACTACTACTCTTGCTCATCGGTTTTGTAAATAATATCATATAAAATTAATTATGTCAATAAAAACACAAAATATTTTAAACTTTACTATAGTTAGAAAAAGTAAAAACAGAAAATAAATATATTTTATATAAAAAGAATAATATTATATAAACAAGTTAAAATATAATAAACCACACACAGAGAGGATTGTTATAGACATGAAGATATTAACATATATATGCTACTTGGTAAGCGCCATGCTTTTAATACCATATTTAGTATGGGCACAAACAGATGAAAAAGAATATACACAAGCCCCCATGGTAAGTGAGGGAACTTTAATAAAGGAGATAAATTTACTTGAACAAGAGTATGCACAGTCTATTTTGTCTTACGAGAACAAACTTGAAGAGCTTGGCAACTTAAGCGACACTGGGTCTGCAGATGTGTATGACTTAGAAGTGAAGGCTGAAATAATAGATTATATTATAAGGCAAGAAGAAAAAGCTCCTGTAGAAATTGAGAATGAGTTAGCTCAAAAAAAAGAACAACTTAGATTAGTTCAGTTTGAGAAACTGGAAATAGATAAGCTATCTTGGGAGCTTAACATAGAAGACAGCCAAGAAATTTCTTCTAGCTTTGAACCCATATGGCCTTTGCCAGGCTATTATGAAGACTGGGTAACTATGACTTTTGCAGGCGTACACAAAGGCTATGACATAGCAGCACATTACGGAAAAGACATAATAGCAGTACAGTCAGGCATCGTAATGTCTTCAGAGTATCATTACTCTTGGGGAAACAATGTGTTTATAAGCCATAACGACAATTACTCTACAAGATACGCACACATGAGTGAAATGTTGGTTGAAGCAGGCGACTATGTAGAGCAAGGAGATATTATAGGTAGGGTGGGCTCTACAGGCAATTCAACCGGAAATCACTTGCATTATGAAGTTTATGAAAATTCGCAAAGAGTAGACCCCTACCCCTTTTTTAACAGATGATATTAGTATAATTTTTTAATAAATATAATTGCAGTGTTAAGTTTCATATGATATAATATCAGTGTATATAATATCAAAACACACTGCATTATATCTATTTATAGCTTAATTGTAAATGATATTATTAAGTTGCAATGAAAGGGCTGCATTAAATGAGTAAAAGCTTTAACCAAAAACTTAAGCTTATGTATCTACAAAAAATATTGCACGAAAAAACAGATGAAGAAAACGGGTTGACCTTGGCTCAAATTATTGACAAATTAGACGCTTATGGAATTAAAGCTGAACGAAAAAGCATATACTCAGACTTTGAAGCGCTTAGAAGCTATGGTATGGAGATAGAGAGCACTAGGGGTAAAAACACTACCTATTACGGAATAAGCGAGGGTTTTCAAATGCCTGAGCTGAAACTTTTGGTAGACGCTGTTCAGTCTTCTAAATTCATAACTAAAAAGAAATCGAGAGAGCTAATAAGTAAAATTGAGGGGCTATGCAGTGAGCACGAGGCGAAAAAACTGCAACGCCAAGTTTATGTATCTAGCAGGGTTAAAACGTATAACGAGAGTATTTATTATAATGTAGACAACATATACACCGCCATTGACAGCAACAAAAAAATAGCATTTAATTATTTTGAGTATACATTGCAAAAAACTCAAAAAGTAAAAAGAGACGGTGAAAAATATGTTGTTAGCCCTATGGCACTTATTTGGGATAATGAAAACTACTACCTTTTAGGCTATGAAAATTTGCAGCAAAGGCACTACAGAGTAGACAAAATGCTTAAGATTGATATTTTAGACGAAGTTAGAGATTTTAATACAGTACAAGCATTTGAGAAAGAAGACTTGGCGCTTTATTCAAAAAGAGTTTTCTCTATGTTTAGCGGAGAGACAAAAAGGGTGAGAATTAGGTTTTCAAACATATTAATCGGAGTTGTTCTAGACAGATTTGGAAATGATATTGACATAATAAAAGAAGACGAAAGTAATTTTTACATAGATACCGACATTGACACAAGCCCACAGTTTTTTGGGTGGCTTACAGGGCTTGGCTCGCAGGCAGTAATACTAGCCCCTGTAACGGTGAAAAACCAATACATAGAGCACTTAAGAAAAACTCTTGAAATCCAAACTAAGTAGGGTTGAGTAATATAACTATAACGGTGCGATGTGAATAACGAGGAGGAGATTTATGGAGTATAAAACAGTTAAAGAGTCGGCAACTGTGATGACTGAGATGATATTGCAGTCTCACGTAAACGGAGCAGGTATGCTTTTTGGTGGGCAACTAATGGCTTGGATGGACATAGCCGGCGCAATTTGTGCAAAAAGACATGCAAACCACGACGTAGTTACAGCCTGTGTAGAAAAACTTAACTTTTATAAACCAGCAAAGCCGAATGATGTGGTAGTAATAAAAGCGAATATGGTGTCGGTAGGCAACACCTCTATGAGGGTGGCTGTCTCTGCAGAGATAGAGCAGTACGGAGAAAGAGAAAACCGAGCTAAAACTTGCTCTGCTATTTTTACATTTGTAACGCTAAACTCTATGGGAGAAAAATTAGTAGTACCAAGGCTATTAAACGAGTGATAAAAAGTATATTAATTTGAAAGGAAATGAGACTGAAATGAAGAAATTATTTTTAGCACTTGCAATTATTTTTATGGTTGCATTGGTAGCATGCGAAGACAACGGAGTTAACCCCGACCCAGAAGAAGATATAGCACTAAAACCTGTTATTTACCTTTACCCAGAAGAAGAAACCGAGGTTACAGTTAATCTAGACTACAACGGTGAGTTTATTTTTACATACCCTGAGTATAATGGTGGTTGGGAGGTAACGGCTTACCCTGACGGAACAATTACCCATAATGGCAGAGAATACTCGTATTTATTCTGGGACGGCAACAACAACTTTGACCTCGACTTAAGCAAAGGTTTTGTGGTAAAAGGCGAAGATACAGAAGAATTTTTAGTTGAGAAACTGGCTTACCTTGGCCTTACACCAACAGAGTACAATGAGTTTATCGTTTTTTGGCTACCGAAAATGGTAGGTAACGAGTACAACTTAATATCTTTCCAACAAGAGGCATATACCGACAATGCAGTGCTTACTATTGAGCCTACACCGGACAGTGTTCAAAGGGTTTTTATGGCATTTAAGGCGTTAGATGAAAAAATTGAAATTGAAGAGCAAGTTCTTCAGCCATTTACAAGAGAAGGGTTCTCAGTAATTGAATGGGGCGGAACTCAAGTTAGTGACTAAAAACACAATTAATACACCCTTGCATAACTCACTAATGCAAGGGTGTATTTGCATGCAAAACTATTCTTTACTTTTAATATCTGCTCTTATGCTTGTAAAAGTATGTTCCTCCAACTAAACTAGCTATTACTACAATAGCTGCTATTAAAAAATAGATAATTAGCGGAGATTTCACTTCTAGTTCAATCGTGCTACTTTTTCCATTATTTTGTGCGGTTATTGTAGCTTTACCATAGCTATTAGCAACTAGTTTTCCATTTTCTACACTAATTACCTCAGGGTTGCTTGAGGTGTATTGTACATTTTTATAAGTAACATTTGCAGGAAATATATTTACTAATGGCTCTACAGTTTCATTAATATCTATTGTGTGTTCTATAGTGTTAAGAAAGTTTTCATCGAATTCAATGTAATCTGTAGGTATTGGTAAAATTATTAATTTCATGCTTGTTTCAACATCTGAGCAAGTAGCGCTAATTATAACCTCACCATCTTTTAATAATTCGAGTGAGGTACCATTTATTTTAGCAATCGAAACATCACTGCTGTCCCAAACTACTTCAGTATTAGTTGTATTTGTTGGAAGAACCTGTGCTGTAAGTTCAACAATTTCTCCGATGTATAAATTATTTTCGCTAATATTTATCTTAACACCTGTTGCCTCAATTGAGTAGACCTCTATTTCAAAGCTATTTGTCAGGGCGTTTGAAGTCTCTACAGTAATTGTAGTAACACCATTTTTAAGAGCCTTTATTACTCCGTTTGAGTTTATTGTTGCTACCTCGGTATTGCTTGAATTGTATTTAAGGGTTTTGTTCGTAGCGTTTTCAGGCACAATAACACTGTTTATTTGCACACTTCCATTAACCTCTATTTTATTAGGTTTATCTTTTATTTCAATGCTTGAAACCATAACTTCGTTTATAGTCACAGAAAAGGAGTGCGCTCCATTTTTTAGCGTAGCCGTAATAGTTGCAGAACCGGCTTTTTTTGCAGTAAGCATTCCCTTGTCTACTGAAACCACCGAGCTGTCGCTACTACTCCACGAAACATCAGAGTTCTCAGAATATGTAATAACTTGCCATTCTAAGTTTATTGCGTCTCCTACATTAAGTGAATTGGGCTGATTGCTTATATTAATTGTATCTTGCGGTACAGGTGTAGGTGTAATAACCGCAACAGCTGGCACACTAACATCGTATGGGCAAACTCCACCAGGGTGCAAATGTGGCCCTTCTCCGTGGTGGTAATGATAACTACCTAATCCAGAGGCATTCTTATTATCTTTGTGCCCTCCTGAGCTATCTGTTCTTCCAGAGTGTGCTGCTACCGAGCAAGTGAGTAAGAGTACATATAACAAGACAAGAATTAACCTGAAAAAATTTTTCATAGCTTACGCATTCCTTTCAAAAAAATAATAAATTTTTCTAGTTTTTACATGGTTTACCTAATGAGTTATTAAAATATAATTAACGTGAAATTATTTCACGTTAATTATATCAAAAAAACGAGTATTTTGTCAATTTAATTCACAAAATACTCGTTTAAGTTTTTATTTATGTTA
>CAYJEZ010000114.1:0-5195 GCA_964369215.1 uncultured Eubacteriales bacterium
ACGAAGAGGCTACAAAACGCTATATTCATCACTACAACTTCCCTTCATACTCAGTAGGAGAGGCTAGACCTTCAAGAGGACCTGGTAGACGCGAGGTGGGTCACGGAGCACTTGCAGAGAGAGCTTTAGTGCCTGTTATCCCATCAGAGAGTGAATTCCCTTATACTATTCGTTTAGTGTCAGAAATTCTTTCTTCTAATGGTTCTACATCACAAGGTGCTATTTGTGGTTCTACGCTTGCACTTATGGCAGCCGGTGTGCCTATAAAAGCCCCTGTTGCTGGTATCTCTTGTGGTCTTATCACCGAGGGCGAGCGCTGGATGACTATGGTAGACATTCAAGGCGTTGAAGACTTTTTTGGAGATATGGACTTTAAAGTAGCTGGTACAAAAGAAGGTATTACTGCCATACAAATGGATCTCAAAATTTCAGGTCTTACCCCTGAAATGATAAAAGAGGCTTTAGAGAAAACTCATAAAGCAAGAAACTACATTTTAGATGAAGTTATGCTAAAAACTATAGATAAATCAAGAGACGAGCTTTCTACTTATGCTCCCAAAATGATGTCTACTACAGTTCCTGTAGATAAAATTCGCGAGGTTATAGGTTCAGGTGGTAAAGTTATTCAAAAAATATGTGCAGAGTGCGACGTTAAAGTTGATATCGACGACACAGGCAAATGCTTTGTATCTGGTATTAACGCAGATAACTGCAAACGTGCTTTAAGTATTATTGATACAATTGTTAACGACCCAGAGCCAAACTCTTACTATACAGGTAAAGTTACAAGAATTATGGACTTTGGAGCTTTTGTTGAGATTGCTCCTGGTAAAGAAGGTTTAGTTCACGTATCAAGACTTGATATTAGAAGAGTAGAAAATGTTACTGATGTAGTTAACGTAGGGGACGTAATTAAAGTTAAAGTTCTTGAGGTTGACGACAAAGGTAGATTAAACCTTAGCCGTAGAGACGCTTTAATTGACCTTGAGGGAGCAGTTGCTGAGAATACATTGCCACCTCAAAATGCAAACAGAAGACCTGCGCCAAGGCGTGACTTTAGAGACAACAACAGAAGATAGTATTATTAATTTAAAAAAGAGCGATAAGGATTAATTTCCCTATCGTTCTTTTTATTGTTAAATCACTTGCAGAATATCGTTATTCATTATTGATTTCTGTAGTATTTTCCAAGTTAATTATCTATAATATTATCTTGTGCAATGAGAGTAAAATAGTTCACTTCTGTAAATACTCATTAGGTTTGATTATTCAAATCTTCAAATTGTGGGTACTGATTTAACAGTTTTTTATTTGCATTTTCCATTTGAAGATAATAGTCTGAATAAGAGGAGCTAAGTTGCTTCATAGCGGGAATAAATATATCGTTATAACCATTGGATTTATTAAAATTCTTCATTATTTCCATATATTTAGAAACAGGCGAATTTTTGTATTCTTCTGATTGTTTAAATGCTAAGTACTGCTCTAATATCTCTTTATTATCAGATAAAAATTCATCAGGGTTTTGGTAAGCTTTTTCTGTAACTTCAAGCATTTCTGAAATTTGCTGTGCGCCAATATGTTGCGTATTTTCAATTAAAAACTCTTCAACTTCTTCTGGCATATCAATTGTAGGAATATCATCTAAAAAGGACAAAATGGTCTCGTATGCTTCTTTTTGTGATGCTGTTTCGATAGGTTTATTTAAAAATCTAGCAAAGTGCATGCAAATCATTCTACCATAATACCCAGGAAAAGCCTCTAGCAATTTATCTGTAATAGTTTTATATTGCTCAATAGATTGCAACTCGTTATAAATCTCATCATAAGGTTTTCCGTCACTAAGCTTTTGCAAAATAGATTTTTTTAACATGCTTCGTTGATGATTTAGTTCTTTTTTTAGTGACACGACCTGTAATGCAGAGTTTGTTTTATCATTTAAAATTAATTTTATCTCATCAATCGATACATCTAATTTTCTTAAAACACTGACTTTCATCAATATTTCAATATCTTGCTCATTATAATTTCTATACCCATTTTCAGAAACAATTGGAGAAATAACGCCTTGTAAAATATAGTATTCAATTGCTTTTTTAGTTAGTTTTGTGATTTTACTCACTTTATTTATTAACATTATTATCACCTCGATATTATAGTCAACCCTCTACAAAATCAAAATAAATCTGTGTTTAAAAAACTAGATAAAAGCTTTTGCAAGCATTTAATATTTGATGATTTTGATGTGGCATTGACTATATTATAAACTAACACCTAAGGTGATAGTCAAGCATTATTTGAATATAATAAAAGTAACAAGAGTTGCTGTTTAGTTTTAGTTTAATTATAGAAGTTTTTCATATGCAAATCGCTCTGTGCCATCGTCAATAATAATAACACCGCAGTACTCAAAGCCGTATTTCAGCATTGCTTTCTGCATAGCGATGTTATCTTTATGAGTGTCACATCTAAGTGAAGTAATTGATGCTTTTTTTGCTAAATCTGCAGTATGATCCATTACTTTAGTAGCCAATCCTCCTCTTTTGCTGTCTTTTGAAACTGCAATTCTATGTATAACACCAAATTCTTTATTGTCTGTAAGCCACTTTCCGTCATAAATTTTATCATAGGTGTGCTCAGTGCCTACATATGCAGCTGCTGTTGCAAAAATTACTCCATCTTCTTCTACTACTATGCTCAAGCCGTTTTCAATGTCTCTTTTTGCAGTCTCAGCATTAGGTGCACCGTCTTGCCATTGGTCAATACCTGCCTCTTTCATTGAGTTTCGAGCATATTCATAGATGCTAACCATTGATGGAATATCTTTTATTTCTGCTTTTCTAATAATCATAAAGTTGAAAGCCTCTTTTCTGTAATTTAATTAAAGATTAGTACTATAGTCATTTAACTTGAAAAACTAACAGACTTAAAGCAAAAAACAGCATAAGTATAATCAAATCAATATTTGACTTTTAAATTTTCACTTGATTTCTGTAGCGTTTTTTAAGATGGTTAACTATAATTGATTATATATTAAATCAAGATAAAAGTAAACACAAAAAGTGAGAAGTAATTAAATTACCTCTCACCCTTATTATATGAGTTAAATTATTGTCTTATAGAATTACTCCAAACCATAACGCTCTTTTGCTTGCAACATCTTTATAGTATTGTTAAGAAAAAATAATATAATTTGTAAATTAAATAGTTAAAAAATTACAAAATTTCTCTCGCTCAATATTGTTTAAAAAATCTATCTTTGACCTCTCAAAAAATGCAGTAAAGTCTCCTCTTTCAAAAAACCAAAGACAATCAATAAACACGCTCAGCTTTAATATATCATAAATATGTAATAAATCTGTTTTGCTTAAGCTGTTTATTTTTGTATAACACTTTAGTATTTCTTTTGGTTTTGTAAAGTCAAATTCTAGCGTATTAATATCAAACTCTTGCCAATTGTGCCAACAAAAATTGTTGTATTCAAAAGGGTCTAAAAGCGTTACCAAATCAAAAATCGAGTAAGTATAGTTAGCATCGTCAAAGTCGATTAAGCCGTTAAAAATTTCGTCTTTGAACATTAAATTTGTAAAATGAAAGTCTGAATGACACACCCCCATAGTCATTTCATCTGGTAACTCAATTTTTTCAATTTCCTCTAAATACCAATTGTATTTTGCATGGCTGTTTGGAGTGTTTATTTTCTCTGAAATTTCTTTTGCCTTTCTCTTGCAAAAGTCGACATTATAGTTCATTCTGTATTTCTCATAAGAAGAGCGTAGTCCTTTTCCAACAATATTGAACCTTGCTACTTCTTCAACAAGTTGCATTTTTTGCTTTTTAGTCGGCGCTTCTATATGCTCACCTTCAATAAATTTATACAAAACATAGTGCTTATGTGCTAGCTTGCCTATGTAGTCACCACTTTTTCTTTTATATGGATATGGGCAAGGGTAGTTTTTTTCTTTTAGTTGGTTTAAAATATCTATCTCATAACAGATTTCTTCATAAGTACGGTTCTCATAAATTCTTAAAATTACTCTAAAGTTTTCAAATTCACATCTGTAGTTAGTTTGTACATTGCCCGACTCAATAGGAGTTACTGCTTTTGGTGTGTTGTAAGTATAATGAGAAAAAATCTCATTTATATTTTCAACAGTTAAAATTGTTTTTACCATTTTTTGTTAGTCCTTGTCATAATTTTTTTTGCTTTTAGTTGGCATGAAGCTTTTAGCAAATTTTCCCTCGCCTTGAGTTTTAGCATAATAATAACCAAGTACAGAGAAAACCACTGCTCCAACAAAATTAACAATCATGTCTTTCATGGTATCGTGCAGACCTATCTCTAAATAGCCGCCTAAAGCTAGTTCTTCACCGTTAATAGTTGTCTCGGTAATATTGTCTATAGTTACTACATTATTTAGCCCATTAGGGTCGAGCGAAACCGAACTAATAGTATTAATTATTGTATCTTTTTGCATATCTAACCCAAAATAAACGTCCATAAAGTATTCGAAAAATTCCCATAGTACGCCAATTGTCATAGAGAAGCAAAATCCAACAATTGCCACGAAAATAGGGGATAAGTCGAACACTATTCTCTCATTATTATTCAAAAGAACAATTAAAGAGCACCCTATAGCAGCTGCTAAAAACCCATTTAGTGTGTGTAAAATTGTATCCCACATCGGAATTATTGTGTAAAATGAGTTAATTTCTCCTAAAATCTCTGCAGAGAAAATAAATAACATGATAATAATATTTAATGTAGGAGGAATTTCCATTTTAAAGCTAACTTCCATTGCCGCAGGTAGAACCAATAAAAATAAAGTTAATATACACAAAAACACACTTTCATAGTGTCCGTTAAAAAATTGCCTAATAAGAGAGGTTATAACTAATACATTAAGAACCGTGAACACAATAAATGATTTTTTATCCTCTCTTATCTCTAACTTTACTTTTTGGCTAAAAGTAAGTTTACCTTGTTTTTTCTCTTTCTTCATTTTTTTATCTCGCTTTCTTTTAATATCAAAATACATGCATATGAGAAATATATAACCTGATTAAGAGAGGTGTCTCATTAGTATAACCAGATAGTAGCTATGTTTTCTCACTATGCATGTATTTTATGATTTTTCTAGTATAGATGTCAAGGGGTTTTATATTATTTGTATAAATACTTAAGCCTTACTTAC
>CAYJEZ010000114.1:5295-7803 GCA_964369215.1 uncultured Eubacteriales bacterium
CCTTGCTTACTGTAATAGAAGCCTTTATACCGTTGATGTCCCAGTCGGCGAAGTGCCGAGTAAAGCAAGCTGAATTCAACTTAAACCTTGCTTACTGTAATAGAAGCCTTTATGCCGTTGATGTCCCAGTCGGCGAAGTGCCGAGTAAAGCAAGCTGAATTCAACTTAAACCTTGCTTACTGTAATAGAAGCCTTTATGCCGTTGATGTCCCAGTCGGCGAAGTGCCGAGTAAAGCAAGCTGAATTCAACTTAAGCCTTGCTTACTGTAATAGAAGCCTTTATACCGTTGATGTCCCAGTCGGCACTGTACCCCTCTATGCTGTCGACAACAAGGCTGTCGCCTAGCACATCTTGGCAGATGCTCTCTTTGTTATCAAGAAGAATAGCTTCAAGCTCGCCGTCTGTTACAACGCTAATGTTTATACGGTCAACAACCTCAAAACCAGCATCTTTTCTCATTGCTTGAATTTTGCTTACTACCTCACGAACCATACCCTCTTTTAAAAGCTCTGGAGTAATGGTAGTGTCAAGAACTACTGTAATATTGTCTTCTGTGGCAGAAACAAAGCCCTCTATTTTAGCTGTGCTTATTAACACTTCTTCTTCTGTAAGCTCTATAACTGTGTCAGATAATGTAAGCTTTATTGTGCCAGTAGTGTCAAGCTCTTTTTTAGCTACACTGCCGTCTAGCTCTGCTAAGGCGTTTCTAATTTCACCTATTTTCTTGCCGTATTTTTGACCTAAAATTCTAAGTTGTGGTTTAAATGTGTAGCTAACAAATTTAGAAGGGTCTTGTAAAAGCTCTACGGTTTTAACATTTAGCTCTTCTTTAATTATTTCTGCATAAACCTCTGGTAACTCTGATTTAGCTGTGACGAATAGTTTTGACAAAGGTTGACGGTTTTTAATTACAGCGTCGTTTCTAGCTGCCCTTCCTAAAGTAACTGCGGCTAAAACTTCGTCCATGTAATTCTCAAGATCTTTGTCTATGCGGGTTTCGTCACTTTGTGGGAAAGAGCAGAAATGTATGCTCTCTTCAGCTGTATCATCAAAGTTTCTAACCAAGTTTTGGTAAATCTCCTCTGTAATAAACGGAACCATAGGAGCCGCCGCCTTAGAGAACTCTACTAAAGCTGTGTAAAGAGTCATATAAGCTGCAATTTTATCATCTGTTAAGCTGTCTGCCCAGAATCTTTCACGGCATCTTCTTACGTACCAGTTGCTTAGCTCATCTACAAAGTTTAGCATAACTTTAGATGTTTCTTGAACTTTATAGTTAGCAAGGTTATCGTCTACTGTTTTAATAACAGAGTTAAGCTTAGATAAAAGCCATTTGTCCATAACAGTAAGCTTGCAGTCGTTTAAGTTGTATTTGCTTGGGTCAAAGCCGTCAATGTCTGCGTATAAAACATAGAAAGCGTAACTGTTCCAAAGTGTTGAAAGGAATTTTCTTTGTCCCTCTACAACTGCTTTACCATGAAAACGTGACGGCAACCAAAGTGCAGAGTTTGAGTAAAAATACCAACGAATAGCGTCTGCACCATAGTTCGCAAGTGTTTCCATTGGGTCTAGTGAATTACCTTTAGACTTACTCATTTTTTGTCCGTTTTCGTCTTGAACAAGCCCTAAGACAATAACGTTCTTATAAGGAGCCTCATTAAACAATAGAGTTGATATTGCAAGCAGTGAGTAGAACCAACCTCTAGTTTGGTCAACTGCCTCGCTAATAAAGTCTGCTGGGAATTGTGCCTCGAATTTATCTTTGTTTTCAAACGGATAGTGATGTTGTGCAAAAGGCATAGCTCCACTGTCAAACCAACAGTCTATAACCTCTGGCACACGAGTCATTTCGCCATTGCACTTCTCGCACTCAAGCTTAACATCGTCTATATAAGGTTTGTGAAGTTCTATATCATCTGGGCAGTTTTTAGACATAGACTTAAGCTCTTCTATGCTTCCAACACAGTGTGTGTGCCCGCAGTCGCATTGCCAAATATTTAAAGGAGTACCCCAATACCTGTTACGGCTAATGCCCCAGTCTTGAACATTCTCCAGCCAGTCGCCAAATCTACCTGTTCCAATGCTCTCTGGCATCCAGTTAATTGTTTTGTTATTTCTTATAAGGTCGTCTTTAACCGCAGTCATTTTAATAAACCAAGACTCTCTAGCATAGTAGATAAGCGGTGTATCACATCTCCAGCAGTGTGGGTAGTTGTGCTCGAATTTTGGTGAGGAGAACAACAGTCCGCTCTCTCTAAGGTCTTTTAGTATTTCGGCATCGGCGTCTTTGCAGAAAACTCCACCCCATTTTGTGTTGTCTGTCATGTTGCCGGCGGCGTCAACTAGTTGAACAAAAGGTAGGTCGTATTTTCTTCCAACATTAGCATCGTCCTCACCAAAAGCAGGAGCTATGTGAACAATACCAGTACCGTCGCTAAGAGTAACGTAGTTATCGCAAGTTACAAACCAAGCTTTTTTGTCTGTGTTTACAAAATTCCATAAAGGTA
>CAYJEZ010000115.1:0-4226 GCA_964369215.1 uncultured Eubacteriales bacterium
TTTATAAGCTAAATTATAAACAAACAGCTATACTATTTAGAAAAATTTATACTATCTCGTAAACTGCCTCAATCTCTACAGGAATATTCCCCGGTAACACATTAACACCAATTGCAGAACGTGCAGGTAAGTCTCCAAAAATATCCATAAGAACTTGGCTAGCACCATTTGCTACTTGCGGTTGGCTGTAAAAATCATCTTCTGACGCAACAAAAACTAAAATTTTAACAACTTTTTTTACTTTGTCTAGGTTACCAATGCTTGCTTTTAAAATAGCTAACGAGTTAAGCATTGCATTTTTTGCGGCTACTTGACCCTCTTCAATAGTGTAATCTTTCCCTAGTTTGCCACTAAAAGTAGCTTCTTCTAAATTTGGGCCACAGCCTGACACATAAACCAGTTTGTCATCTCCTCCAAAATTTACACAAGGGGTGTAAAGTCCGCCTTTGGCAGGGGCCTCAGGTATTACTATACCTAATTTGTTAATGTTGTTTTCTGCACTCATTGTCATTACCTATCCTTTCTTATATGTGGTAAGCCAAAAGGCTTATCATCTTTTTTTGATTATCTCTCCCTTTTTTGCTATATATCTTTCGTCGGTGTAAATTAATTCACCGTTTATCAAAAGTACGTCAATACCTTTTGATATAAGTTTTGGCGTGCTATAATCTGCAAAGTCTCTAATATTATTAAGCTCAAACAGGGCTAAATCTGCTGCTTTGCCTTCTTTAATTATTCCTCTATCGTCTAAGCCATATCTATAAGCAGGCATATAAGTCATTTTATGTATTGCTTTTTCAACGCTTAAAATCTTCCTATCTACAACATACTCTTTTATTGTTTTAGAAAAAGAACCGTAAACTCTTGGATGAGGGTTTTCTGTTCCGCTATATAAACTGTCAGATATAATTGCGGTGTAATCGAGTGCTATAACAGCGTCTAAATCTTCTTTACACATGCTCATAAGTATAGCAGATATATTACCGTTCTCTTCTATTAACAGCTCTGATATTGCGTCTATAGGGTCGCTATAACCGAATTCACTGCAAATTTGTGTAACCGACTTTCCTTGAACCCTCTTGTTTTTATCGGTGTCAACCCCGTTGATAATCACCCTGTCCCAGCCTATACTGCTTACCATGTTGTCCCAGTCTTTATATTCTTTTTGTATTAACACCCTCAGCTCGTCTCTACCTTTTTTTGTCTCTAACTTACTTATGGTATCTTTAGTTTCTGTCTCTAAAAAATCAGGTGGCAATAGGGTTAACAATGTAGTCGACCCAGCAATATATGGGTAAACATCTGCACTTATTTGAGTTCCTTTTGCGCGTTCTTCATTAATAAATTCTATCGCCTCATGTACCTTAGAGTTCCAGTTTCTCTTACCGGTAGCCTTTAAATGGCTTATATTTAACCTTAATCCAGACCTCTTAGCTATATCGCATATCTCTTTTACAGAGCTTACTACGCTGTTGCCCTCTCCTCTTACATGCACAGACATTATTTTATTATACTTTGCAGCGGGCTTTAAAAAGTCAATAAACTCTTGCCTAGTGCTATAACATTCTGGTGGGTACATAACACCTGCAGAAATACCAAGTGCGCCCGCCTCTAAGCTGTTACACAAAAGTTTGCTAGCAAGTTCTAGCTCTTTTTTTGTAAATGGAGATTTCTCAAAACCCTTTACACAAGTTTTTACAGCACCGGTACCGACTAAATAACCTGAGTTAATATAGTGCTGCATTTTCTCAAGTATTAAAAAATACTCATCAATTGTTTCAAATTCATAACCTTTATAGGCATTACCTAAACAAGGTTTCAAAAAGTCGAAAAGCTCAGCTTTGTTTTTAGGGCTATTGGGGTAAGGCGTTAATCCGCAGTTACCAGTAACAGCAGTAGTTATGCCTTGTGCTAGCTCTAATTTGCCGAAATCTTCATTTCTCAGTATCTCAAAATCAAAATGCCTATGTGTATCTATAAAACCAGGAGACAAAATTTTATTCTGCGCATCTATTGATAAATCACTTTGGCAATTCAAATTTTTGCCGATTTTTTCAATTTTACCGTCTTGTATTAATACATCAGATACATAAGGTGTGTTGCCTGTTCCGTCGCATATCAATGGATTTTTAAATAAAATCCTCATTGTAGAGCTCCCCTTGCCTTAACCTCTTCGGTGTATAGCTTTTGGCCGTCAAATACATAAACAAAGTTTTGCATGTTAACAGCTGTACAAACATGCAGTGGAATAAACTCTAAAACTTCTCCAACTTTTAAGTTTACATCACCATTTTTAGATGTTAAAATTCCATGCTCTTCATTCATTCTAACCAGCAATAAATCTTCTCTGCCTACGGCTACTGCATAACCCTCAAAATTAAGAGGTTCGGTATTCAATGATACATCCATAGGAAAAGTTTTTGTTCCGCCGTCAATTATTGCATATGATTTATCTGGCACGCTAACTACGGTTGCATATATTCTAGCGGCTATGTCCTCAATGTTTACAACATTTTGCTTATAAAGTGTATAATCGCTAAAAATATAAGTTCCCGGTCTTATCTCACTTACCAACTTTGTAAGAGCTAAGTCTTTTGCGGTGGGGGTTGAACCCGCACTCACATCTTTTAACTCTATACCCTCTTTTAATAAAGCACTTACAATTTCACTCATAAGCTCGCCCTCTTCACAAGCGGCTAGGTGCTTATCGGTGGTAGGCTTGCTTTTATAAAATAGGCTCTTAAATGTGTAAATTCCTGTTAAATTAAGGTTTTCTAAGCCTTTTATACTTTTAGCTAAGTCTATATAATTCTCTTTTATTGCGCCTGTTCGTTTTGCACCTGTGTCTACTTCCATTCTTACTTCAAAAACTATATCATGCTCTTTACCCAAAGTATTAATCGCTTGCGCTCCCTCTGCGCTGTCTACAGCTAAAATTAATCTTTTTATCTTTTTATGTAGGGCTACCAATTTTTTTAATTTTACTTCTCCGACTATTGGATAGGCAATAAATATATCGTCTATTCCTGAATTAGCCATAATTTCAGCCTCGCCTATTTTAGCACAGGTAATGCCAACCGCTCCACACGCCAATTGCATTTTTGCAAAAATAGGCATTTTGTGGGTTTTAATATGAGGCCTAAGTTTTATAGAACTTTCGTCTGCAACTTTTTGCATGTTTTCTATATTATTTTTAGCCTTATTTAAATCTATAACAACGCAAGGTGTATCTAAGGTTTTAACAAATTGCTTATCCATACAAATATCTCCTAAAAATTATATTGACACTGTTAAGTTAAAATAAATGAAATGGTAAAATGCTCAAAAAATATAATGTTTTTCTTTTTTATCTTTCCTCCCCGCCGCAGGCGGGGAGGAAAGATAATTAACTAACAATTTTTCATATTAAGTTAACACAGATAGCATATTACAAGCTTCAAAATTCAACAAATTAATTTTAACTTATTATCGTTATTTTGTCAATAAAAACAGCTTTTGCATTCAGATGTTTGTTATAATATTGCAGTGTAAAACTTTTAAAGCCTCGGCACATTACTTTGCCGAGGCTTTAAACAGAAAATTTATATAATATTTAATTAAGCTCTACTAGCTTTTAATTTAGCCGGTTTTAAAACATATTGTTTAACTAAGCTGAAAATTATTAAAACTAAGAAGAAAACTGCTGTAACAGTTAAATATAATGGGTCGTGGTGACCGTGCGCATTGCTTATTACCTCGCTAAAACCACTTAATTGCATACTGTTAATAATAAAGTCGAGTAATAAACCAAAAGCTAAAGAGCACAGTGCAACACTTGCTAAATAAATAGCCATAGTTTTTTTGCCAAGCACTTTAATAAGCATTGTTAACGAAGCTATGTTTGTAACAGGCCCTGTAAATAAGAATACGAAAGCCGCACCCGGTGAAATACCACTAACAATTAAAGACACAGCAATAGGAATTGACGCTGTAGAGCAAACATACATAGGAATACCAATAATCATCATAGCAAGCATACTTACTAAAGGAGTACTAAAGTTTGTTAATGAGTCTTCAGGTATTAATGTAGTAATAACAGCTGCTATTAAAATGCCTATTATAAAGTTAATTACTATTTCGTCAAAGAACTCTCCAAAAGCGTAAGTAAACATCGACTTCACTTTTTGTCCAAAAGATTTTTTCTCTATATCGTCGGTATCTTGAGTAGAGCTACAACCGCAAGAACT
>CAYJEZ010000115.1:4326-7790 GCA_964369215.1 uncultured Eubacteriales bacterium
CCACAAGAGCTTTCTTCTGCAACAGGAACAGAGCCACAACCACAAGATGATTTTTCTTCAGCTCCACCACTACAGCCACAGCTTGTAGGTGCGCCGTCTGTGTTCATTTTATCGTCTTTTACAAGGGCATCTGTAAAAATACCTGTAATAATTCCTGAAATAAAAGCGGCAACTGCTCTGTAAACTGCAAATAAAGGACCCATCATTCCGTAAGTTGCAATAATACTGTCAACTCCTGTTTGTGGGGTTGATGTTAAAAATGACGTTACCGCACCTTTTGACGCGCCGTTTTTGCCTAAGTAAATGGCTGTTGGTACAACTCCGCAAGAGCAAAGCGGAAGTGGAACTCCAATAACCGAAGCTTTTACAACAGAGCTTACCGATTTTTTTCCTACCTGTTTTGTAATAAAGCTTCGTTTTACAAATGCATGTAAAATACCAGTAAACAGTAAACCTATTATAATATAAAACGACATATCAACAAATAAGTCTACTAAATTGTGAAAATAAGACATTATAATTTCCATAGCTGTAACCTTTCCTCTCTGTTTGACATTAAGCCCTCAAACAAGGCTAATTTTAATGTTTTATATGTGCAAAACCTACTTCTAAAATATCTTTGATATGCTCATCGTCTAAGCTGTAGAAAATTTGATTTCCGTCTTTTCTTGTTTTAACAAGTTTATCTTGCCTTAAATGCCTAAGCTGGTTCGATACCCTAGGTTGAGATATGCCTAAAAGTACTGAAATGTCATGCACACAAATTTCTCCCTCTGTCATGCAAAATAAAATTTGCACCCTTGTGGGGTCGCTAAAAGCTTTAAAAAAATGTGCAAGCATAGAGCTGGTTTCTTCTGGTGGTAATAATTTTTGTACCCTTTTTGCATTTTCGCAATGTAATTCGCTCATATATGCCTCCATTCATAACTATATAATGATATAATGATATTGTGATGTGTCTATATTATATTATTCTGAGTGTTATTTGTCAAGTATAAATTAATAAAAAATTAGATTAATACCAAAGCAAAAAGATAAGAATTGTTTTAGTTAAATAAACATAATGAAAATTAAAGAAAAATTTACCCTTTAAAGTTGCAATATAACTTAAAAAAAGATATAATAAGACTTATATATTTTTTAATGTTAGATAGGAGCAATATTTTGCATTATTTAGATAATGCGGCTACTACAATGGTTAGTGAGAAAGCCGCAAAAAAAGCACTTGATATTATGACACAAAACTACGGAAATCCATCTTCTTTACACGATTTTGGATTTATGGCTCAAAAAGAGTTAGAGGACTCAAGAGTGCGCATAGCAAAAGCTTTAAAGGTGGCAAAAGAGAATGTTATTTTCACCTCTGGAGCAACTGAAAGTAACAATACACTTATTTTCTCTGTTGCACATGAAAAAAAAAAGCTGGGCAACAAAATAGTAGTGTCGTCAATTGAGCATAAAAGTGTTTTAACTCCTATAGAGAAATTGGGTAAAGAGGGCTTTGTAATAGAGTATGTTAACCCAAATTCAGACGGAGTAATAAGCGAAGAGGCTATAAAAAATGCGATAGATGAAAATACAATTTTAGTGGCTATAATGTCTGTTAATAACGAGACAGGCGATATATTGCCACTTGAGAGTGCGGCACAGGCGATAAAAGCTTGTGGCTCTAAGGCTCATTTGCATGTAGACCACGTGCAAGGCTTTGGAAAGATAGATTTTAATATAAAAAAACTAAATGTAAACTCGCTAAGCTTAAGTGGCCATAAACTTCATGCACCAAAAGGTGTGGGTTTACTTTATACCGATACGAAAATAACTGCGCTAATACAAGGCGGTGGGCAAGAGAAAAACCTTAGGTCAGGAACTGAGAACTTGCCTGCGATAACTGCTTTGGCAGAGGCGATTTTAGAAGATAAAGAAAAAGAAAAAATAAAAGAACTTAAGCTTTATTTAATGAAAGAGCTTGAAAGTTTTGATAACATAAAAATTAACACCAGTAGCAAATCTGTAGATAATATAATTAATTTCTCTATAGGTGAGGTAAGGGGCGAAACTATGCTTCACTTTTTAGCCGCCAAAGGAATTTATGTATCAACAGGCTCGGCATGCACTGGCACAAACGGCAGCCATGTGCTTAGTGCAATGGGCTTTGATAAAAAAAGAATACTAAGCTCGTTAAGGGTTAGTTTTTCAAAGTATAATAATAAAGAAGACATAGATGCTTTTATTAGTGGGCTAAAAGACGGATTGATATCTTTAAAAAAATAATAAAAGTTAATGGCACAAAAAGCCTTGTAAATAGAAAGGACACTGATAAATTTGAAAAAAGTAATAATGGCAAAACTTGGAGAGATAGCGCTTAAAGGCCTTAACAGAAGAGCTTTTGAGAGCTTACTTATGAAAAATATACATGCCTCATTAAAATCGTGCGGAAAGTTTGATTTATACTGCAAGCAATCTATAGTGTATATAACCCCACAAGATGACGAGTGCGACATGGACGAGGCTTTAGAGCGTGTGGGAAAAGTGTTCGGCATTGCTACTTACTCTATGGCACAACTTGCAGAGAAAAATTTAGACGACATTAACAATACAGCCGCAGAGTATTTAGAAGACGAACTAAGTAGCGTAAAAACTTTTAAGGTAGAGGCAAAAAGGGCAGACAAAACTTTTCCTTTAAAATCTCCTGAGTTAGCAGCAGAGGTGGGGGGCTTTTTGCTAGAGAAATTCTCTCATTTAAAAGTTGATGTTAAAACCCCGGATTTAATTGTTTGGGTAGAGGTTAGAGAAAAAGCCGCTTATATTCACGGTAAAAACCATAAAGGTCTAGGCGGTATTCCTGTTGGCTCTGGTGGAGAGGCACTTATTTTAATAAGCGGAGGAATAGACAGCCCTGTGGCGGCGTGGCAATTAGCTAGAAGAGGTGTAAAACTTACTGCAATTCACTTTGCTAGCCCTCCTTACACTAGCCCAAGAGCATTAGATAAAGTAGAGAGACTTTTAAAGCAAGTTAGCACATACGCAGGAGACATGGACATGTATGTAGCAAGCTTTACAAAAATACAAGAGCATATTAGAGACTACTGCCCAGAGGAATTATCGACAGTTTTAATGCGACGTTTTATGATGAAAGTTAGCTGTGAAATAGCAAGAAAGACAGGTTGTAAAGCATTAATTACAGGCGAAAGCCTAGGCCAAGTGGCAAGCCAAACAATTCAGGCAATTGCTTGCACAGATGCAGTTAGCGACATACCTGTGTTCAGACCGCTAATAGGTACAGACAAAACAGAGATAGTAGATATATCTCGAAAAATTGGCACATTCGATATATCTATTGAGCCTTTTGAAGACTGCTGTACAGTGTTTACCCCAAAGCACCCAAAAACAAAACCAATTATAAGTGCATTAGAGTTTGCAGAGGAAAAACTAGACTGCGAAGCTCTTATTAAAGAATGTATAGA
>CAYJEZ010000116.1:0-7759 GCA_964369215.1 uncultured Eubacteriales bacterium
TTCGTAACAAAAAAGATTGAGTAAAGAACGAAATAAGATTTCATTCTATAGTTTTAAGCTTTTCAGTCAAGGACAGAGATTTGTTGCTGATTTTAAGAGTATCTAATTTAACATTCACTCGAATATAGAAAAGGCTCAACTTGATATGCCAAAACCACTTGTCAGAAATGATAGGTGGTTTTTTGCTTAAATTTGTGTTAGTTTTTCTTGGTTATTTACTATTGCAGTTTTATAATTTTAAATACTCATAAAAAACATCAAATGAAATTTACATATTAGCATTCTAAATATAAGAGTAAAAAATATGATGTACAGTTTTATTTTATATCAAATGAATATTTTTTTATTTAAATTATTGAAATTTTGTATGAATAGTGTTAATATTGTTTTATAATTAATAGAAAATGGCGTTGTTAACTTAATATGATAATACAAGGGCTTATTGTCGTCGCCTACTGTTTTAAAAAAAAGAGATGCAAGGTAATAATAAGTTATATTAATGTATCATATGATGTTTTTAAAACTTAACGTAGCCAAAAAATTGCGAGGAGAGTAGTAATGGAAAGAAGAACTTTAAGTTATGGTATGGTAGGAGGAAGTGTTAATGCTTTTATTGGAGGTGTTCACAGAACCGCTATTGCCTTTGATGGAACAACATTTTTAAAAGCTGGGTGTTTTAGCCAAAATAATGAAGTAAACCGAGAGACAGGAGAGTTTTTAAAAGTAGACAATGACAGAATATACAGCAGTTATGAAGAAATGGCTGAAAAAGAAGCACAAAGAGAAGATAAAATTGATTTTGTTGTTATTACTACACCAAATAAAACCCACTATGACATAGCAAAAACTTTTATTGAAAAAGGATTTAATGTAGTATGTGAGAAACCACTTTGTCATACAGTAGAGCAAGCAGAGGAGCTATCAAAACTCGCAAAAGAGAAAAAAGTATTGTTTGCGGTAACTTATTCTTACACTGGCAATGCGATGGTTAAGCAGGCAAAAAAAATAATCGAAGACGGAGAAATAGGCGATATTATTAATGTATCGGCAGAATTTTTGCAAGAGTGGCTTATTGATGATGTAGGTGCAGGTGACCAAACAACAAAAAGGCTATCAATGTGGAGAAAAGACCCTGAAATAGCCGGCATATCAAATTGTGTAGGAGACTTAGGAACACATGCAGAACATTTAGTGTATTACTTAACAGGATTAAAGCTAAAAAAAGTTTCTGCAGTACTAGATTATTTTGGGCAACCTCTTGAGATGAATGCAAATATGTTACTTGAATATGAGAACGGTGCACATGGAGTTTATAGTTTTTCACAAGTTTGCGTGGGTCATTCTAATGGCTTAACTGTTAGAATTTTTGGAACAAAAGGTGCTATTGAATGGGTGCAAGAAAATCCGAATTTATTGTATGTTACAAAAAAAGGACAACCTATGCAAATATACAATAGAGGTATGGGTTACTTAAACGGAAGAGCAGCAGAACTTAATCGTATACCTTCAGGACATCCGGAGGGACTTTACGTTGCTTTTGCTAATCTATATAAGACATACATTGGCGCAGTACTAAAAAAAATAAATGGCGAAGAATTAAGCATAGAAGATTTAGATTTCCCTACCATTGATGAAGGTGTTGATAGTATCAAGTTTATTCATGCAGTTGTAAAAAGCAACAATGAGGGTTCTACCTGGGTGCAACTATAGCCGAATTTGACTTTCCTCTGTTTTTGTGTTAGTATAATTTGAACTTAATTTATTTTAGAGAGGAAACGGTTAAATGAAAAAAACTTATACATCACTATTTATTGTGATAATTACCTTATTCACACTCGTAGGATGCAGTGCAAACAGCGAATATGTAGGAGAGTGGGAGGCATCTATCACTCAAGATATTGATGTGGGGATAAGCCAATCTGTTACAGCGGTAGCTACATTTAATTTAGATATTAAAGAGGATGAAACATTAGTTTTGCAAATGTCGAATAACGATCAAGAAGTATTTGACGAAATTGTAGCGGCACTTCCAGCAGTAAAACAAGAAGAGATGGAAGCTTACGAAATGACTGAAGAAGAATTTGATGCAATGTTTTTAGAAGAGAACGGAATGACATATGAAGACTATGTTGAAGAGTACCGTGTGCTTCTACTAACACAAATGGAGCAAAATCTTGAAAACTTACAGCCGATTAATGGAACTTGGACAGTAGAGAATTCAGTTATTCAGATATACCTTGATAACTCAGAGATGTTTGGTATTCCTCAAGGAGAGGCACTTATGTTAACACTTGAAGATGAAATGCTTAAAAGCGGAGACGGTGTTGACTTTACTAAGAAGTGATACTGAATTAATAAGTGAATTTTGATATAGTCATAATACTTTAGGCTATATCAAAATTACTTTTAACTTTACTAAATGTAGTTTTACTATATTGCTTGTGTAGCACAGCCGGTAGTGCAGCTCATTCGTAATGAGCAGGTCGTCCGTTCGAATCGGATCACAAGCTCCAGTCGAGAGCCTCGACACGCAAAACGCGTGCAGGGGTTCTTTTTTGTTGTTAAGTTCTAACACGCGTCTAAAGTCTTATATTTTTTAAACAAGCAGTAGTCGAGAGCCTCGATACGCAGAACGCGTGCAGGGGTTCTTTTTTCTTTTATGAAAAACAAAATTATTCAAAAAAAGCAGTACGTTTTATTTATATGTTGACAATTAGGCGATAAAATGATTATATTGACTATATTAATACAATAATAAAAAGAGAATAAAAAAGTAGATATAAACACGGAATACAACATATTAGTTTATTTTTGTTTTTATAACAGACATTAATAAGTAGGACGGTTAATAATTTGAACAATTTAAAAAAAGGTGCGGTATTTATGCTAATATCTGCACTAACTTTTTCGGCAATGCAACTAGTAATAGCGCAAACAGCAGATACAATACCTCTATTTGAGCAATTGTTTTTTAGGAATATAATAGCTACACTAATAGCCTTTTTCTATATAAGAAAAGAAAAAGTAAAGCTGTTAGGCAAGAAAGAGAACAGAAAGCTACTTATAATGAGGTCTTTAATGGGTTTTTTAGGTATGGTTACAATGTTTTATGCCAGTGCAAATGCCAGCCAAGGGGATGTTGCGACTATAACAAAAATGTCACCTTTTGTAACAATTAGCTTATCATTAATAATTTTTAAAGAGAGGCTTAACAAAAAACAAATTATTGCGCTTGTTTTAGCCCTTTTAGGAGTCGTTTTAATAACGGGTTCTAAACTTACAACCGATATTTTTCCGCTTGTAGTAGCGGCGGCGTCTGCAATATTTGGCGGCATTGCATACACTTTTATAAGCATGTTAAAAGGAAAAGAAGAGCCTTGGGTAATAATATTTTTCTTCTCTGGGTTTTCTAGCCTATTGGCTGTTCCGATGATGTTACCTGACTTTGTTATACCAAATTTAAGCGATTTGCTTTTGTTGATATTAATAGGTATTTTCGCTGCAGGAGGTCAGATTTTCTTAACAAAAGCATATACGGTTGCAAAAGCTTCTGAAGTCAGCATTTATAACTACTCAGGAATAGTATTTTCACTGATTTTAGGTTTTATTTTCTTAGGGCAACCTATTGGATTTTTCTCAGTAATAGGTGCTTTGTGTGTTTTTGCAGGCGGAATATTGATGAGCAAATAGTATAGTAAATAAACGTAACGAACTACTACACATGGTATAAATATGTGTAGTAGCTTATTTTATGTCAATACAATGTATTTTGACTATAATATTACTGGGCTTGCCTTCCTATTAAATTTGCCATTGTTTTTGCAATTACTTGGTGACTTGTGTTAACAGGGTTTGGTATATCATATAAAATGACTGCTCCTATTGGGTCGCCTTCTGAGTTTATCATAGAGGTGAGCTCTGATTGCTTTTCGCTGTTTTCACAAATTTTGATATGCTCATTGGTGTTTACCACTTTTCTTTGAGATAAGAAATTTCTCATTCTTTCAGACAATATTTGGTTTTTGAGCTCTTTTTTACCTAAGCCAGATACAGCTAAAATCTTTTCAGTGTCACTAACTGCACAGCCAACTCCTAACGAGGTAGCGATTGTTTCTGCATAGGTTTCTGCGAGTTCACTCATCTCACCTACGGGTGAGTATTTTCTAAAAATAACATGTCCTTCGGAGTCTGTAAATATTTCTAGTGGGCTTCCCTCATGTATTTTAAGTGTTCTTCTTATTTCTTTTGGTATAACAATTCTGCCTAAATCGTCAATTCTTCTTACAATTCCTGTTGCTTTCATGTATTTGTTCTCCTTTAAAAGTCGTAATAGAGTTAAAACGACCAATTTGTTTTCAAAAGTAGTGTTATCTTAAATAAATAAAATATACCACTTTATGACATGTAAAAAATAATATTTTTATTGTAATTTTTAATATAATAGTGTAAAATTAAAACAAGTGTAGCAGAATATGAAGTTAAAATTGATAATTATATGATAAGAAGGGTAAGCAAAAAAGGAGGAATAACATGAGCTTAAATAATACACCAAATGCAAACAGACTGCATATTACTATTTTTGGAAAACAAAACAGCGGTAAATCTACACTTTTGAACGCACTAACAGGGCAAGATGTTGCTATTGTATCAGAGCATAAAGGAGCAACTACTGACCCTGTGTCTAAGGCTATGGAGATAGCTAAAGTGGGGCCATGTCTTATTACCGATACAGCAGGTTTTGATGACAGCGGAGATTTAGGCAAATTAAGAGTAGAGAAAACTAAAAAAGTGCTTGATAAAACTGATATGGCACTGCTTGTAATTGCAGACGATAATTTTGATTACGAGTTAAAATGGGTAGAAGATATATTAAAAAGAAAAATAGCGTTAATAGTTGTTGTAAACGATTTTGGAACAAACAATGCACAAGAGTTAAAAGCACTGTGCAAAAATACTTTAGGGCAAGATGCTATTATTGTAAATGCCTTAAAAGCAACAGGAAAAGATGAACTTATAAAAGAGATTTTGCATCAAATGCCACAGAAATTTGACGAACTTAGCATAACAGCAGACCATGTTAAAGAAAACGATGTTGTAATGCTTGTAATGCCTCAAGATATAGGAGCACCTAAAGGTAGGCTTATTTTGCCTCAAGTGCAAACTACTAGAGATTTGCTTGACAACAAGTGCATAATAATATCTGTAACACACGATAAAATGGAGGAGGCTCTTAAAAAGCTAGCTTCGCCACCTGATTTAATTATTACAGATTCACAAGCCTTCCCTTACGTTTACGAGAGAACACCTAAAGAGTCAAAATTAACCTCTTTTTCTGTGCTTTTTGCCTCATATAAAGGAGATAAAGATGAGTTTTTAAAAGGGCTTAATAATTTTAAGGCTTTACCAAAAGATATGCATCGTTATGTTTTAATAGCCGAGGCATGCACACATGCACCTCAAACAGAGGATATTGGTAGGGTTAAAATTCCGAACATACTTAAAAAACAGTTTGGAGATAAAGTGAGCATTGATATAGTATCGGGCAACGACTTTCCAACTGATTTAAGCAAGTATAATTTAATTATTCATTGTGGCGGTTGTATGATAAATAGAAAGCTGATGCTGTCTCGTATAGATAAAATTAAAGAGCACGAAGTAAACATTACAAATTACGGAATGTTTTTGGCAAACGCAGCAGGAATTCTTGATAAAATAGATATTTAATAAGGTAGTTAAACTAAATTAAACACGCTATATGGGCATTTAGCCTGTGTAGCGTGTATTTATTTAAAAAGCAATGGAAAAAACAAATATTGTTTGTTTTAGCTACATAATATTTCCATACTATAGAGTATTGACTTTGTTTATGCAATTCATTTTAGCTTTTTACATACAAAGTTGTACTAATTTTACTATTGTATTTCTATATGTTTTGTGTTAATATTAAAGTGTATATCTCTCAGCAATTTTATTATTATTTTTATTTTAAAACTTTTTAAAAAGGAGGGCCAAAGCGTGGAAAGTAACAATTATAAGCCTTTGCCAATACCACCAAGAAGAGAAATTAAGCAAGATAATAGGCAAATAAAAGCTAAGGCTACCTTCTCTTTTAATACAAGTTTTGCAGATGTGGAGATAACAGCTGATATTAACATTAATAAAACTGCTCCTAAGCCTCAACGAATAGTAAAGGTTAATGATAAAGAGAGCGAAATAAAAATGATGTTCTATAAAATGAGAAACATTGCTAGAAGCTCTTTTAATAAAGCAAATGAAGACCCTTTTTCTTTTTATATGCAAGCAGATTTTATGAAAAACTTTGAAGACGACTTTGAGAATGTAGCACAGCTTGATGATTATTTTCCGTCTTATCAAAAAATGAGTTTTGACCAGCTAAGGACATACTATAGTTGGCGCACTAAGGTGAGAAAAGGCATTATAGATGAGGTGGATATATCGTATGCTTTTATATATGTATATGAGATTATTAATGGTATAGGTATTGACAATTGCGATGATGGGCTTGAAAAACTTATTAATCTATGGAGCAGATTTAGAGAATTTAACGACCAAACAGATAAATATTTACTGCATTGGATAAAAGATTATTTTATTTATTTTCCTGTGAAAATGCAGTTTAACGATTTTGTAAACGAGCACGGATTGCACACACATTATCCCTCAGTTTACGCTTATGGCTCAGACCCCAAATATAGCTTTGATTTATTTTTGGCTATCTCTAAGTATGATATAACTAAGTCAATTTTTTACATTGGAGAAAATGAAAAACTTATAAAAGGAGCATTTATTTTTACACTTGAGGAGTTAAGAAAAAAATTTGCGAATACCGAGGGAAAGTTTGAGGACCTACTTTTTTTCTCACTTACAAAAAAAGCACTGTGGAAGCCATTTAACAGAACGCTGTTTTATCCTGTGCAAAACAGTAGAGATAGGAAAGTGAATATATCTGACAAAGAGGTTTACGTGCAAAGGCATGGGCAATGGAGCTACAACACGGTAATTTTGTCAGAGAGTGGCAGGTTAATAATCACCTATATTATGAAAGAGATAGAGGCTAGTTTAAGGACCTACACAAACTATAAATACAAACTGCAAACCACTCCACCTAGTTTAGATGTGAAAACACAAAACCAGCTTACAAATGCAGGGGTACTTTTTCCTAGGTTTATTAAAGAGTGTGCATATAATTATTATAAATTAAGTACAAGAACAGTAGTGCAAATTAATACAAAGGCTTTAGAGAAAATAAGAGACGAGGCTGCAATAACTCAAGAGAAACTTATTGTAGAAGAAGAGAGCGAGATAAAAGCGTTAAAACCACAAAACGAGCAAAGTGTTACTGTAGAGGTGGATATTCCTATAATTGAATTTGAAGAGACACAAGCACAAATAAATGAAAATAACGAGTGGGCAAATTTGCGAGAAAGCCTTACAGATATTCAAATACAGGCATTAAAAGTTATTATAAAAGGTGATGACATTAACGCATTTGCAAGAGAGCAAAAGCTTATGCCCGAGGTTATAGCAGAGGAGATAAATGACAAGGCTGTTGATATAATAGGTGACACTATTATGGAGTTTGATGGCAGTGTAGAAATATATGAAGATTATTTTGATAATATAAAAGAGATGTTAGAGCAGTAGCTTTAGGAAGGATATATTTAATGGAGAACGCAGTTCCAAAAAGAATAGCAAATATACTTGTAAATGCACTTAAAGGCGGAGTAGTGCCAAGGGT
>CAYJEZ010000117.1:0-7612 GCA_964369215.1 uncultured Eubacteriales bacterium
ATATAATAATCATTAACAAAATCTTTTAAAAGAAAGGTGTAGAAAAATTGTGCCAACAAATAGAACAACTTCAATAAGAAAAATGACAATTACAGCGATTTTAGCAGCTATGTCTGCGGTGTTAATGTTTTTTAGCATAAATGTGCCACTTATGCCAAGTTTTATTAAACTAGACTTTTCCGATATTCCTGCGGTTATAGCAGGATTTATGATAGGGCCAATAAGTGGGGTGGTTGTAAGTTTTGTAAAGAACTTATTAAACCTTTTAACTTCTAGCACGGGTGGAGTAGGAGAGCTTTCCAACTTTTTATTAAGTGCAACATTTGTGTTGACATCAGGCTTGATTTTTAAAAAATGGAAAACAATAAAAGGCGCAGTTATAGGAACAGCACTTGCAGCAATAACGATGGGTTTGGCGAGTGTGGCATTTAACTTTTTTCTTGTATATCCTATTTACTTTAATTTTATGCCAATAGAGTCTATTCTTGGGCTTTACAATGTGATAAATCCATATGTAGGAACTGAACCTACAGACGAAAATTTACTTAAGGCACTAATAATGTTTAATATGCCGTTTACAATGATAAAGGGACTTTTAGGTGCCTTTGTGGTTGCTTTAATATACAAACCGATGTTGCCGATTATAAACGGAACAAGGGTATAAAAATAAATATTTTTATGAACCGAAAGATGCCTTTAATCTTTCGGTTTTCTTTTAATATTTTTTTGCTTGAAGAAAATAGTAATTAATGTTATAATAAAAATGTAATTAATTTTGAAAGCACTACAGAAATAATGAAAAAAACGGCTTTCTTTTTATATAAAAAGAAATTTTTCATTACTTTAACTTAATAATACCAATAAAAATTTTTGGAGGGGAATATGTCATATAATAATATTAAATTAGCAAGTATAGTACTTGACTGTGAGAACAATCAGAAGTTGCGCGAATTTTATTATGAACTACTTGGCTGGGACAAGGTGGACTTTGGCGCTAATAGTGAATTTGTTGGGCTAAAATCTGATACGGGGTTAATGTTGCTTTTTCAAAAAGTAGAATTTTACAATCCTCCAACTTGGCCTGTAAAAGAAGGTAAACAAGGGGTTATGGCACATTTAGATTTTCAAGTTGATGATATTGCTGAGGCGGTTAAGCATGCTATTTTATGTGGCGCAAGAGTTGCGGATGAACAGTTTTATCCACCTGCTGTTACTTTGTTTGACCCAGAGGGACATCCGTTTTGTTTTTTTACATAATAGTTAACAAGATATGATTTTTGGTTATTAATATAATAAGAACACTATTTTACACGGGAGGAAGTTTTATGCTAGATAAAAGTTTGCCTTTAGTTGGGGTTATAATGGTAAAAAAAGATACGAGTAACTACCCAAGGTATGAGTTACCAGAGGGTTATGTTTTTAGCGGATATAAAAAAGGTTTTGAAAAACAGTGGGCAAAAATTCAGTATGAGCTTGAACAGACTGAAACATTAGAAGCTGCAGAGAAAATTTGGGAGAAAGAGTATTCTTCTTATCCAGAGCTTTTAGAGCAAAAATGTATATTTGTACTAACCGAAGAAGGCGAGATAGCAGCATATGGCTCACTTTGGCATGGTGAGCATTTTGGAGAAGAGTTTCAGCGTTTTCACTGGATAGCGACTGCACCAAAGTTTCAAGGTAAGGGATTAATTAAGGCAGTACTAACAAAAATTTTGGACTTATATAACGAGCTAGGTTATAAAGATTTTATATATTTAACCTCTCAAACTTGGAGCATAAAGGCGCTTAACTTATATAAAAAATATGGTTTTGAGCCGTATTTAGGTGAGAAACCCAAAAATTGGGTGATGGAAAATTTTGAAGAAACATCTAAAAAAGCATGGGAGTTAATAGAAGAAAAAATTAGTCAGTACTACTAAATTTACTTTGTTAAGTTAATATGAAAATAATCTTTATATTTCTTTTTCCTCCCCGCCTTTGGCGAGGAGGAAAAAGAAAAGAGAAAAAATTGCTTTATTATTTAAGAAAACTAATAATTTCATTATTTTAACTTAGCAGTACCACTAAACTTTGTAGGAGGATAATATGGTATATTTAATAGACTACGAAAATGTAGGAGATAATGTTTTTAGCCATATCAACACATTAAGCGAAGAGGACAAGATAGTAGTATTTTACAACGCAAATACTAGTAAGCTTTCATTTACTTCACATAGATTACTAGAGAAATCTGTTATAAACAGAGAATATATAAGTATAAACACAGGAACAAAGAATGCACTAGATTTTCAACTGGCGACATATCTCGGATATTTGATTGCAAACGACAATAAAACAGAATATTGTATAGTTAGTAAAGATAACGGTTTTGATGTGATATGTAATTTTTGGAAGAGTAGAGGTGCGAAGGTTACAAGATCTAATGAAATAGCAGTAGAAAAGCCGAAGTCACAAGAGAAGTCAAAAAAAGTAAAGTTAGAATTAGAAACAGCTTTAAGTGGGTTTAGTAACGATTCCAAGGGTATTACTACCATTATTAATGAAAGTAAATCAAAGCAAGAAATTAATAATAAACTGGTAAAAAAATATGGCTCTGAAAAAGCTGGTAAAATATATAAGATAATAAAACCTTTTTTTGTAAATAAAAAATAATAAAACTAATGTTTATTTGTAATTATTTTAGGAAAACTATTTTTGAGGTGATTACAATTGAAAACCAAAAAAGATTATAAAGAATTTAAAAATGATGAAAGTTTAGAAACGCAAGAAGAAGTAATGGTGAGTGCTACTGTATCTGACGGTTCTGTAATTGTGAAAGATGCAGACAAATCTATATACTGCTTAACCGTTATAGGGCAAATAGAAGGGCATTATACTTTGCCTGCACAAAACAAAACAACAAAATATGAGCATGTTATTCCTCAAATAGTAGCAGTAGACGAAGATCCTGATATAGATGGGTTGCTAATTCTATTAAATACTGTTGGAGGAGATGTAGAGGCAGGCCTTGCAATTGCAGAGCTTTTAGCAGGAATGAAAAAACCTACAGTTTCGCTTGTTTTAGGTGGAGGCCACTCTATTGGCGTGCCACTTGCAGTAGCAGCGAAAAAGTCATTTATTGCAAAGTCTGCATCTATGACAATTCACCCTGTAAGGCTTAATGGGCTTATTTTAGGTGTTCCTCAAACTTTAGATTACTTTAATAGAATGCAAGACCGTATAACTAGTTTCGTTACCGAGAATTCAGATATTAGTAAAGACAGGTTTTTAAAGCTTGCTATGAACACAAAAGAATTGGTAACAGATGTAGGTACAGTTCTTGACGGAGCAGATGCTGTTGAAGAAGGCTTGATTGACTCTATAGGAACCTTAGCTGATGCAATGGCTTGCCTTACTCAAATGATAAAAAAGGAAAAACAAAAAAAGAAACCTGTAGTTAAAAACAAATGATTTATTGTGATTGTTACTTATAGTCATACACTTTGAAAACTACCAAACAAAATCTTACAATACTGGTACTAAAACCAATGCATGAATGCATTTATCGGGTATTAAAAGTAGGGGTTATGAATTTAAGTGGACTGACTATATGCTACAATCGCTGTACATATTAGGGGAGTGAATAGATTTGGAGAAAAAGAAAACTACTGCTAAGAGTAGAAATAGTACGGCAAAGCCTAATAATTCTGCAAATAAAAAGAAACCGCCAGCAAAACCAAAGCAAGCACCTATACATAAAGAAAAACAAAAAAGTGAAAAAATGGGAAGTGTTATTTTATTTTTCTCTGCTATTTTAATTGCATTAATTATTTTTATTCCGGGTGAAATGCTGTGGCTTTGGTGCCATAATGCGCTTAGAGGAATGTTCTCTTATTGGTCCATTTTTTGGCCGGTTCTTATGATATTTGTTGCAATAGTATCGTCACTAGACAACCATAAAAAAACAATATCAGGAAGAATTTGGATGGTTTGTGCAACTATTTTGCTAGTTAATACCACTGCTCATATTTGGGGTGGAGTGGTTTTACCAGAGGGCAGTGACTTTTTTACAGCGGTAGAATATTTGTTTAATACGGGTATAAGCGGAGAATCAGCTGGTGTTGTAGGTGCAGCACTAGGTATTCCTTTAGAGTTTTTGCTGGGTGATGTAGGAGCAAAAATAGTTAGCATATTGTTTTTAATCGTCACTATAATGTTCTTAACTGGTAGTGACTTAGTTAGAATATACCGAATGTTTGCAAAACCTACTATAGCAGTGGCAAAAAAAATAGAAGAAGTTAAAGAGAAAATAGAAGAGAAGCAAACAGAGAAAGAACTACTTAAAACTGAGGTTGATTATGAAGATAGTGAAGAGTATGACTACAATGCTATTTTTGTAAGCAAGCCTAAGCAGGCTATAAAAAAAGACAACTCAAAGCTCGATAATCTTAATCAAGCTTTTGGAATAAAGAAAAAACAAACTAATTTTAAAGAAGAAAATACCCTAGGCGAAGAAACTCAGAGTATTGCAGAAGCATTTCAAGATTTAGAAGAAGTAGACTTGCCGCAAACAAGCAATGAAGAAGATTTTGATTTCAATATAGGTGAAGAGCAAAAGAAACCAAAAGAGAAAGCGACCATAGATGATTTTGAAGAAGAAATAAAAAATGAAGTGAGAAGTACAGCTGTAAAAACTGCACCAAGTGCTACTGCAACAGACATTGGTAGTTCTGACGATATACTCGAAAATGTAGCAAAAGCTGCAAAAGAGTTTATGAAAAAACGCGAAGAAGACGAAAAAAGAGAGTTGGCAACTACTGCTCAAATGGCACTTTACAGAGATGGCTTAAATGCTCCAGATACATATTTTTTCCCTCCTGTAAGCCTATTGTCGATGGCTGATAAGGTAAACGCGGACTTAGAAACTCAAGAACTTCAAACAATAGGGCAAAAACTGGTTGATACACTTAAAAGTTTTGGGGTTGAGACAAGAATTGTTGATATATGCAGAGGTCCGTCTGTAACAAGGTATGAGCTTCAACCAGCACCCGGCGTTAAAATAAGTAAAATTACAAATTTATCAGACGATATTGCCCTTAATTTGGCTGCAGTTGGTGTAAGAATTGAAGCACCTATTCCTGGTAAAGCTGCGGTAGGTATAGAAATACCTAATAAAAATAAGACAATTGTAAAAATGAGAGAGCTTTTAGAATCGAATCAGTTTATTGGCTCAACAAGCAACTTAACCGTAACTTTAGGTAGAGACATAGCTGGGCAGGTTAAGGTGGCAGACTTGTCTAAAATGCCACATATGCTAATAGCTGGTACTACTGGCTCGGGTAAATCAATTTGTATTAACTCTTTTATAGTAAGCTTGATATATAAATCAAGTCCTGAAGATGTTAGGTTTTTAATGATAGATCCAAAAGTGGTAGAGCTTGGTGTATACAACGGTATTCCGCACTTGCTCGTACCTGTTGTTACAGACCCTAGAAAAGCTGCGGGTGCGCTTAATTGGGCGGTTACAGAGATGCTTAACAGATATAAAATATTTGCTGAGCACAATGTAAAAGACCTTGGTGGTTACAATAACTATGCAAAACTGAATGACTACGAAGATGAGGACGGACAACCATTGCTTAAAATGCCTCAAATAGTAATAATTATTGATGAGCTTGCTGACCTTATGATGGCTGCACCAAGTGAAGTTGAGGATTCTATATGTAGGCTTGCACAAATGGCTCGTGCTGCCGGAATGCACTTGCTTGTAGCTACTCAAAGACCGACAGTGGATGTTGTTACCGGTTTGATAAAGGCGAATATTCCTAGTAGAATTGCATTTGCTGTGTCTTCTGCTATAGACTCAAGAACCATTCTTGATACTCAAGGAGCGGAGAAGCTTTTAGGCCAAGGAGATATGCTATACTCACCAGTAGGAAACCACAAGCCCACTCGTATTCAAGGCTGTTATGTAAAAGAAGAAGAGATTGAGGCTGTTGTTGATTTTATTAAGAACAACAGAATTGTAGAATACGATGAAAAAATTATTGAGGATATTGAGCGAAATGCAGTTCAAGAGACAAATAAACCTGAAAAAGGGGAAAATGAGAACATGGACCCTATGATGGAAGATGCAATAAAATGTGTAGTCGAAGTAGGGCAAGCGTCTACATCTCTTTTACAAAGGCGATTAAGGCTAGGTTATGCCAGAGCAGGTAGACTGATTGATGAGATGGAACAAATGGGTGTGGTAGGTCCACATGAGGGCTCAAAACCAAGGCAAGTTCTTATGGGTTATAATCAATGGCTTGAGAGAAACATGCAAAAAGCAGATGGCTCAGAAAAACATCATGAGATAGAAAATGAAAAAAATACTAAAATAGTAGAGATTAACAATATAATAGATAATAATGACGACAATGAAAATAATGATGAAGAGTAAATGCTTAGTACCGTTATTAGTGGTAGTTATCATACTGTTGGTGTCACTTTTAAGCCTTACAACTCAAGGTGTTGCATTTTGGAATAAGCTTGCAGAAGTTTTAGATGTACAAGCTCCACATAGCGAGGCAAATAGCTATGATTTATCGGTGCATTACCTAGATGTAGGCAAGGCAGACGCTGTATTAATACAGGTAAAAGATAGGGCGTTTATGATTGACAGCGCAAAATTTAGCTCGTTTGATAATATAATGCTTTATCTTGAAAAAAGAGGAATAGAGAAGCTAGATGCATTATTTTTAACACACCCAGATAACGACCACATAGGTAGTGCACATAAACTTATTGAAGAAGTACCGATAGAAACACTTTATATGAACAATAAAGAAGGGGAGAGCAGTGAGTATTATTTGCTTATTGAGACCCTTGACAGCATTGACGAAAGAATTATAATAGAAGACACTGTGTTAAATTATGGTGAGGCAATATTTGAGATTTATGTGCCTGAGGGAGAAAATTTATCGAGCAATAATTCATCTCTAGTAATAAGGCTGTGTTATGAAGATATTGAACTACTATTTATGGGAGATACAGAAGAGGATATAGAAAAGTTTTATATAGACAGTAAAAAAGACTTAAGTGCCGATGTGCTTATGGTTGCTCACCATGGTAGCAAAACGGGCACAACAGAGGGATTTCTCGAATATGTTAGCCCTAGTATAGCTGTTATATCTACTGGGTATCAAACTAATACTTTGCCAGATACACAAGTGCTTGATAATTTATTGAAACAAAATATAGAAATATACAGGACAGATACAGACGGAACTATTATGTTATGTGCAAACAATGAAGATGATATTGTTGTTTTTACTGAGTAAACCAAAGTTATGCACCATTTTATTAACGCTTGCAATAGAAAGGAATATTTTAAAATGAAAGAACTAATTGTTGAAAGAGCAGAAAAACCTTATATGATATGCAAAGATAAAGGCAATAATTACTTTGCAATTGAAGAAAAAGAGATGCCTGAGGGTGTGAAACTAGGAGACACCATTATTATTAATGATAGTGGCGAGATAAGTATGAAATAATGAGAAATAAGCTAAAAGTCAAACAAAATTTTGACTTTGCTTACATGATTTTCTGCTTAATTTGTGTTAGTTTCTCAAGTTAAATGAATATAAAAAAA